>JANRJR010000054.1:0-16757 GCA_033763845.1 Gammaproteobacteria bacterium | reverse complement strand
GGAATTTCTCGTCCTTTGCAAGAAGAGCATACGCATTGTTCAACAACCACTGCGCTTGCAGGAAAAGCAGCATTTGTCGCACCCGAAGCTTTTTTGTCCGCTGATGTGAGTGGCAAAACACAGTATAGTAAGCCAAATGATATTTATAGCTTGGCAATATTAATATGGTGTTGTATGTCTCAACAAAGACCTTTTGAAGGTTGGAATCCCTTAAAAATAATGAGGGAAGTGGGAGATAAACAGTTTCGTCAAAAAATACCTGATCATACACCTTTGAAGTTAGCAAAATTAATTGAAAAAAGTTGGGCGCAGGATGTTTTTTTAAGACCTTGTTCAAGTCAAATTTCTACTGAGCTAGGTGAAATTTATCAGGAAGAGTCTGCGCGACAATCGCCATCTTTATTGTTCCCCCAAAAAAGGTAAATGTAATATTCGAAGGAGTTTAAAATGGAAGATTTTAAAGACAGTCCTTCTAAGATAGCTGGTCAGCTTTTGCGTCAAGAACCAGAAAAAGAAAAACATCCTATGTTAGTAGGCGTTTTAGTTTTTCCGAATTCAACAGCGCTTCGTTATGGTCGTACTCATTTGCATGTAACGCTTTTGGGTAATAGCAGTAAATTAAGTTTTCTTGAAGCTATTTCGACAAATATTGGTTGGTATAAATCAGATGTTGATCATTTCGACTATTTAGAGACCCCAGAAATTCCAGGGCATGTATTTTTTTTGAATTGTGTTTCTAAGCATAATCAGGAGAGTGTTAAAATTAACCCCGAAAAAACTGTGAATTTTGTTTTACTTTTTGCGGAGAATTCTGATGACTCTCTTCCGATCAGGCAAGCAGCAAAAATACTTCAGGAATTTCAGGATGGGCAACTCTATGGTGTTACCTACAGTCGTTTTTACAAAAGCATAACGCTTACTTCTTGTGAACCTTCAGATTTGCGTCAGCACGCCTCATGTTCGTATTACGATTGGCTATCTGCAGATGAGGTGGATAATCAAATTTTTTATCGAAAAGTTTTAGCGCGTATTGTTGAATTATTGCCTGCTTTAACCCCAATCCCTGTTAGCCATAACAGTGATGATGATAGCAGTCAAGAAGTTCCACGAAGCGAGGAACTAGTTGATCAAGAAAGTGATGAGGATTGTGATAAAGAAAATAACGTATACCTGCGCCCCTCTTTTTAGAAGTGTTCATAAAGTTGAGCTGTGATCATGATTTTTTCTGAGTGATTTGATGTCGGATTCACTATGACGACGCTTAATCACTTTCGGGAAAAAAATTGAAGTGCGTACATTTAATTCGGAAAGTTGAATAGGACTAAGAGAAACTTTAGTTTTTAGCCAAGAAGTGTGAGTCTTGTTTTTGCCTACTTGTCTCAGATCCGCACCATTATCAATTAAAAGAGTTGCAAGTTTCTCATCTTGATATTCACAAGCGATAGAGAGCGGCGATTCATTATATATGTGCTCTTTGGTGTTAATCGTTTTCTGAGCTCCGCTGGCGAGCAAATGTTTTACAATCTCAATGTTCGACTCACCTGACATATTTGAGCAAGCATTAAATAATGCTGTTTCGCCGTTTTTATTCACAAAGTTAGTTTGCGCATCGTTTTTTAACAATAAAATGACTAGAGCCAAATTGTCCCCATAACAGGCAAACATCAAAGCGGTATTGCCGTAGGAGTTGCATGCATCAACTTTCGCGCCATGGTTTATTAGCCGAGTTGCTTCAGTATAATCTTCTGCGAGGATGGCAGATATTAAAGGCGTATTGCCACTTTTATCATAGGTGTTTGCTTTAGTACTTTCTTCTGAATCAGATTGGAGTGGAGAGTCTAGGGATGATTTTAAAAAGCTTTCGGATGACATTTTTTTAGCACCTCTTTATAAATAGGAGGCCATGTTAAGCTTAAAGAGGTGATGAGACAATCATTTTGTCTATAGGTTTGTTGGTAGTTCAATACGCTAAGAAGAACTCTTTAATTTACTAGATAGGTAAACTATTCACATGGGTTGGTTAAAAATAAGCACAACAGTACTTTTTGTTTTTTTATCCATATATTGCTACAACAGTTTTGTTATTAATATTACACCTAGCGAGCCGTTGGGCATTTATAAGATCCATCAGATAAGTGAAGTAAATCAAATTCATAGAGATGATATTGTTGCAGTTTGCTTATCATCCCGATACCAAGACCTGGGTTTAAGGCAAGGCTATCTTTTTTCTGGTATGCGCTGTGGTAAAACAGCACCGCTGATTAAAACCGTTGTTGCTCTGCCTGGAGATACTGTTATTTTAAAAAGTAATGAGGTTGTAGTGAATGGAAAAGTATTGATTTATGCGACTAAATATATTGATAGCCATGGCAGAAGATTGGACGTGTTTCCCAGAGGTGTTTATAAGAACATCAAAACATATTGGCTGATTGGAACAAGTGATCCCAATAGCTGGGACTCACGGTATTGGGGTGGGGTAAACAGAAAAAATATTGTATTTACAGTTGTACCTCTTCTCACACAGAAAGTCTCTTGACGGTTTAATAAATTAAGCCAATAATTTTCGTAACGAATAATTAAAGGAAAATACAATGGCTTTTGAGTTGTTTGATCTTAACTATGTACTTCGCATCCACAATCAGATACACCCTCGGCAGAAAGTAGATACAAATTCGACTTTCGGGCTTAGAATTTTTTCTCCAGAGTTTAACGATTTTTTAAGTAAGGGGTTTGAGCTTTATCATAACGCGTATTATCTCCATAAAGGCTTTGAAGGAAAGCGTATTCGTGAGTATCAAGCTCAGCTGGCCAATTCAGGAAGTATCTCTGCCTTAAAGAAACTTGTTTCACAGCGTGCAGCTGATGGTAAAGCGACGAACAGTTTTTTACTCCGAGAAAAGATAGGGAAAGCTAGTTCATCGTTAAATGAGGGGTTTGCTCACTATACGCATTGTGCTTTATTGGAAGCGTATGATTATCTTCGTACCCTCGAGAGCACATTCCTTTACACAGAGAAGGAGCTAAAGCGCGCAAGGTTTCGTCTTTTTAGCCGTGTTCCGCAACATGTTGTTATCCAGTACAGGCAATATCTGCAAAAACAAAGAAGTCTTGTTCACAAAGAATATCGCAAATTAGCAAGAGCTATGGTCTCAAGATTAACATTGGCATCTCAAGACCCGTCCTTGCAGCATGGAGATATTTTGTTCCATGAAGATCTTCACGGTTTAATCGAAGACAAATTAACTCAATCTAATTTCCAAGATTTTTACGGTGTCATTAAATCGTGCGGAGATAGTGAAACAAAAAAACAATTATCTAAACTACCTTGGGTAGCAATGGCGAACCAGCTTTCAGCAAATCCATCTCTGTGCAAACCCAGTACTATTTATAATCTGGCTAAGGTGGTAATCACATCACGACATATGCGTGCTGAAGCTAAGAAAGCTGATTCAAGTGAAGAACGCCTTAAGGCTGAGCTAAATCTTGCCGATGAGGCACAAAAAATAATAAAAGAAGAGGAAAGCAATTTTGGGAAAAGAAAAGCATTCTTTGGTAAATGGTGGCGTCGGTTTTTTAGTAAGAACAATCTAAATCATCTCAGTAAGATACGGCAATTTCTCAAAAAACAGGCGGAATATATTCAAAGACATAAAGCTGTGATTCAGTCAAAGCTCGCTGTGATTAATACTCCGCCAAATCCCAAGATAACAGAAAGCCTCGTGCCAAAAAATACCGCATATGCTGAATACTTGCTTAAACCTTTAGAAGACTTGTTGTTAGGGTCTCTTGTGTCACGGTTTGGCTTGAGCAAGGAAAGCCTTGAGTATCTTATGAGGCTTAAAGAACAGATGCTTGAGCAAAATATTGTGAATGTAAGTGAGCTTCCTGATCTTACCATTACAGATAAAGTCTTTTTAGGCTTAAACCAAAAAAACTTTTTTAGTCATTTTGTTGAGGATGACAGAAAAATCATTTCGCTTACCTTGAATATGATAGTCCTTTTGAGTAAAGAGAAAAAAGTTATTGAAAAAATGAGCAAATCAGCAGACCAGGAAATTCGTGTTCAGAAGATAACCTCAGACATTTATCGCTATCTTGAAAAGTATGGTACATCAGAGACGCAAGAGATCATTAAAAAGAGGGTAAATCATGTTAGAGCAAACTGAAAATCTTAGGTCACAAATTAAACGCGCTATCCGTGAATATGAAAGTCTGTTCACTGAAAATAAACCAATGCCTGAACATCGTTGCATAGATGTTGTAGATCTCAGAATCATTCTTGATAGACATTACGATGATCTGAGTAGTTGTATTGATGCAGTAAAGCAAAGACTTTCGATCATTAAAACAGGTTGGTGGATTTTTAAAACAGGTCGTAGTCGTTTAAGGAGTGGTATCACGCCAATTCTTCAGGCTTACGAAAACCCAATAACTCAGCATTTAGTTACCCAAATTTTAGGAATCAGCCAAAGCTTAAATGATGTTGTTGAAGAGCTTCGTGAATCTCGCTCAGGAAAAATTCCTGTCCTTTCAATTAATCATCAATCTACCAGTGATGGAGAGACCTATGAATTTGACGATAACGATGGAAGAAGCCCATTATTCGCTTTCTCAGTTGAGGAAAGAGAGTCTGCAGGGTTTAGAATTAGGAAGTGAATAAAAAATTCTTCCTGCGTTATGCAGTCAAAAGCTTCCTGTTTAATTTTCCACTTGATGTGATTGGGATTGCTTCAAGTTTAATAAAATTAGAAGGAATCATATGTTGTGGAAGTTTGGATTGTAGAAATTTACGAAGCGTAGGAGCGTCAAGTTTAAACTCTTCGTTTAAAACTACATAAGCCACTAATATTTTTTCTTTATTTTCATCTAGTGACACTGATACAAGATTTTCAGCAATTGAGGGATGCCTGTTAAGAGCATTTTCAATGTCACTTAATTCTATACGAATTCCTCTGATTTTAATTTGGTTGTCTATCCGGCCTAAGAAATTAAGATTACCGTCGGGAGCGAACAATCCTATATCTCCAGTTTTGTAGAGTCTTTTTTTGAAAACAGGGTGTTCGATGAATTTTTCTGATGTGAGCAGTCGGTTATTTAGATATCCTTTTGCTAAACTTGGGCCTCCAATATAAATTTCTCCCGCACCCCCATTTATTACAGGCTGAAGATTTTCATCTAAAAGAAATATTTCGGTATGAGGAAAGGGAATTCCTATAGGAACTGTCTGATCTAAATTGAATTGTTCTGGTGCTGTCAGAGAGCTTTCAAAATATGTGCTATCGATAGTCGTTTCCGTTAAACCGTATGAATTAATTACTCTTGTGTGTTTGCCGCATAATTTTTGAGTTTCACGATATTCGTGCATTGACCAATTATCTGAGCCGCATATTAATAATCGCATAAACCCTAAAGAAAGTTGGTTTGAATGAGCATAGCTTAAAAGCCTTCTTAAAATTGTTGGAACAAATTCTGCGCAATTTATTTTTTCCTCTACAAGAAGTTCATAAAGTTTTTTCGGGTTTAATAATGTTCTTTTGGGGCAAAGCACTAGCTTTCCACCAGAACACAATGCTCGAATAAAGTCGCCAGTAAAAACATCAAAAGTAAAGTTTGCCATTTGTAGGTGACGGTCATTTGGGCTTAGTTGATAAACAGCCATCCAATCATGGTATGCATTTATTAAATTATGGTGAGAAACCATAACTCCTCTGGGGATACCCGTTGAGCCGGAAGTGTAATGTAAGCAAGCTAGATCGTTAGAGTAAACATTAGTGTCAAGGTTTTCTTTCGAAAAAGAGATTATCTCTTTCTGATGAAATTCAAGACATATCTGATCAATGTGTGGATTGAGATTTTCTTTGAATAAAGAATAATGTGTTATTACGTGTTTTGTGTCTGAGTCATTTAGCATGTAATAAGTGCGTTCTTCAGGATAATCTGGATCAATGGGAAGAAAAGCTCCGCCTGCTTTTAATACGGCAGTTATAGAAACTATCATTTCTAAGGATTTTTTAAGAGCAATGCCAATGAAAGTGTTGTTTTTAACCCCTCTTTTAATAAGAAGGTGGGCTAGTTGGTTTGATCGTTCGTTAAGTTCTTTATAGGTCATCAATTTCCCATTGCATGAGATAGCGGGCAACTCAGGTGCTATGAGAGCATGATATTCAATAAGTTTATGAATATTATCGACTTTTGGGGTTTTCTGACCTATATCGTTTAACACGAATTTTCCCTTTAAATTTTTAAAATCGAGTTCTTTCAGGTAGGTGATGATTGGTATGAGATAGTGACGCTATAATAGCCTTAATCTCAAAATTTGACGAGGAGGTTCGCGGTGGATTCAGCTCAGGATGCAGCGATTACAGGCTCTAATATGGTAATTAGTATGCGGTCGATGTCTGAAAAAGAGCTAGAAATGGTTTTTACCTGGTCAGCAAGAGAAGGGTGGAATCCAGGAAAATATGAGACAGCAGCTTTTTATGCAATAAATCCTAGTGGATATACGCTGTTAACTATTAATAATGTTCCAGCTGCATGCCTTCTAAGTGTGAGATATACAAACAAGTATGCTTTTATGGCTCTTTACATTGTTAAGCCAGAATTTAGAGGTAAAGGCTTTGGAAAAATGCTCTGGGATAAAGTGATGCATTCATTGGCAGATTGTGAAACTGTAGGGTTTAGCGGTGTTCTTGAGCGGGTAGAGGATTATAAAAAGGCAGGGTTTAAGCCTTATTTTTTTGATATGCGGTGGTATGGCAAGCCAAAATTTTCAGATAAGCAAAAAGGCGTTACAAATAATATTGTTCTTAAAAAGATAACAGAGATTCCGTTTATGCAGTTGGTCGACTATGACGCCAAAATATTTGCAATTCAGAGGGAAAATTTTTTGGCGAAATGGATTGAGATGCCTCTGTCTTTTGCCTCGGTCGCAATTAATGATATGGGTGAGATCTGTGGATATGGTGTAATTTGCACTTCAGCCGAAGGGTACAAGGTCGCTCCCTTGTATGCCGATAGTGAGCTTATTGCTGAGGAGCTTTTGAGAGATTTGTGTAATTCTGTGAGCCACGAGACAACAATTTTTATTGATACTCCCGAAATTAATTCCTGCGCAGTTGATCTTGTTAAGCGGCTTGGTTTACAAGAAGTTTTCAAAACTATGCGTATGTATAGGGGGTTGCCTTTGCCGACTCAGGATGAAAAGATGTTCGGATTGACGGGATTAGAGCTTGGATGACTAAAGGGTATAACAAATTTATGAAAAAAATATCAGTTTGTAATTTCGAAGGGTTCAGGGAGATATCATGAAGAAACGTAAACAAATATCCAGTAAGGCAAATAAAACAATTGCAAGGAAAAACGAATCATCTCGCATGATAGATTTTTTAAATAGCCCTAAAAAAGGATTTTCTAAAGATTTACCAGATATGCAGTACGCTAATGAATTGAAAAATTATTATGAAAGTATTATTGCATGTATGCCGAGCAATGTTTATTGGTTGGATAAAAACTGCGTATTGTTGGGTGGAAATGATACTTTGGCTAAAATGTTTGGTCTGAAATCCCGAGCTGATTTAGTTGGTTTAACATATAAACAAATGGCAAAGCTTGCAAATTGGAAAGACGGATACGATGAGCTTTTTAAGCAAGAAGATATTGATGTGATGAATACTGGTGTGCCGCGGCTTAATGTTGAAGAACCACCCGTGATTATTAACGGTGAAACTAAATATTATATAACTAACAAAATGCCACTATATGGTACAGATGGAAAAATTTTAGGGGTTGCAGGTATTTCAACCGACATTACTGAAATAAAAAAAGCAGAAATGGCATTAAAAGAGGCGAAAGAAAAAACTGAAGAGGCAAATAAATCTCGAATAGAATTCCTGACAACTGTAACGCATGAAATTAGAAATCCCGTTGGAAATATTTCCACCTATGATGTCCTTTTAAGAAATGATCTAAAAAAAGTAAAAGAGTTCTTTTATAAAGAAATTGTTGATGAATTGAGTTCGCGCAAAAAGGACCAATTCATTGAGAAATATGGTGAGTTATTTAATAGAATTCATGAGTGCGTTGATATTATTGGGTTGGAAGCACAAAAGGCGCTGGATTATTTGAAAGGAGTGGGGGAGCTTCAGACACTTCAGCAGGAAGGCATAAAACCACATTTTCAAAGCATTCAGCTCCAAGGGCTCATTGACGAAATTATCAGTGATACTTTAGGAATTAATACACAGAATATTGAAGTAATGGTTTCTATTGCAGCAAGAATACCAGAGGTTGTTAATATTGATTATTTTAATATTGCCGATGCGTTGCGTGTTGTGCTTTCAAATGCCATTAGGTTTAGTGCAGAAAAAACTGTGGTTAAGTTGGATGTTTCCTTCGATAAGAAGTATATAAAAATTGAGATAGAAAATTTTGGTCAAGCAATGGCTAAAGATCAAGTTCAAGCGCTTCTTGAGAATGAGCACGACAGAAAGGTTGATTCCAAAACTCGAATATATCGAAAGCCATCTTTGCGTCTTACTCAAGCTAAAATGAAAATTGAAGCATCGGGAGGGAAACTTGATATCAAGAGTGGAAAAAACAATACACGAGTTACTGTATATATCGCGTATAATTTGAATAATACCGGGGAGCTGTTGAGCGAAAACGGAAGCAAGAACTCTTCAGTTTATTTTAAACAACGGAATGTTTTGGTTGTAGAGGATGATACTCACTTTCAGAAAACCGAAAAAAGAATTATTGAAGAATTAGGGCACTCTTGTAAGTTAGTGTCGACAGGTGCGGATGCTCTGAAACAGCTGGGTAAAAATAAATATGATGTAGTATTTTTAGATATTAGTTTGCCGGATATTCAGGGAACAGATCTACTTACTAAAATACGTAAGCTTAAAAAAGATTTGCCTGTAGTTATTATTACTTCCCACTCGCATAAAAAAGACATAGATCATTTTGAAAAATTGGGCGCTACTTTAGTTTTGCCAAAGCCTCTTACTGAGGAAGACTTCAAAGAATGCTTGGAATTTGATTTCGAATCAGATGAAGATGATGATTAACGCCACATTCTAATAATAGGTGCTGCTGTTTCAAGAGAAACATCAATTAACTCAAATGGTGAAGAGAGATCTTTGTCATAAGCAAAATAGGTAAGGTTGAATTTGTTTGCAGTTGAGCCCTTTCGGATTTTTCTAACATCGAGTTTCCCGTTTATTTTCACAATACAAATTGTTTCGTTCGATAAGGTTAATTTATTAATAGGAGTGAAAACTCCACCTAAGATGTCGCCTTTTTCATAAAAAGGTGACATGCCTTTGTGCTCAACTTTCAAAATAACAGCTTTTCCTTGCGAGCTATGATGAGATAAGAATTCAGATATTTCTGGGTTATGCTGAAGCAACTCAGCTGAGAGATTTGTTTCAATATCACCATGAGAAGAAGTGCTGGTTGGTTGCAATGGTTTAGGAGGATCCCCCATTCCATTCATAAGCCAGGCTTCACTGCAAATAACCCCCTTCTCTCTAGCGGCTTCCAATATTTTTTTTATGCTGCGAGGGCTGATAGAGCGGTAAGTTCCGTGTTCCCAGTAGCTAATCGATGTTTTGCTCACCCCCGCCAGTTGAGCGAGAGTAAGCCGGCTTAAGCCAGCCATGACTCTAAGTAGCTTTAGGCGTTTGCCTACCTCAGCTGCTGTTATGTCGGTCTCTATCTGCATAAATGTGTACCAAAGTACAAAATGTTTGACATATACAATTACGTTGTGTACACTTGTACACAAGTAGGTTGTTATAAGTAGATTGTAACATTTTAGGTGCGAGGAAGTCTTGAGATGAGCATTAAAGGGGTCAAGGTAATGGTTGTAGATGATACCCCTGTAGCCCATAAGGCTCTCAGTTTCATTCTCAAGCAGCTTGGGTGCGAAGTTGTTGTTGCGGACTCTGGCCAAAAAGCTATTAGTCTTTTTGATGCTTCTTTTGATGCCATCTTCATTGATTTTCACATGCCGAACATGGATGGAGATGAAGCAACAAAACTAATCCGCCAAAAAGAAGAAGTTCTTGGCAAGAAAAAAATAACTTTCATTGTTGGTGTTACGGCAAATGTTTCAAAAGAAATTCATCTTGCATGTTTAGATGCTGGAATGAATAGAGTGGTTATAAAACCAATACACTCCGAAATTATTGAAGAATTATTTCGAGAACAGAATTTAACGAATTAACGCCGATCCAGCGTTAGTAAGATGACTCAATAAGTTGTGCAAATACTAATAAAAGTTGAAATAAGATTATTCTAAATGCTCAATTTATTGGGTCTGCATAAAGGAAATATAAAAGGAGATAAATATGTCTAAGGAAAAAAAGGAAATGCTAAAAAAAGTGTTATTGATTGATAACGATCAGTTCAATATCTGCGTTACAGATTCATTCTTATATGCTTGTGGCTTTTCTGACGTAACAATTGCACGAGATTCAAAAGAAGCGCTGTCACAATTTGCAAAGGGTTTTGACCTAGTACTTTTAAATGTCAGTTTAAAAGATAACTTAGGATTTGAAGTCTGCAAAAAATTACGACAAATGCCTCGCGGCAAAAATGTTCCCATATTAGCGTTAGCGCCTAAAGGTAAAAGTATGAGATCACGGTGTTTTAAGGCTGGTGTAAGTAATGTAATGTCTGGTCGAACAAGTTTTAAAGGTTTCAGAGAGGCGTTGCAAAGCGTCATTAATTAAAAAATAGTTTTGTTTTTTATTCTAAGGAAAAGAGGTAGCACGGTATGTTTATAGTAATAGCAGGAGCGGTAGTTTTATTCGGTGGATTATTGGTATTAACGTTAGCCATTACAGCTATCGTTAGGCTGATTCAAAAGGAATATAAGCTTAATAAAGCTATAAAAGAGATGGATGGCGAGGATCCTTATATTGCATTGTATGAAAGTGACAATTTGTATGCTTGTGTTGACCGAGAGCATCTCAAAGAAATCATTGCGCGAGAGGAGCTGGCTCGTCGGGAGCGAGGAATTCTGGAAAGAGTTAAAGATTTCTTTTCGAATGATAAAAAAGAGTCTTCTAAGCTAGTTAAAGAAATTTATGACGTTAAGAAACAAGCAATAAAAGAAGACAATAAAAATCCAGAAATTGGCGTCTTAGAAAAGACAGTTAACAGAGCGCATTTATCAAAAGCAAAAACGGCGTATCTTATTCTCAAGTCGCAACGTGGACGAGAGCAATATCAAAAAAGCTTAAACGCTAAATCATTGCGCGTTGCTGAGCATAAAACTGGTGAAACAGCCGGCAATAAAAACTCGAACACATCAAAAAATAAAAGAACAAATGGGTATGAGTTTGAGGTCAAAACGAACGGATTCCAACGTTTCTTGATGTTGTTTAAGACAACTCGCCAAAAACAATACCAACCCTCAGGACTATTTAAGAAACATTCTAATCAAGCAGAAAGTGGAGGAAATCAATATGGACGATAAAACTGCAATAAGTGGCACAAATGCTACCACCTCCAGTAGTGAGCCTAATTTCAAAAAGATGCGCGGAATGTTCTTTGGTCGAGATTTGGAGAAAGAGGTTTCCGCTTTTAAAAATGAGTTGTTTGGATTGACCAACAATGGCGTTGTTTTAGCCGATGTTGAATTTTCAGAAATTAATCGGTTAGTTGATATAAAAACAGAAAATCAATCGGAAGAGGGGTTTTTTACAGCTAATCTCGTAGAGTATTTGCCAAGGTTAAAGTTTCTGTTTGAGCTAAGTTTTATTCTTAAGCGCATTCAACCTTACTGTGAATTTGTGGATGACGCCATACTACCTCATATGAGAACAGCTCTTGCAAAAATAAGAACTGCCTGTGGTTGTGATTTAGATAGTCCACAGACCTGGAGTAGCGCACATGTTCACACGGCAAAAATTTGTGAAGAAGCAACGCGTCTCGAAATCTCAAAATTGAAACTGAATGGTCTCTATGATCACGTTTTAGGTGATATGGAATGGTTTGTCATGAGTTTTAAATCAGCTACGTGGGAAAGTAAGCGTTATTTTTTTGTGGAATTAAATAAAGACGAAAAATTACTCGCCTGGATGCAGCCGTGGATTAATGTTGCCGAAGGCAAAGAAGCTAATTGGCGTAAAGCGTTGTATCAATCGATTGATTCACTGTCAGCGAAAGAAGTTGTAGTTGAAAGAAGGGTGTACGAATAAGAAGCGGTAAATGATTCAAGTACGCGTTCAAGCGTAGTCTTGAGTATAAATGCTAATAATATCTCACTGGGCAAAGGACTGTAATAATTAAAACGCCTGTATTTTTTATTGAGAATCCATTGATTTTTCGAGTTCAGTGGAGAAGAATTGCTTTGTGTTAAGAAATTCGGCTCAATAAGTTTTAAGACAACACGTTTGGACATGATTTTAATGTCTAATACAGGAGTTTTAACGTGTCAGGTGAGAATAAAGAAAGTGTCGAATTATATGAATTAGAACGCGGATACCAAGCAAGGCCTGCGCAAGTTTTTACTCCTCCACGAGAGAGGAATGTAAGAATGTCATCGGAAGGTTTGCCACAAAATAGTGGTGGAGAAGATGCGGTTGTTGATTTTGCAACTGATGGTGATGGAAATGTTGATGGAGAGCGTAGTCAGCCTACAGAAAGACAGTCGTTATTAACAACGGGTATTCGACTTGAATCTACGCAAGAGCAACAAGAAGATGTTGTTGCATTATATCCATCGGTTAATGCTTCTCGTTGCCACAGTGGCAGCGATATTTATCGCAAATTTGTAACACTTGTTGCCCAAGATCTCCACAAACAACTCCCTGCTAAAACTCCCGAGAGATTAAAACATTTTACGCAAGGTTCCATTTTTGTTTTAAACAAATTATGGGCGCCTGCGTTTTGGGGAATGTTTTTGCATGATCTTATTGTATATGGTGCTTATCCTCTCGAACGCTATGGAACAACGTTTGGGCAATTATGGATTGGTACTGCCACCAATCATATTACGCTGACCAGTAATTTCAGTAATGATTTAGCGGGAACTTTGGCACATTCATTGCTGCCAGCCGTAGTAACTGCATCTATTCCCGCAGGCGGATTAATTTGGGTGTTTGAACCGTCCAGAGCTTTTATCAGTAATATATTTTCTGCGACGTTAGGAAATGTAGGAAATAAAATTCCTGAAGGGATAAAAGGATTATATGCTAAAAATGTTTATAAAAATTATCTCGCCTGGAAAAACGGTAAAGAAGCACCTGATGGGGAAGCTCCGAGGTTAGCCGTAAAAATTGCAAGGGATGTTTTCTTTTTACCCTTTGTGATGGCAGTGTTTTACGCCAACCTGAGATTGATCCTATTAGATATTTTCAAAATTATTGGATTACATAATTATCTTGATGCGCGTGATGCGTGTCTTGCACAAAACAAATCTTATGCTTATCTGAATGATTATGGAAAATACGAATGCGTTGTTGTGACATGGGAATTTATTGCCGATGGACTTAAATTTACGAATCAAGATGCATTGAAAGGTTTGCTGGAATCCAGTCACGATCCTGATTTTATTAACTCTAAATTAGATGAACTATTTCGTTCAACGCCGTATTTTCAAGAGTTTGATCTTTCGGGGCAAAATTGGAAACAATGGACGCCTGCTCAGTGGAATGCGCTTTTAACAAAAGTGTCTAGCCATGTAACACAACTTCAACGTTTAAGTTTAGGTGCTCCTGTTCCGAATAACTTTTTCCCGACTGATGGTTTTATGGAAGAGTTAGTTGGTTTTCTGCAAAATGTAAATACCTCTGAATTGATAATGCCAAATCAAGGTTTAGGTGATACGCAATTTAATAAATTAACGCCAGTGCTCTCTGAATTTTCAGAAATAAATGTGAATAGCGACCAATTAAAAAGTATCGGTGGTCTTGCTAATCACACGCAGTCGTTAACAAAGGTTAAAGTTAGTGGAAATGCTATTCAAAATTTTGGTATGCAAGTAATAGCAAGTGAAATTGCAAAACCCGAAAGCGTATTAGAACAAATAGAAGCAGCTGGAATTGGTATGGATGAAAATGGATTAGCTCAATTATCAACTGCTTTGCCAGGACGTAACGTTCGCAAAATAGTATTAGGTGATGAGGACGATTTGTCACAAGCCGATTTTGGTGTATTTGGAACGGCAGTTGCTGAAGGGGATGTAGAAACTGTTGTTGTTCGCCAAGCACGTCTTGATGATAACCAAGTTGTAAATTTTGTTACACAATCAAAAAATGGCAATCTTGAATCACTAGATTTTTCTGGAAATGATATTGGAAACGATGGGGCTATCGGTGTAGTTGTTGCATCAGAAGGGGGATCACTACAAGTCGTAAAATTAAATGATAATCAGGATATTGATGATACAGGTGCTTTAGGCATGGCATCTCATTTAGCTCAAACAAATATTACTGAAGTTGGGGTGGGTGGTACGCAAGTTACAAGTGTAGGCATTAAATCCTTAATAGAAGTAAAAACATTAAAAGCAATTGATGTCTCAAATTCTCCAATTGGAGACGATGTTGCAGCTGTTTTTTCAACGACCCCAACGAATGTTGAGAAAATAAAACTAGCGAATACGCAGTTGACCTCAATAGGGGCCGAAAGTTTAGCGCAAGCATTGAGAACACATTTAGCAAATGTCACAACTCTCGATATTTCAGGTAATAACTTGCCTGATGATGCTGTTGCTGAAATTGTAAGTGCACTTAAAGACAGTAAAATTACAAAATTAAATCTGGAAGGTAATGCTGTTGGTTTGAATGCAACAGCGGCATTAGTCGATGTATTGCCTCAGATTCCAATCAATAATTTAAATTTACGTAATACTCAGTTGTCTGATGAATGTGGTGCAGCTATTGCTCGGGCATTAATTGAACCGACGCCGCACAGTGAACAGATTGGTAATTCTGATATCGATCTGGATGAAATTCGTGCAGTGAGAGAAGCAAAACAAACAACTTCATTAATTAAACTGGATATTTCAAATAATCCGACGGGTCGTGTAACAAAAATTGCATTTAGACAAGTACTACCGAGTACAAATATTACTGAATTTTTAAGTAATTCAACGGGTGTATCGCGCTCAACCAGTGATTTTTTTGCGTCGAGATCTTCGTTTCATTCTAGTGCGCGGGCATTTAGCGGAGCAGCTTTGTCATCCACTGCATCGAATTTCTCGCAGCCATTGCTAGCAGGTTCGAGTAATTCGATGTCATCTAGCCATGTTGCTTTAGGTGCGCTCGCTGCAGGTCCTATTATTTTAATATTTTTATTGCTTATTTATTTACTTTATCGATTATGTAGAAAAAATGGAGAAGATTCCTCATGCAAGACACTATCGCGCACCTCTACTCGCCGATAACCGGAAAAGGTTTAGGTATTTGTTATTCCTCGCTGAATAAAGCAGGGCCTTTATTTGCCCAAGCGGGAATGGGTGCAGCAGGCCTTATGTTTTATCCGAACCTATGTAATGGGAATTTATTTCTCACAGATAGAATATTAAGTATTCCTCAGTCGAATTTTACATTGAGTTTGGGATTTGTTTATAACAGTCAAGTAACGGATCCGACTAAAGCCTGGCGTTTCTATCACAAAAAATTTGTGTCATTACCGAATGGGAATAATCCAGGTGTTTTAGAAGAGTCGGATGGGCATTTAACAAGATATATTCAAAGCAGAGATCAATCTAATTTATATTTTGCCGAGGATTCACTCGGTGGAACAAAGTGCATACGCTTTGATTCTGTGAATAATTTTTGGATTTTACATGATCCTGAAACCGGTATTGTTGAAATTTATAGTGCTGATGGATTGTTGAAGAGAAAAATGGATGTGACAGGAAGGGCGACTGTTTATGAATATGACAATAATCAACAACTCTCTAAAATAACAACGCCTTCGGGTAATCATTATCAAATCGTGCGGTATCAAAATACCATCACGATTATGGATGCCGATCAAAATAGAGCATTACAAGAATATACGTTTGATGCCCAAAACCGCTTATTAAATAGTACAACACCCGATGGCTATAATATTCAGTATGCATATCAGGGCAACACTTCACTCATTAATAATATTAAGCAGTCTGATAATAGTTATGTGGAGTTTCATCTAACACCACAAAATTCTAGTGGATACGTATTAAATTCATTTCAGTTGGGCCAATCCAAGCTTGGCGATGAATCTTCGTATGAAATTGTTCGTATAAATTATGCTGATACCGAACATCCAAACCAAGCGACAATATCGAATAAAACAGGCAATACGGCAGTCGCCTATGATCAAAACAATGATCTTACGCAAGTCAGTCGTCAGAAAGGTTATGATGTTCCTGATAAAGCTGTAGATATTACGACTTATACTTACACGTCTGATACACGTCAGCTTGCGTCGATTACAGCTCCGGGGAATGGTAAGTCAACGCGCGAGTACGATGCCGCTTTTCGAAATGTACTGGAGGCAAAAACACAGCCCAATCGGCAAATCATAGATTTTGTTCACAACACAGATTCAGAAACGGTCGAAGTAGTTTGTAAAATTACGTACCCCGACCCCAATAATCTTCATCTTCCAGCATATGAGCGTTATGTTTATGAAGAAATTGAAGATAAAGCGAATGCAACAATAAGCTTATTTCTGCGATTCAAAATTTCACCCGAAGGACGCGTGACAGAATATCGTCGATTACCCAATGATGCGAAACGAAATATTGATACTGA
>JANRJR010000053.1:0-11368 GCA_033763845.1 Gammaproteobacteria bacterium | reverse complement strand
CGTTGTGTTATACTCCCGCCGGCAAATTAGTGGGTTTTTGTATAACAGGACGTCACTCTTCTAAGTCTAATGAGTTTTTAGCACGGATTTAAGCTTCCCTTAAGGTTGTTTAGGTAGAATTTTATCAGGATTGATGAGGTGATTTATGGCACATGAACGTATGAAAGAAGCAAATTATTGGTACGGCGACGAAGATGTAAACGCTGTAGTTGCTCGTGTGCGTGAAAACACAAAGAATCCATTATCTGATGGAACTCACGTTATTATTTTTGATGTAGTCAATGGCCAAGAAGGTGTACCAAATACTGATCCTCAAAGTATTGTTCAACGATTAAGTAAAGAAAATAGAGCTGCTGGTGTTGATACTTTTGCTGAAGCGCTTAACGCCATTGAAAAACAAAATGATATTTGGTTGCCTGAGGGCGAAAAGAAACAAAAAATTAGAGCTTTTGTAGAAAATGAACATGCTACTGATAAAGAATTCCAAAAATTATTATTAAACAAACTTGAAGAACTTGAATACGATAGATATCAACTTGAATCTTTTCTTAAGTCTGAAGATGTTTTTAGCGAAATCGCATCTCTTTGGAGAGGTGGAGATGCTGAACAATCTCCGTTTAGAGTTTTATTTCCCGTTAATTTAGGTATTTACAATGCTGGAAAAACAGACAGTGGTGCTCACTGGGTATTAGGCGAAATTGAGCTTAAAAAGAAAGGTGAACAAGTTACAGTAAAAACACGCAAGCATGATACTTCTGATACTTCTGGAGGTCAATTTTCTAAGTCTTTTCAAGATGCTATGAGTAAAACAATCACTGATCGTTTGCAAACGGAATTAGGGTTTGATTTAATCGTTGCATTTACAAGAGATGTAGTAACTTCACCGCGGACACAAGATGATGGTTCTTCATGTGGTCCAATTACATGTGATAATTTAGTATTACGCGCACAGAGTAAAGAAATTCCTAAAGAAACAGTTCCTGCTGGCGCCCAAAAATTACGACAACAACAATATGATATGGTTAAGCCTAAACCTGTTGCGTCTTTCACGACGGCAAAAAGTTCTGAAGGTAACAAATGGGATGCAGTACGTGAAAAGCAACTGCAAGCAGAATACCCTGAAATTTTTAAAAATGTTAAAAAGGCAAAATTGGTTGAACACACTGTTCAAACGACAGATTTGACGGACAATAATTTAGAAGAGTTTGTGAAAAGTACAAAAGCATTAATGCAAAAATTAGGTGTTGATGGTGCGGTTGAAGTAAATGCGCCTGAAGGTGCAAAACAAAAATTAATCCAGTTATGCAAAAAACATGGATTAAAATTAGCCAGTGAAGCTAAGTCTGACTCCGTTAAAAAAATTGAAACAGAAAGAATGGATAAGGTCGAAGGAGCTACTACTCAACGATCACCAGCAATGGCAGTTTAAATAGCTATAGCGGGAATTTGTAAAAAGTATATTTGTTCGTATACTCAAATCCGCAATTCTCATACAACTTCAGCGCGGCTGTGTTATCACTGAAAACTTCAACCACGATCGGTTTTGCATATTCTCTCGAATATTCTTTTAACCACGTCAACATCAATGCTTTACCATAGCCTTGTTCGCGAAATTTTTTCGCAATACCAACATCATGTACAACTATTCGATTAAAATCTTCACGCGCGTGAATTTTACCGACAACTTCACCTTGTTCGTTGCGTGCTAAATATGCTTTTCGATTAGGTTCCCTAAGCGTTGTCGCGAATCGCTCTTTGATGGAATCAAAATCCGGTTTTTCAAAAGATTGAATGTGAAGATCCGCTAATATATCTAAATCTTCAAGGGTAGCGCGTGTTAACGTAATTTTTTGCTTGCTCTCATAAGAAATATTGGGGCGGGGACGCATCTCGACTTCTTTATGATCAATCACCGCATTACGCTTCACGCATTCTTCAGCAAATTTTTCAAACTTATCATTCACAATAAACATATATTCATGAACAATGTAATTTCTTAGTTTAGTTAGGCCAATCATAAGTAACTTTTTGAAGATACCCTGATGGCGAAATTCGGGATCAACTAACACACAAATTTCAGCAATGTCAGAAAAGAAAAAAATATTTAACATTCCAACTAGTCTATCATCTGAATAACACAAATAATCTAAAGCATTTAGATCGTGATGACGTTCTTTCAGTGTTTGCCAATAGACTTTCAGCGAATAACCGTCTGCGCGCTCGCAGCGATAATACAACTCATGCGCCGGGGCCAGCGTGGGTAAGGAAGCTAAACTCTGTTTAAATGTTAAAGCCGTCATAAGTTTTTATCTTCATATTCACAATAGCGCAGAATTATACAGGTTTGACACTTGGGTTGGCGAGCCACACAGACATATCGACCATGTAACACTAGCCAATGATGAGCGTTTGATAAATATTCTTTGGGGACTTGCTTCTCTAATTTGTCTTCGACTGCTCTGGGTGTCTTGCCAGGCGCAAGTTTAGTGCGGTTTGAGACGCGGAAAATATGAGTATCCACCGCAATGGTTGGATGATTAAACGCGACACTTAAGATGACATTGGCTGTCTTACGGCCAACACCCGGCAAACTTTCTAATGCTTCGCGCGTTGAGGGGACTTTTCCCTGATATTTGTCAATAAGAATTTCGCAGGTTTGTAGAATGTGGCGGGATTTGGCGCGGTAGTAATTTATAGACCGTAAATAGGCCATTAAGTTGTCTTGGCCAAGTTCAAGAATGGCTTGAGGCGTATTTGCGATGGGAAATAGCTTTGCTGTTGTTTTGTTAACGCCTTTGTCTGTCATTTGAGCAGACAGCATCACCGCAACCAGCAGTTCAAAATCTGAAGAGTAACGAAGCTCTGTAGTAGGTACAGGATTATGTGCCTCAAAAGCTTTAAAGATTTTACGACGTTTCGCCAGGTCCATATTGCCAAGTCTACCATTTCCAGCGATCATTGCAGCCTCTTAGATTGAGGCGAATACATGCAAGATATCGATCCCAGTGAAACACACGAATGGCTGGAAGCCTTTGAAGATGTCATCGAAAGTCATGGAAGAGAACGCGCACAATTTTTGTTAAACCAGCTTTTTCAGAGCCCTTACGTCAATACTATTCCTACAGATAATCAACCTGCTTATCCCGGGGATTTAAAAATTGAAAACCGTATTGCTGCAATGTTGCGTTGGAATGCAGCGATGATGGTGTTGCACGGCGGAAAAATATCCTCAGAGCTGGGTGGCCACTTATCGACATATGCGTCGAGCCTAGTACTTTATGAAGTAGGCTTTCAGCACTTTTTTAAAAAAGATGATTTGTTGTTTATTCAAGGTCATTCATCGCCTGGTATATACGCCCGCGCATTTTTAGAAGGACGACTTTCAGAATCGCAATTAGAGCATTTTCGTCGTGAAATCGACGGGAAAGGAATATCTTCCTATCCTCATCCGTGGTTGATGCCTGAATTTTGGCAATTCCCGACAGTATCGATGGGATTGGGTCCTTTACAAGCTATTTACCAAGCAAGATTTTTAAAATATTTACACAATCGTGGATTAGCTGACACAAGTAGTCGAAAAGTGTGGGCGTTTTTAGGCGACGGTGAAACGGATGAACCCGAATCATTGGGTGCATTATCCATTGCTGCACGTGAAGGATTAGATAATTTAATTTTTGTGATCAATTGTAATTTACAACGTCTCGATGGTCCCGTTCGTGGAAATTCGAAAATCATACAAGAATTAGAGGGAATATTTAAAGGCGCACAATGGAATGTGATTAAAGTTGTGTGGGCCACAGAGTGGGATGAATTATTTGCAAAAGATGCCCAAGGTTTATTGCGAAAACGTTTAATGGAAATCGTCGATGGTGAATATCAGAATTATGCCGTCAAAGATGGCGCGTATATTCGCGAACATTTATTTAATTCACCTGAATTAAAAGCGATGGTGTCACATTTAAGTGATGCTGAAATAAAAGCGATGCGACGCGGTGGATTAGATCCCCTCAAAGTTTTTGCGGCGTATAACAGTGCGGTTAATCACACGGGATCTCCTACAGTAATTTTAGCCAAAACAGTGAAGGGATATGGTTTAGGTTCAGCGGCGGGCGAAGCGATGAATACGACGCATAATCAAAAGAAAATGAGTGAGGAAGCGCTAAAAGTATTTCGTGACCGTTGGGAAATTCCCTTATCTGATGACGATATTCATAAATTAAAGTTTTATAATCCGGGTAAAAATAGTTCTGAAATAAAATATATTCAAGACAACAGAAAAAATTTGGGTGGATATTTGCCTTCACGAAGAACTGTTTCTACCGTGAAACTTACCGCTCCAGCGCTCAGCGAATTAAAGCCGTTATTAGAAAGTACAGCTGACAGAGAAATTTCTACGACGATGGCATTTGTACGGTTAATTAATATTTTAATGAAAGATAAAAATATTGGTAAACATATCGTTCCGATTATTCCTGATGAATCACGTACGTTTGGTATGGAAGGGATGTTTCGCCAATACGGCATCTATTCTCCAGTCGGGCAATTGTATACGCCGGTCGATCGCGACCAAGTCATGTATTACAAAGAAGCGAAAGACGGACAATTATTTGAAGAGGGCATTAACGAAGCGGGCGCATTCTGTTCTTGGATGGCAGCAGGAAGTTCTTATAGTGTTTCAAATGTTCCGATGATCCCATTTTATATTTATTACTCTATGTTTGGTTTTCAACGTACGGGTGATTTAGCGTGGGCAGCAGGTGATATGCGCTGCAAAGGATTTTTAATTGGTGGTACCGCTGGACGTACTACATTAGCAGGCGAAGGTTTGCAGCATCAAGACGGCCATAATTTATTATTCTCTGCAACCATTCCTAATTGTATTTCGTATGATCCTACTTTCGGCTATGAAATGGCCGTGATTGTGCAAGACGGTATTCACCGTATGTACGAAAAAAATGAAGATATTTTCTATTATTTTACGGCAATGAATGAAAATTATACGCACCCAGAAATGCCAGCCAATGCAGAGCGCGGCATTGTAAAAGGCATGTATTTATTGCGTGAAGGAAAAAATCCAACCGCAAAATTAAGCGTGCAATTATTAGGTTCGGGAACGATATTGCGTGAAGTCTTGGCGGCAGCAGAGATATTGGAAAAAGAACATGAAATTAATGCCAATGTTTTCAGTGCGACTAGCTTTACGGAATTACGTCGCGAAGCATTAAATATTGAGCGGGAAAATTTCTTAAATCCGCAAGAAAAACCCAAAATTTCGTATGTGACCAAGTTGTTACAACCGTATAAAACGCCCGTTATTGCCGCCACGGATTATATGCGTGCGTATGCTGATCAGATTCGAGCGTTTATTCCCAATAAATATGTTGTATTGGGTACAGATGGTTTTGGTCGCAGCGATACGCGTGAAGCGTTGCGAGAATTTTTTGAAGTCAATCGATATTACATTGTGGTTGCCGCATTAAAAGCATTAGCTGATGAAGATAAGTTAATACACACAAAAGTTGCGCAAGCAATGAAAAAATATGGCATCAGTGCCAAAAAATCCAATCCCGTGATGGTTTAGTAAGGAGATGACTTTTGTCTAAAGAAATTGTAGTGCCTGATATTGGATCAACCGGTGAAGTCACTGTTATAGAAATTGCTGTTAAAGTGGGTGACAAAATTACGGTCGACCAGTCTATCGTTACGTTAGAAAGCGAAAAAGCCAGTATGGAAGTGCCGTCTTCGGATGACGGGATTGTTGAAGCGCTTTTAGTAAAAGTGGGTGACAAAGTTAAAATGGGCAGTCCGTTATTAAAAATAAAATCCGAAGGAGCAGCTGCTGCACCTAGAGCTTCATCATCTTCTTCTCTAGAAGTGTCTAAAAAAATTGAACAACCACAAAAAGTAGCGACTGTTGAAGTGGCTGCTGTGAATGTGGGCGGAATTTACGCTAGTCCCGGCGTAAGACGATTAGCCACAGAATTGAATATTGATTTATCTCGAATTAAAGGGACTGGATTAAAAAATAGAATTCAAAAAGAAGATTTAATTAATTTTATTAAATCAGCAATGTCACAAGGCGGTGGTGGAAGTGGCAGTGGATTACCCAGTGCGCCCATCGTTGATTTTAATCAATTTGGTCAAACAGAAATTAAGCCATTAACTAAAATCAAAAAATTAACGGCAATAAACTTACATCGCAATTGGGTATTAATTCCACATGTCACACAATTTGAAGAAGCAGACATTACAGATATGGATGCATTTCGAAAAGCGCAACAAGAGCGCCTTGAAAAAGACGGTATTAAATTAACGCCGTTGGTATTTATTATGAAAGCGGTTGTTGCATGTTTGAAAACATTTCCGCAATTCAATGCGTCCTTGGATCCGTCGGGTGAAAATTTGATTCTGAAAAAATATTTTCATATTGGTGTGGCTGTTGACACACCCGAAGGACTTGTCGTTCCTGTAATTAAAGATGTCGACAAAAAGAGCTTGGTGGATTTAGCCAAAGAATTAGCAGAAATCAGCATAAAAGCACGGAATAAACAATTATTGCCAAAAGACATGCAAGGCAGTTGTTTTACTATTTCAAGTTTGGGTGGTATTGGCGGTACTGCATTTACGCCGATTGTTAACATGCCCGATGTTGCGATTTTGGGCGTATCAAAATCACAAATAAAACCTATGTATCAAAAAAATGAAAAGGGTGCTGGTGAATTTGTGCCGAAATTAATGCTGCCATTATCATTGTCATATGATCATCGTGTGATTGATGGTGCAGAAGGCGCAAGATTTATAGTCCAATTGAGCAAATACTTAACTGATTTTAGATTGGTTTTAATGTAGAGGAAAAATATGACAACCATGCAAACCGAAGTAGTCGTTATTGGCAGTGGTCCTGGTGGATACAGCGCCGCATTTCGTGCAGCTGATTTAGGCAAAAAAGTGATTCTTGTGGAGAAAGACGAAAATTTAGGTGGTGTTTGTTTAAATGTTGGATGTATTCCGTCGAAAGCATTATTGCATGCGGCAAAAGTGATTGATGAATCCGAACATATGAATAACTTTGGCGTTCAGTTTGGAAAACCACAAATTGACCTAAGTAAATTACGTGAATGGAAAAACAGCGTTGTCAGAAAATTAACGGGCGGATTAAAAATGCTCGCAAAAAAACGTAAAGTCGAAGTGGTGCGAGGCAATGCGCAGTTTGTGTCTGCGAATCAAATTAAAGTAGCTGACAGTATTATTAATTTTGAACAAGCGGTCATTGCTGTGGGATCCGAACCTGTAAAATTACCGTTTTTGCCGGAAGATCCACGCATTATGGATTCAACCGGTGCATTAGAGTTGCCAGATAATAAAGGCAGTTTATTAGTGTTAGGCGGCGGAATTATTGGTTTAGAAATGGCAACGGTGTATTACGCATTGGGTGTTGAAATTACCATTGTTGAAATGTCAGATGGATTAATTGCGGCTGCAGATAAAGATATTGTAGCGCCGTTACATAAGCGATTATCAAAACGCTATAAAAATATTTATCTCAATACAAAAGTGACGAAAGTTGAAGCTAAAAAAGATGGATTATGGGTAACCTTTGAAGGTACTGATGCGCCCAAAGATCCGCAGCGATTTGACCGAATTTTATCTGCGGTTGGTCGTAAGCCAAATGGTAAAACCATTTCAGCAGAAAAAGCGGGTGTTATAGTTGATGAGCGTGGTTTTATCCCTGTTGATAAACAATTAAAAACTAATATTCCCCATATTTATGCAATTGGTGATGTTGTCGGCCAACCGATGTTAGCGCATAAAGCGGTTCCTGAAGGACGATTAGCCGCGGAAGTGATTGCCGGCAAAAAGCATTATTTTGACCCGCGTTGCATTCCTTCCGTTGCGTATACAGATCCTGAAATTGCATGGACCGGAATGACAGAAACCGAAGCAAAAGCAAAAGGCATTAATTACGGAAAGGGTGTGTTTCCGTGGATGGCTAGCGGTCGATCATTGTGTGTGGGGCGTGATGAAGGTTTGACTAAGATGATATTTGATAAAGACACACATCGTGTCATTGGTGCAGGAATTGTTGGGCCAAATGCAGGCGAATTAATTTCTGAAGTGTCTTTAGCGATTGAAATGGGTTGCGATGCGGACGATATTGCATTGACGATTCATCCACATCCGACATTGTCTGAGACTGTTATGTTGGCGACAGAAGTCTTTGAAGGGACTATCACAGACTTATAAAGTACGCTATATTTTGGCAATTCTGTAGGCACGTAGCTCAGTGGTAGAGCACCACCTTGACATGGTGGTGGTCGGTGGTTCGATCCCACTCGTGCCTACCAATTAATATCGAGCGGAATATGCCCAAAATTAAATTACCAGACGGATCTATTAAATCATTTGATACGCCTATAACAGTTGCAGATGTTGCGGCAAGTATTGGTGCTGGTTTAGCGAAAGCTGCCCTTGCAGGAAAAGTAAATGATAGGCTAGTTGATACTTCTTATTTAATTCACGATGATGCATCACTTCAAATTATTACTGAAAAATCTCCTGAAGGTTTAGACATTATTCGTCACTCGTGCGCACATTTATTAGCACAAGCGGTTAAGCAATTATTTCCAAGCGCACAAATTACGATTGGCCCTGTGATTGAAGACGGATTTTATTACGATATTGCATATGAAAGGCCGTTCACACCTGAAGATTTAGAAAAATTAGAAAAAATTATGCATGAAATATCTGATAAAGATTTAGGTGTTACGCGTAAAGAAATTAGCCGAGATGAAGCTATCTTGTTTTTTAGAAAGCAAGGCGAAGAGTATAAAGCTAAAATTATTGAAGATATTCCAGCCAGTGAAACGCTTTCTATCTATACTCAAGGTGACTTCAGTGATTTATGTCGAGGGCCTCATGTGCCTCGCACAAGTAAGTTAAAAATATTTAAATTAACAAAAGTGGCCGGTGCGTATTGGCGTGGTGATGCCAAAAACGAAATGCTCCAGCGTATTTATGGTACCGCGTGGGCTACTCAAAAAGATTTAGATTTGTATATAAAGCGTTTAGAAGAATCCGAAAAACGTGACCACCGCAAAATTGGAAAGCAACTGGATCTTTTTCATATTGAAGAAACTTCACCCGGTATGGTTTTTTGGCATCCGGATGGCTGGATTATCTACCAAGAAATTGAGAAATACATTCGACAAAAATTATCCGAACATGATTACCAAGAAATTCGCACACCCGTGCTGTTAGATAAGACCTTATGGGAAAAATCCGGTCACTGGGAAATGTTCAGTAAAAATATGTTTATTTCAGAATCTGAAAATAAAGCGTATGCCGTCAAACCGATGAGTTGTCCTGCGCATGTGATGATTTTTAAACAAGGGCTAAAAAGTTATCGTGATTTGCCAATACGATTTGCTGAATTTGGTCACTGTCATCGAAATGAACCATCAGGATCATTGCATGGGTTAATGCGTGTACGCGGTTTTGTTCAAGATGACGCACATATTTTTTGTACGGAAGAGCAAATTCAATGTGAATCTTCAAAAATCTTGGATTTTTTATTTGAGTGTTATAAAGACTTTGGATTTGAACCGATCGTAAAGTTTGCGACTCGTCCTGCTGAGCGTATTGGTTCAGATGCGCAATGGGATAAAGCAGAAAAAGCATTGGAAAAATCACTCAAAGATCGCGGGATATCTTATACGCTTGCACCAGGTGAAGGTGCATTTTATGGCCCAAAACTGGAATTTCACTTGAAAGACTGTATTGGTCGCTTGTGGCAATGTGGAACGCTTCAAGTTGATTACTCTCAACCGGAAAGACTAGATGCTAGCTACATTGCTGAAGATGGAAGTAAACAGAGACCTGTCATGCTTCATCGAGCCATCTTGGGAACCCTGGAGCGTTTTATTGCAATTTTGATTGAGCATCATGCGGGTCAAATGCCGCTTTGGTTAGCTCCGACACAAGCCGTAATCATGAACATTACTGACGATCAGGCCGAATATGGCGAAAAAGTGGCCCAATTGCTTAAAAAATCAGGGGTTAGGGCCAAATTAGACTTGAGAAATGAGAAGATCGGCTTTAAAATTCGCGAGCACACATTGGGCCGTGTTCCTTATCAGCTTGTCGTCGGTGAAAAAGAGAAAACCCAGCAGACTGTTTCTGTTCGTACTTTGAGCGGTCAAGATTTGGGTGCGATGAGTATTGATGCAGTAATAAGATTATTGCAGCAAAAAATTGAGGAAAAAGTTTCAAACAAAGTGGAGGAATAGCACATTAGCAGTCACGACAAAAATACTCGTGTGAACGGTGAAATTAGAACACCGGAGGTACGATTAATAGGGGCAGAAGGCGAGCAAATTGGTATCGTTTCAAATCGTGAAGCGTTACAAAAAGCCATGGATATTGGGTTGGATTTAGTTGAGATCGCACCGAATGCGAATCCACCTGTTTGTCGAATCATGGATTATAAAAAATACTTATTTGAAGTAAATAAACAGAAACATGCGGCAAAGAAAAAACAACGAAAATCTACCGTGAAAGAAATGTCATTTCGTCCTAACACTGATGTGGGTGATTACGAAGTGAAATTAAAGAAGATTATTGTGTTTCTTGAAGAGGGTGACAAAGTGAAAATTTCGCTACGTTACCGAGGTCGAGAAATGACGCATCAAGAATTAGGCTTACGCTTAATTGAAAAATTAAAAGGGGATTTGGAACCGCACGGGACCATTGAACAAGCCCCGAAGTTAGAAGGTCGACAAGTTATGATGTTGGTTGGCCCAAAACGAAAATAGGTTGTTAATTGGGAGTTGAAAATGGCAAAAGCGAAAAAAGTAAAATTGAAATCCAATCGAGGTGCTGCAAAGCGTTTTCGTAAATCTGCGGGTGGTTTCAAACATCGTGGTACAGGTCGTAATCATATTTTGACTAAGAAAGGTCAAAAACGTAAACGTAATTTGCGTGGTTCGCGTTTGGTGGGTGCATCAGATGAGAAATCCATCGAAAGATTGTTACACGGTTCTTAATAGTTGGAGTAAAAAATGGCAAGAGTAAAGCGTGGTGTCACAGCGCGAGCAAGACACAAAAAAGTTTTAAAACAAGCGAAGGGCTATCGTGAAGCACGCAGTCGTGTATTTCGTGTAGCAAAACAAGCTGTTACACGCGCAGGTCAATATGCGTATCGTGACAGACGTGTGAAGAAGCGTGAATTTCGTGGACTGTGGATTGTGCGTATTAACGCGGGTGCACGCGAAAATGGAATTAGTTACAGCAAATTTATGGCTGGCTTGAAAAAATTAAATATCGAGTTAGATCGTAAAGTATTAGCTGACATTGCGGTTCATGACAAAGC
>JANRJR010000052.1:0-44678 GCA_033763845.1 Gammaproteobacteria bacterium | reverse complement strand
GAACCATTTTTTGTACCACCGGTGCAATATTCTCCTGAGCCTGTGCCTGTTTCGGTTGCGCAACTTGTTGCTGGTCAGCGTGCAAGAGATGCTGAACCAGTACTCCAGGGAGTCGCACCTGTTCAAGCACCTGCACCAAGTGCGCCGCCTGCTGAGCCTGTAGCACATGCGCCTGAACCCGTTCATTACGGTGCTGCAGTGCTTGCTGATCAGCAGCGCAGATATGAAGCGGCACCTGTACTTTATCCGGTAGTACCAGGACGAGCACCAACGTCTGAGGAAGTAAAAGCTGTTGTTGCCGAATTATCCAGCAAAGGCCACACTAAATAATTATGCAACAAGGCATTAAAGCATTATGCCACTGAAAGTACGGATCAAAATTTGACGGTTTTATTAAAATCCTCTGGAGCTAGTATCGATATTTCGTCTGCCTTTCGGTGTCACTGTGCGACTGATAGAAGCCGAAAAGCGTAGTCCTGTTCAATATGGACAAGGAAAGTGAAAATAGAATTCCGGAAGCAGTATAGCCCCGAAAACTTTCCCGTTAAAGTACGACCGACGCTTCTTGGATTTTCATAATATGCAATCCGTTCTTTTAAGAACGAAACAATACGGCGTTGTATTTGATGATCGAGACGTTCAATCTCGTTTTCTGCGTCTTTGCTTACTCTTATTTTCCAGCCCAAGTTTTTTCTCCAATTTTCTTAATGATATTGATGAAGTTTTTTTCTCGAGGCGTGACACAGCTAAAAGGTAATCTTCTTGGTGTTCCAGAAATTGTTCAATCGCCAAACGAACATAATATGTTTTGGTTCGCGAGGTACGTTCTGCAAGTTTATCAAGTCGAGTTTCAATGGACTGTGGCAATCTGATTGCTAACATAGTTTTTTAGGCCTTCGTTATACGTGTCATACAAAGATAACATAGGTAAAATGTACTTGGGAGATCTTTTGCTAATCTTTATAAACTTGAGTAAATAGTAATCCTAGTATCAACCAATCTAATGCAAGTAAGATCAACGTTTTATAACTAAACGCTAAGAAAACAAGGGCATTTAATTTTGCGCCTGCAATATAACTCAATGGTCCAAGAATCATAAACGATACTGCACAAAGCAGTCTTTTTTGGTTTATCCATTCGGCTTCAACAAACCATGCTGCAAAGCAAAACCAAAGTGCAGCTAGCCATAGACCCGGTAGTTCGAATATCTTGAGATAAGCTAATAAAATATCATTTCCCACGCCTATGCTTGCTAAGCCTGTCGCAAATAGTATTTTTTTATGGAAAGGCGAGCGATACTTTAATAACAAGCTTAATACAGCGCTCGAAAAAGCGAGTATGTAGCCATAATGAAAATAGGGGTAATTATGTAGTACACAGAGCCACCACTGAAATTGGAAAAGAAGAAAATCCAACATTATTTTAGCCCTAGCGCATTTGGTTTTGAGCACAACATTTGTACATCGCTGATATAACCTTCTGAAAATCCCGCTTCGCAGTAAGAGAAATAAAAATCCCACATCCGTAAGGTATGATCATCAAAACCCAAGTCGTAAATTTTATTTCGATTAGACAAAAAGTTTTCACGCCATGAGGCTAACGTTTTAGCATAATGCGTGCCGATATCTTCTAGATGAAATAAACGTAAATCGCTTGATGCGGTGATAGATTTTAACAAGGCAGTTACGGATGGAATACACGTGCCAGGAAAAATATGAAGCTTGATGAAGTCAACGTTATCTTTGGCTTTTTCATAGGATTGATCTTCTATCGTAATGGCTTGCAAAAGCATTTGACCATCAGGTTTTAGCAGTCGGCTGCAAGTATTAAAAAAAGTATTGTAATATTGATGACCAACAGCCTCTATCATTTCTATCGAAACCAGTTTGTCATACCTTCCTTCCAGCGTTCGATAATCTTGTTGAAGTAATGTAATTTTCTTGTCTAATTTTTTTTGACGAATTCGTTCTGCAGCCAGTTCATATTGTTTTTTAGAAATAGTTGTTGTAGTGACATCACAGCCGTAATGTTCTGCAGCATGGAGAGCAAAGCCGCCCCAGCCTGTGCCAATTTCAATAATTTTTTGACCGGGTTGTAATGAAAGTTTTTGACAAATTTTATCGAGTTTGTGAATGGAGGCTTCTTCGAGAGTAGAATCAGGCGATGGAAAAACGGCGCAAGAGTACATCAGTGTTTTATCTAAAAAAACTTTAAAAAAATCATTGCTCAGATCATAATGTGAGGCGATATTTTTACGGCTACCCGTAAGCGTATTTCGCTTAAGTTGATGCTTCACCCATCGAAATGCACTTTGAATTTTTAACAAGCCTTTATCGATACTTGTCAGATCTTTTTGGTTGCGTAAGAGTACTCGTAATAATTGCGTTAAATTATCCGTGGTCCATTCGCCATTCACATAACTTTCAGCAAGACCAATGCCGCCCCCAAACAAGACTGCAGTATAAAATTTTTTGTTGTGTATTTTAATTTCAGCCGTGTTAGCTTTATTTTTTTGCGGTGTGCCAAAATGCCATGTTTGATTATTATCATGTAATGTTAGCTGGCCCTCTTCTAAACGGTTAAGGGATGAAAATACAATTTTGTGTGCCAATGCATTCATAGAAAGTCCTTCTATTAATTTTTGATGTAGGGATAAAAGGGCGCGCCTTTTATCCATGTTAGTAGCGTTTGCCAATAGATGCTGAAAATAATTTTACCTGTCATGAACGGGTGGTTAATCAACGTTTTGGCTAAATTTTTGCTATTCAGCTCTCGGCGAGCTAAATGCAGCGTCGCATTAAAATATTCAGTGTTTTCTTGTAAGTTTTTCATATGAATAAATAACGTATCCCCGGGAGTGCTCAGCCGCCAGTCGTATATGAAATTCATCGGCATTAAAGGGGAGACATGAAAATCCTTGGGGAAAATAAATCGCTGATGTTCAATGTCTCCTTGGTTATTTTCTGGCGTTAAAATATACGGATATGTTTCCCCCCAGGGCGTATTGTGGACTTCAGCTACGATTGTTTCGACGGAGGTTCCAGATTTATCGTAGCAATAATAAAAACTCACCGGATTAAAGCAATATCCCCAATAACGTAAGTGCGTTAATAGTCGAATAGGGCCTTCTAATTTTCGGGATGTTTTTTCAAAAACCAGATCAATCACAGCCTGTTTTAGCGGCAAATGAATATCACCTAAGTGATCCCGGCGATTGAAAGAGCAAATATTAAAACGTCGCGCCGACCAGAGCCAATAGGGATCAAATAACTCAGGTAATTCATCGAGGTCCAGAAATAACATAAAAACGTTGTAGTTAAACTTATGTTTTACGGGTTCAAAGCGTTGATGAATGACCTTGCCGGTATAGATAGCGCTCTTCAAACAAAAACTCCGTTTTTGAATACATTAACTGCACTTTTTACACCATCCTCATGAAAGCCAAATCCCCAATAGGCACCGCAATAATAAATGCTTCCTGAGTGATTGTTTAATTCACTTTGACGAGATTGTGCAGATAAGCTTTCGACTGTGTACTGAGGGTGAGCATAATTGAACGTTTGAATTATTTTTTCGGGTTGTATATGCCGAGTTGCATTAAGGCTTACGCAAAATTCTTCTGGAGCAGAAATGCTCTGTAATCGATTCATGTGATACGTTAATACTGCATTGTGATTTGCATCTGGATTAACCCAATAATTCCAACTTGCCCATGCGCGTTTATTGGGTGGTAATATGTTTGAGTCTGTGTGTAGTACTACCTCGTTTTCACTGTAAGTAAATTTGCTGAGAATTTCGAACTCCAGTGAGCTTGGTTCTGCGAGTAATTTAAGGGCTTGATCACTGTGTGTGGCAACAATAATTTTATCAAAGATCCCCAGTTCTCCCTTCGGGCTCCATAATTTGCAACCATCCGTGCGACGAGCAATTTTTATGACGGGTGTGTTGATATAAATTTTATCAGCAAAATCTTGGGTAAGTTTTTTGATATAGGAAAAAGATCCGCCTTTGATAACCTGCCAAGGTAAATCCGGAATTGCTTTCAACAAGCCATGATTGTTGAAAAACATGGCAACAAAATAGATAGGCATGTTTGATATATCCCGCAATGCCGTTGACCACAATGCAGATACTAATGGATAAAAATACAGCTCGCTAAAATTATCGCTGAGTTTATTTTTTTTCAAAAATTGATGAATAGTGAGCGTGGTATCAGTGTGAGCAACGATTTCTTTTGCCAAGGTCTGGAAGCGTAAAATTTCATATAATAATTTATAAAACGTTGAGTTAAAGATATTCTTTCGATCCGCAAAAAGTCCGTTCAGCGATTCACCGGAATATTGTATGTTTTTATCTGGCGCAAAAACGCTAAAACTCATGTTTGTGGGTTGAGATGAGACATTGCATTCTTGGAGTAATTTTACAAAGTTTGGATAGGTTCTGTGATTAAATACGATAAAACCAGTGTCAATATTGTATTTTCCCGAAGAAGTTTCTACTGGGATTGTATGAGTGTGACCTCCCACATAATCATTTGCTTCAAATACGTAGATATCATGACCAGCTTTATTAAGATAATATGCAGCAGTCAGTCCCGAAATTCCTGAGCCTACAATACCTATTTTCATTTTGTGCTCGTCATCTTATGAACTAAAAATGAGGCTAATCGACTTGGCAAGCAGCCCAATATTCGCAGAAAGAGGGGAAAGAAGTAGGGCGTTATAATTTCTTGTTTTTTTGCTTCAATTCCGTCGACTATTTTTTTTGCCGCGTTTTCAGCGCTAATTCTTTGTGGCATCGGAAAATCATTTTTATCAGTGAGTGGAGTTTTTATAAAGCCGGGTAAAACAATAGAGACGGGAATTTTTTCTGGCATTAAATCTATTCGTAATGATTGGAAAAAGCTTCGTATAGCCGCTTTACTCGCACCATATCCTTCGGCGCGTGGTAGGCCAAAATAAGCCACTGAGCTGCTCATTGCAACGAGGTGAGGCGCAGAAGAATTTCGAAGTAAAGGTAAAGCAGCTTCTACGCCATATGCCATGCTTAAAAAATTGGTTTTGATCATGCGTTCGATAATATCGCTATCAAATTGTTTAATATCAATATATTCACAATTACCTGCATTCAGAAAAACAATATCGATTCCGCCAAGCATTTCTTTTATTTTAGCAGCAGCTGCTAGATTGGCTGATTTATCTGTGACATCAAAGGGGACAATCTCAGCCTGCGTGAGAGTGGCTAATTCTTGTAAATTAACCTGGTTTCTCCCAGAGATAACAAGCTGATAGTTTCGTTTGGCCATTTCGAGTGCAACAGCTCTGCCAATACCTGATGAGGCACCTGTAATCCAAACCCGAAGTGTTTTAGTCATGCTTTAAAAAAGTCGCCGTTATTGAGCCAACCGTAAATCCAAATTTAGTCATGTTTGTTCTATTAAGCACGACTTTTTTGTCTACGGCATAAAGCCAATCATTCATGTGGATATTGTAGGTTTTCTTGCCCACAGGAATTTGTAAAACGTATTTCATGTGAATGGCATTTCCAAACTGTTCACAGTGCGCTTCACCGGTGACATCAGCAGCAGTACCTTTAAATTCGTGATCGTTTATGCGCGTAAATGTCCATTGACGTTTTTGTGTGTGACCATCATCAAATACGAAATCTTCATTTAGTATTCCAATATTTCCTTGCCATTGTCCATGCATTTCAACGACAAACCGTTGTCTCACTTCACCCGAACGATTTTGAACCATGCCATAACCGGTCACATGGCCTGAAAAAAAGTCTTCAATAGTAAGGGCGGGGGATTTTGTTTCATATACCTGAGCTTTAGTCACGCTACATCCTTCTAGAGTTAAACAAAGCAAACTTGATGCCATAACGACTATTTTATTCCATTTCATGATGCATCTCCAAAAATATCGTTTAAAGCCTCTTTTAATAGAGGGAATTTAAAATGATAGCCTAAAGATAAAACTTTGTCTGGTAAAATCGGCTTGCCAGTCAGTAATAATTCCTGGCCCATTTGGCCAAATAGCATTTTAACTATAAATTCGGGTAGTTTTAATAAGCAGGGTCGATGGAGTGTTTTGGCTAAGGTTTGAACAAATGCTTTATGTGTGACTGGGTGTGGAGCAGTAAAATTAACAGGCCCATTTATTTCTTCGTGCGTAATAATAAAATCTATCATATTGATGAGATCGTTCATGTGTATCCAGCTCATCCATTGCAAGCCATTTCCAATTTGAGCGCCTAAGCCTAATTTAAAAGCAGGGAGCATCGTCGCTAATGCGCCGCCATTTTTGCCTAAAACAATACCTGTACGCATGAGGCATACTCGTACGCCATAGTTTTCTGCTTCGCGTGCTGTTTTTTCCCAGTCATGGCAGAGTTTATGAGAAAAAGTATTTTCTGCTTCGTAATAGCCAATAGCAGATCCGCTGATTAGGAATTTAGGTTTATGCGGAGTGTTTTTTATATAATCAACTATGCGTTGGGTTGTGGAGATGCGACTGTCATAAATTAATTTTTTGATTTTTTGATTCCAGCGGTTTTTGTTTAGTGGATGACCGGCAAGATTGATAATACCATCAAAGGTTCCCTCAATAGGCGAATCTCTTTTTAGTAACGTTACAGCAATATTTTTTTTGGCGAAATGTTTTTGCAGTTGTGTACCAATAAATCCCGTTCCGCCAGTGATTAAAAGCGTGCTTATAGTCATGGCATTATGCTCTTGTTTTTGAGTGTATGCGGCTTAATCCACCGTCTACTGCAAGTATTTGTCCGGTTATCCAGCTATTCTCGGGATTCAAGAAAAAACAAATAGCAGAGGCGATATCAGAAGGAGTGCCAATTCTTCCAAGTGCGTGCATGGATTCAGATGCTTTGCGAGAAAAATTATTATTCGTTAGCGATGTAGTAAGATGAGTCTCGACTAATCCCGGGGCAATAACATTAAAGCGAATATTACTGCTTGCGTAAGTCGCAGCAGCTGATAGGGCCAATCCAATAATTCCTGCTTTTGCAGCGGAGATCGCTTCATGATTGGGAAATCCAGCGAGAGCAGCTGCAGAAGAGATTAGCACTACGCTGCTTCCACCATTTTGTTTTGCTAAGTGTTTTCCAGCAGCAGCAGTAACGGCAAATGCAGAGGTGAGATTTGCTGCAATGACATCAGAATATTCATTTTTAGTCGTGAGATGCGCTGGTTTGAGGAGTAACGAACCTGCAAAATTTACTACACCGTGGAGTACACCCATTTCGTTTTTTGCCAGTTCAAAGATATGATCAACATCATCAAAATTAGTTGCATCTAAAATTGAGTATTTTACGTTAAGTTTTTCGGCGAGATTAGCTATTTTTGATTTTTCGCGCCCCGTAATGAATATGCTATGTCCAGATCTCAAAAGATTTTCCGCGAGTTGTGTTCCAATCGTACTCGTTCCAGCAATAATAAGATAATTAGCCATGGGCACTCCTTTGTTTGTTGTACTGAAAATAAAAATTAATGAGAACTTAAAATAAAATCTACAATTTTCTCCGCTACTTTCTCTTTGCGTAATTCTCGCGACGCTTTTGCCATGGCTAGTCGTTTTTGATCATCCGTAATTAAATTAACCAGAACTTCAGAAAGTTTCTGTGGCGTAAGTTGAGTTTGTGGTAATAATACAGCTGCATTATGTTGAACTAAATAATTCGCATTAGTAGTTTGGTGGTCATCAACAGCATGTGGATAGGGAATTAATATTGCCGGAATCCCAACGCTGGTAATTTCTGCAATGGTTAATGCACCCGCACGACAAATTACAATGTCCGCCCAATGATATTTTTCTGCCATGTTATTCACAAATGGCGAAACTTCCGCAGAAGATGAACCATACATGGCTAAGCCATTTTCGCCAGTTTGATGAAAGATATTTAATTTAATCTCTGAGGGTAATAGTTTTACAGCCTCTGGAATAATATCGTTTAATATTTTTGCGCCGCGACTACCACCGACTACAAAAATATTAATTTCTTCGGACGGTAATAAATTCTTTACCGGAACTTTTTCGATATCAGAACGAACTGGATTTCCCACAAAGTTACCGTTTTTAAATACATCAGGGAAACCCGTATAAATATGCGAGGCAAATTTGGCTAAGAATTTATTTGTCATGCCCGCAATGCTATTTTGCTCGTGAATTACCAATGGAATGCGGCATAGTTTTGCGGCTAATCCACCAGGACCTGCAACATATCCGCCCATGCTAATAATAATATCTGGTTTTAATTGCTTGATGATTTTTTTTGCCTGAAATATGGCGCGCAATAAATTCAATGGAAATTTAAATTTTTGAATAAATCCCTTTCCGCGTAAAGGATTTATAGAAATTGAATAGAAGGGAATGTTGTGTTGGGGAACTAAATTAGATTCCATGCTGCTTTGATTGCCAAGCCAAAAGACTCCAATATTTTTTGCTTTAAACGCGTTTGCTAGTGCAATGCCAGGGAAAATATGACCGCCGGTCCCGCCGGCCATGATTAAGACTTTTTGAAGGCTCACGATTGCCACACCTCGCGATGAATTCCAGCTTTGTATACTCGCGTTTCATAATCAATGCGAAATAACAACATAATCGCAATACAGTCGATCATCATACTGCTTCCGCCATAACTCATTAGAGGAAGCGTTAGGCCTTTTGTCGGTAGTAATCCTGTATTTACGCCAATATTTACGATTGCCTGGATAATTAGCCATAAACTAATACCATAAGCGACATAAGCAGAAAAAAATAATTTTTGACGATAAGATGAATAGCCAATCCATAAACCACGTATGACAAATAAACAATATAATCCCACGATAAATAAGCTGCCAATTAATCCTAATTCTTCAGCCAGCACCGCAAATAAAAAATCTGTATGCGCTTCAGGTAAATAAAACAATTTTTGCGTGCTATGGCCAAGTCCTACGCCAAACCATCCGCCATGACCAAATGCGATTAAAGACTGCGTTAATTGGTATCCACTCGCATAAGCATTCGCCCATGGGTTCATGAATGTTGTTAAACGTTCAACACGATAAGGCGATGAAACCGCAAGTATTGCCAGTATTAAAACCGCAACCAATAATAAAAATATAAATTGCCAAATGCGAACGCCGGCGAGAAATAACATGCCTAGTGATGTTGTAACAATTACTGCCATCGCGCCAAAGTCAGGTTCTTTCAAAAGTAGTGCTGCCATGACGCCAATAATTAGTAAAGGTTTGAGAAATCCACGAATGCGGTTTTTGACTTCTTCATGTCGACGAACCAAATAACTCGCGAGATAAATAATCATCGCCAATTTAGCAAATTCAGAAACCTGTAATCCCAGTGGGCCAATACCTAACCAACGCATGCTTCCATTCACTTCATGACCCAAGCCGGGAACTAATACCAATGAAAGTAGTAATAAACTGAGCAGTAATAGTTGGGAGCTGATATTTTTCCATTGATCCATGTTAAACCGAAATAGAAACCACGAAAAACCGATGCCAACTACTAAAAAAACCGTTTGGTGTAATAAAAAGTAAAAGGGCTCGCCAAATGTTCTATCTGAAATAACCATGGATGCTGAAGCAACCATTAATAATCCCATGCAAACTAAGCCGACAGCAGACGCGACCAAATAACGATCAAATAACTTCATGTGTTATGTATTCCTTGACTAAGGCTTTAAATTGACGACCCCGATCTTCGAAGTCTTTAAACATGTCCCAACTTGCGCACGCGGGGGACAATAAAATAATATCGCCTGATTGTGCTAATTCTTGAGCTTTTAATATGGAATTTTTAAGAGTATCCACGGTAGTTCCTCGTTGAATCGCATTAAAAATTAATGGGGCATCTTTGCCAAATAAAATTATTTCACGCACAAATTTATCTATGCTGGGTTTTAATAAGCTAAAATCAGCGTCTTTGCCTAAACCGCCGGCAATTAAAATAATATTTTTGTGGTCCGAGCCGAAGCCTTCTAATGCCGCAATGGTTGCGCCAATGTTTGTGCCTTTAGAGTCATTGATCCACGTAATATTATTTTGAGTTGTAACCCATTCGCAGCGATGTTCCAATCCCGGAAATTTTTTCAATGCATCGAGCATTTTTTTGAAATCTAACCCAATGGCTTCACCAATTTTTAAGGCAGCCAATGCATTGAGATAGTTATGTTTGCCTTTAATTTTTAATTCTTCAATGGGTAATAAATTTAAATCTTTTAACCCAAAATCAATTATATTTTTTTGTAGGGGCGAGGCCATGCCTCGCCCAGGTGTCGTATTGACATCATCCAAATTATAAATACAGTTTTTGCTGTCGCGATAAATCCGTTGCTTGGCAGCAATATAATTTGCCATGGTTTTATGGCGATCCAAATGGTCAGGGCTAATATTTAATATGGTTGATGCAATACACGGCAAATAATCCGTAATCTCTAATTGAAAACTGGAGATTTCTAACACATAAAAATCGGGTGTAGGCTCTGTTAATAAATCCAAAGCAGGAATGCCAATATTACCGCCCATTAATGCTGTCTTGCCACAAGCATTGATCATGTCTGTGACGAGAGTCGTTACTGTTCCTTTCGCATTAGTTCCTGTAATTCCAATAATGGGTGCCTTGGCCTCACGTGCAAATAATTCAATATCGCTAATAATTTTATAATTAGGGAATAGAGCAGGATCTATTCCTGGGCTTAAAATAATTTCTTTGGTATTTTTTAGCAAAGTCTTTTCTTCATCCGTGAGCGTGCGCGTATCCAATAGTTTATATGGCATAAAGTGGCGGGCAAAATAATTTGCACACGATTGGCCTGTTTTACCTGCTCCAATAATAATTTGCATAATCACTATTCTCGATGATACGGATGATTTTTTAATACGCTAAATGCGCGATATAACTGTTCCATTAGTATAACCCGCACGAGCATATGCGGAAACGTTAACGCAGATAAAGACCATAATATATTGGCCTTTGTTTTGCATTCTAAGGATAAGCCATCCGCCGCGCCAATCAAGAAAGTTACATCATTGCCAATGGATTCCAAACGACGTGCAAATGTCGCTGTATTATGGGCTTCGCCTTTTTCATCAAGCCCAATAACATAACTTTTGGGCGGAATTTTTTTTAACATCGCTTTATCGTCAGATAACTCAATAAGATTAATTTTGTGCTCATGTGACAATCTTTTTGCGTATTCTTCATAACCCACTTTAATCCAGCTGGGCATTTTATGTCCTACACTTAAAATCGTAATATTCATCGGCGTTTCCAGCAACAGGCTAAGCCTAGTCCCATTAAAATTAAAATGGGCCAATTTCCATAGGTAATCCACGGTGTGGTTCCACCCATGGCTTGAATAGTTGCAGTAATATAGGCGACTTGATTTTCAGGTGCTGTCACCAAAATATTTCCGTTTGGATCAATGACAGCCGTTTTACCACTATTGGTTGCAACTAACATATAACGCTGTGACATTTCTGCGGCTAATTGCGTGATTTGTAAATGTTGTGCCAGAGCTTCTGATTGATCAAACCAGGAATCATTGCTCATCGTGACCAATACGTTTGCTAATGGCAAATCTGTGCGTAATAAATGGGTGTACGCAATTTCATAACAAATGAAAGGCCCAATATACATGCCATCGGTAGACATTAAATTTTGCGCTTGAGGACCTTCTGAGAAATCTGACATGGGTAAATTAAAGAATCCAATTAAACCGCGTAAAAGACTTTCGAGTGGAATATATTCACCGAAGGGTACTAAATGACGCTTATAATAATGCCCTTCACCGTCACCTAACATGATTGCGCCATTATAGTATTGATTATTATTGGGGATGGGGATCCCCGTTAAAATGGCACTTTTAGTTTTTTCAGCGACTTTATCGAGTAATTCAAGATGGGGAATGGCATCGGGTAACAAAAAGGTTACTGCCGTTTCGGGCCAGACTATTAGAGTACTTTTACCTAAAAAGGGTTTTGTTAATGTTTCATAGGTTTTGAGGGATTTATACGCTTGTTGCGGATCCCATTTCATCATTTCAGGAATATTGCCCTGAATTAAGGTTATAGAAAATGGTTTAGAAATAGGGTGTGTCCATTGAATAAAGGTTAATCCATAACCACCTAGCCAAATGACTAGCAGTAAAAAGCCATTTAATGTTACAGCAAATAATTTTCGGTAATTTTTCAAAATAGTATAGATTAAACTTGCGCTGAATACAGTTAAAAAAGAGATGCCGTACAGGCCAATAATGGGTGCATATCCGTGAAGTGGAGAATTCGTTTGGCTTTGGCCTAGTAATAACCAGGGAAATCCTGTGAGAAACCAGCTGCGGATCCATTCGAAAATTACCCATAAAAATATAAATTGGAAGAGTGACGCTTGCGGTGTCCCTGCGTTGAATTTTCTATAGACATAACCCATAAATCCCGGAAACAAACTCAAAATACAAATAAACCCAAACGTAATAAAGCTGGAAATAAATAAATTCGTACTGCCATATGTATTAATACTAATAAATATCCAATACGCACCAAAGCCGAAAAAGCCTAAGCCGTATATCAAACCTCTCCAAAAAGCTGTCTTTGGTGAAGTATTTTCTAGTACATAAAAAAGTAGTAGGGGGGAAAGAACAGCTAAGATATAAATTCCTTTGGGTGCGAATGCCAACGGTAGTATGGCGCCGGCAAGAAATGCACCCAAAAAATAAATAATATTAAAAATAAATCTCACTGAATATTTCTCCGAACACGCAGTAAACGAATCCGTCGATTGTCGGCATGCAATACTTTAAAACGAAAACCTTCATAGATGATATTTTCGCCAACTTTAGGTAAATGCCCAAATGCTTTTAATACAATACCGCCAATGGTACCAGATTCTTCGTCATCTAATTCAGCATTAAAATAATGATTAAAGTCATCAATCGGTGTGATGGCTTTGACGATATAAGTGGTTTCACTGTGTTTTTTGATGTAATTCTCATCATCAAAGTCGTGCTCGTCCTCAATATCGCCGACGATTTGTTCCAAAATATCTTCGATAGTAATTAGTCCTGCAATATTGCCGTATTCATCAACCACAATCGCCATGTGTTGATGATTGATTTTAAATTCTTGTAATAACATTGAAAGACGCTTGCTTTCAGGAATAAAATGCACAGGCCGTAAAATATCCCGCAATTTAAAGTTTTTTTGTTTTTTGTATAGATGCGGAATCAAATCTTTGACGATTAAAATGCCCACAATTTCGTTCGGGTTATCGCCGACGACAGGTAAGCGTGAATGGCCAGATTGAATGACAATGGGTAGCGCAGTTTCGAGTGTATCCTCTGCGCTCAAGGTAATTAATTGCGAACGCGGAATCATGATGTCGCGTGTTTGCATGTCCGAAATTTGTACCACGCCTTCGAGCATCGCAAGCGTTGAGTCATCAATTAATAAATTGTCTTTGGCTTTGCGCATCATGCGTAAAAATTGTTCTCGATTTTTAGCTTTAAATAATAACTTTTCGTGCAATCGTTGTAGCCATACCATAGCTGTCATTCCTTGTAGGGATTGTCGAAGCCTAATTGAGAGAGTAATTTTATTTCGAGAGATTCCATTTTAAATGCATCTTTGGGGGTGTCGTGATCATAACCCATTAAGTGTAATGTGCCGTGAATAATTAGGTGAGCCCATTCTGCTTTGGTTGAAATTAGGGGTGCGCATAATACCATGTCACCTGCTAATGGGTCAGATTCATACGGAAAAGATAAAATATTTGTAGGATAGTTTTTGTCTCGATAATGATGATTGAGTTTTTGGCTTTCTGTGTTATTGACAATTCGAACGGTAATTTCAGCAGATTTATTTTTAAGTGTATGTTTAACCCATTTTTTAATTAACGTTCCAGAAGGGATATGTTTACGTTGGCTGATTTTTTGAATATGAATCAATTGGCCCATTAGATCATTTCGCCTTGCAAAGAAACCCGTTTGATGTCAGTAATTTTCACAGGAATGATTTTGCCAATTAAATCAGCTGTGCCTTTGAAATTAACAATTCTGTTACTTTCAGTGCGCCCGGTCATTTCTTGGTCGCTTTTTTTAGATAAACCTTCTACTAAAACGGATTGGGTAGTTCCTAGCATGTTTAAACTATGTTGATCCATTTGATGAACTAGTTTCGCTTGCAAAATCTGTAAGCGGTTTTTCTTGGTTTCTTCAGAGATATTGTCGGGCAAATTCGCTGCTGGTGTGCCAGGACGTTTCGAATAAATAAAGCTATAGGAATTATCAAAATTAATTTCTTCAACTAATTTTAAGGTTGCTTCGAAATCTTCGTCTGTTTCGTTTGGGAAGCCCACAATAAAATCAGAGGTAATGCTGATGTCTGGCCGAACTTGTTTTAGTTTTTTAATTTTGGATTTAAATTCTAATGCGGTATAGCCGCGTTTCATAGCGGTTAATATTCTGTCTGATCCGGATTGTACAGGTAAATGTAATTGATTCGCTAATTTCGGTTCGGTGGCATACGCTTGAATCAAGCGGTTTGAAAATGCGAGTGGGTGCGACGTTGAAAATCGAATTCTTAATATATTATCCATAGCGCCAATATAATTAATCAACAACGCTAAATCAGCGGTTTCGCCACTTTGCATTTTTCCGCGATAATCATTGACGTTTTGTCCTAATAACGTGATTTCACGTACGCCTTGTTCAGATAATGTCTGTACTTCTTTAATAATGTCTTCGAACGGTCTGGAAATTTCTTGCCCGCGTGTAAAAGGCACAACGCAATAACTGCAATATTTACTACAACCTTCCATGATAGACACAAAGGCTTTTACGCCTTCGGCACGTGGAGCGGGTAAATGATCAAATTTTTCAATTTCAGGAAAGCTAATATCAATCACGGGCCGGCGTTTTGAAATCACTTCATTGACCATTTCAGGAAGTCGGTGAAGGGTTTGTGGCCCGAACACTAAATCAACATACGGTGCGCGTGAGCGAATATTTGAACCTTCTTGAGACGCAACGCATCCGCCGACACCGATGAGAATTTCAGGACGATTTTCTTTATATTCACGCCACTGACCCAATTCTGAAAAGAATTTTTGTTCGGCTTTATGGCGAATAGAGCAGGTATTAATCAACAAGATATCCGCTTCCGCGGGGTCTTGTGTGAGTTCCATCTGATGAGACTTATGAAGGACATTCGCCATTGCTGATGAGTCATACTCATTCATTTGGCAGCCATAGGTTTGGATGAACAGTTTTTTAGGTGTCAGGGTTAGCATAGACGAGTAGTATACCTATATATAGGTGTGCCCAAAACCCCATTTTAATGGTAGAATCGACCGAGTCTAATCTGAGAGGCAATCCATGAGTACTGAACCGAATCTGTTCAATATTCCGCATGTATTCATGCGTATCATGGAATATTTGCCCAAAAAAGATCAAAAAGCCGTTGCCTTGACTGATAAAAAACATAGCAGAATGGCTTATGCGTTTAATTTTTGGTATTACGATGCTCATCGGCGTGAAGCAAATATTCCCGCTCAATTAGTTGCCATGAGCGATCAAAATAGAAAAGCTTTGTCTAAAGATCGCGATCCGCAGTTTGCAAAAAAAATGGCTGAATTATTGAGCTCAGTACCAAAAGATATACAAACACAAGTAACCCGATTTTGTACTCCTTTAGTTCTTGATTTTCTCAGCAATGTTGAATCTGATGTCACCACATCAAACGGGCGGCGTACGCTTCGATCAATTAAAGCAGGGCATGTCGGGGAAAATTTGTTTCGGGCGTTATCCAGTTTCCGAGAAAAAGTGTTGCCCTTGATAAAAAAAGAAATTGAAAAGTATGAAGATATGGTGAAACCTGATGAAGATATTGTTGCATTAACTGCCGCACATCAAGACGGAACACTTGTAGCGTTTATTCAAGAAAATCGCGATCGCATTTTTGACGCTTATAAATATGAGCTTGATGAAAAAGGAGTTGATACTGCAAATCTTGCTGATGTGAGTGATGAGACTTTGATGCAATATAGTGTATCCCTAATGGAAAATTATGAGGCTCCTAAACGTGATGCAAATCAGGAGAGTGAATATCAACGTTTAAAAGCTTTCGAATTACGTTTAGGTGAGCGTAGTGAGAGTCAAGAAAATAAAGAAAATCAAGTACAGCTTCAACAACAACCTGAACCTTTATCTTTGTCACCTCCCTTAAGTCCACACTAAAAATTTATAACGCATGTCGTTTTTCATCTCCAGAAGAAGTTGAAATAATCTTTTCTTCTTCGAATATTTTCCATGCTTCATCTTTGGCTGTTTTTTCTTTGCCAGGTAGCTTGAAATCTAAAAGTTCACTTTCCTCTGCAGCATTTATGACTTCCCCAGTACGATTAGCCGAAATTAGAACTAAATACTTTTCCTGAAGTATTCGTATGTGATCAAATTGAGTTTTGTTATAAAGCTCGGCTTTTTGTCCAAAACGTTTTTTTGGGGGCGAGTATTTTTTTTGTTCTTTTTTTACTATTTCATTATATAAACTCTCTAATATTTGTAATTGTTCAAGAGCGGGACAACCCATTAATAATAAAAAATCTAGGCGTTCAGTGCTTAACGTGCCTTGATCACCCAGTAGTTTGTTTTTTTCTCGTCCTTGAACGGTTTCGAAATCCTCGTTTAATATATTAATGGCTTGTGCGATAGCAGGCACTTCTCCTGTGGTGCTTAGTTTATTTGTAAAATAAAATTCTCTAATAGTAGTGAACAATGGTTCATTCGGGTTATCGACTTGCTCTAAATTTGGCATGTAATAATTAAGAAACGAGGCGTTCACATTTATACGATCAAAGTGATGTTCGACTGCTTGAAGAACGTGGTCGACAGATGGATGGGCTAATTCAGCCTTCGCATTCTCTTTTAATATAGCAATGCACTCTCTTTCTTCTTCTGCAAATAGTTGTGCAAGTTCGAAAGAAAGCCCCTCTATTTTTCGTAAAGCGTCTTTTAATACTGCAAAGCGTTCCGGAAGAGCTCTTATACGCATTTCACGAACCGTATCTTCTGGAAGTATATTTAAATTTCCCATTTCGGTAAGGCGAAGAGCATTGCAATCATTAAAGACAGCCATACCACGACCAATTAATAATAATTTTTTAAGACGTAATTTTTGATCGGAGCAGTACGCATCACAAAATAATCGTGCTGTTTCGGTATTTTCTTTTTTAGCGTAGGGAGGAGCATAAGCGGGAACAGCATGTTTTAATATTTCAGGGACCCATTCACGAAGGTGTATAAAAAATCCAGCTAATTCTTCGTCTGTGTGGAATTTTTGTAGATAAGCCAGTGTTCCAGCAATGAACGCTTCGAGTTTTATGAAAAATTTTTGATTAAAGTCTGGATTTGGACTGTCAGGAATTTCAAAGGGAAACGCACGTGCAAGATCTATAATAAGCGTCTGTCTTTCGATAGGTGTATAAGCATCTTGTTTCCGGTAGCAAATTCGAACAAATTCAGCTATTGCACTGAGGACACTTATAAATTGATGAGCTTCATAGTCAGGGCCAGTTTCTCCGTTTTTGGCGTAACCGCTAAACAGCCCCGTAATAATATTCTGCCAGAGTGTTTCAAAGATGTTTCGACGATTTTCCTGTCGCGCTTGTTCAATTTCAGCCCTTCTGATTGCGATGCCTTTTTGTCTTGCTTGGTATTCTTCAGTATCTTCTTCTCTCACTGTCTTTCTCCTTATTCAGTTAAGTAATAGAGTCATATTATAGCCGAAAACCAAGCATTTTGGGCAGTTTTTGTTGCCTTAGACTGAAAACTCAGCCTTTCTTAAGAAAACCTTAAGGTTTGATCTGTATAGTTTTCCCAAGATATCTAAGAAGATGAGACTACTTATAATGCAAAATCATAGCGAAATCGAACAGCCCCAAGAGCGTTTTAAAGAACTAAGCGAAACGCTTGCGGGTCAGTTTCAGGCTTTATCTGATGCTGAAGCTAAGCTCGAGAGGCGAGCTTCACAAATGCACTTTCGCCATGTTGAAAAGCGACTATACCGCATGTATTCGTTAAAAGAACCTTTTTATCCCGTATTTGTTGAGATCATTTCTGCCTTAAAATCTATTGAGAAGTTGTTGTATGAGTGCGATCTCGATATCGATCTTGAGCCTATGCATGAAAAGCTTAGCAGCAGTATTCAAAAATACGTAGATATGTATCGCGGGAGTTCTGCAGATATTAAAAGTGAAATGCATAAAGCTTTTGCTGAACGAGCGGATTTGGTTAAGTGGTTTGAGACTTGGGTAGATTTTTACGAGGGATGTGACGTTGAGTGGAGCGAGTCAGAAGTAGAGAATGCTAATGTAAATGTCCACGGGTTTTTTGAGAATAGTCGTGTGCTTCTTTTTTCTGCAGAAACAGATCCAAAAAAACTGTTTCAAGATGCCAATAAAAAATACGAACTTCTTGAGAATAATCTTGAGCAATGGATTGGTAAAGTAAATAAATTCAACGATGATATTGCCCAAGATATAGAAAATTCTACAGACAAAGTTCAAATGATTATGGAGCATTGTGAGAATTTTTTGCAAATGCGATTTTTTATCGCAGAGCTTTTTAAGGTGTTGAGCGCGTTTGAAAAATACTTAAATACGTTAACTCCTGGAGAGGAGAGCGATACTTTAAAAGGCAGCATTAATGTAATAATTAAATTGATTGATAACCTTGAGGGTAATGTCATTTATTTGTGTAAATTTATGCGAAACTTGGCTGTTGAATGTAAAGAAGATAACAATCAAGAACTCTCCGAATTCATGCAAAATTTTATAGAACCTTGGCATGGTTCAAAATTCTCCGATGAGGAAGCGTTGGTGCAATCTGTGAGAGTGATCTGGGAAGCAGATATTGAAGATCAGTTGCTGAGTCCAGCAGTACAGCGTAATTCGTTTGGTAAGTAATAAATTATTACTTTTTTCGGAAAGTCAGTTTGACAGGTGTTACGGGTGCTGAAGTCGTGGTAGCTTCATCGTCTTCGCAGTGTCCTTGAGCTTTAGCAGTTTTTTTAACGTTGTCATGAAAATCAGTCAGTTGTTTTTTTATTTGTGCCAAATCACTTTGAATTTCTTGGCCTTTTTGTTTAGCATCGAAAAGGTCGCGTTTTACGCGAGGGTTTCGAGGAATACTTTCGCCACTCATGGGGTGTGTCCTGCCGAAGATAAATTAAGAACGAACTCTACATGATTTAGCAGGGCTTTGGCTAGTTTTTGGTTCATACCGGCCTCATAAGACGCCAAATATGGTCTATACCTTATATATAGGAACTAAGGACTTCCACATATGGGGAGAGTGTCATGAAGCATGAATCGCATAAAGAAAAGGAACGTCGAAAAAGTGCGGAGTTTTTTCAACGTGGTGAAAGATTGGACGCATTACTAGCAGGGATTAAAGTTTCATCTACGCCCCCTAATAGTCCGCGTGATGAAGAACATAAAGCGCATCATCATTCACCAAAATCACAAAAGTCATAATATTGTAGTTCTAGGCATGTAGGGACGACGCCATGCGTCGTCCTTTCGAAATCCGGTTTTATTCTTGTATAATCAATTCATTTGGAGTGATTTATGAATGAAGCCCAAAATAATGAGGCAGCGGCATTAGTACAGTGGGCAGAATATAGAACAACTTTTTTAGGGCGTCTTACTTGGCCTTCATCCCCGCAAACATTTGCAGAAGGATTTGTTAAAGGTTTAGCAGTGGGAGCAGTGATCACGAGTGTTCTTTTAACACACAATATTATTAATTTTAATCCTACTACTGCAAAAAGTGTGATGACATTTTATTCTGGATTGGTGTTAACGATGGCAGGCATAGGATTAAAAAATCAAATAAAACCGGCTGCGCGTCGAGCGGGATTTTTTGAGCATGCACTTTCTCCATTACCACCACAAACGAGCAATGAAGGAGCGATAAAAGGAATTGGCGCAGGTTTTCTCGCATTTATCCTTTTATTTCTTGCAAGAATGACAAATTTTTCAAATATTCCCTTACTATTAACCATCTGCAGTGGTTTAGCTGCGTTAGGTACAGCTTGGGGGCGATCGAATGAAATGAGAAGGCCTTAAGAAAAATATTAAGACGCTAAATATTTCTTCAGCAGCTCATTTAATTGCGCAGGATTTGCTTTTCCGCCCATCGCTTTCATGACTTGGCCGACAAAAAATCCGAATAATTTATCTTTGCCTGAACGATATTCAGCAACTTGTGATGGATTATTTTTAATAATTTCTTCTATGACTTTAATAATTTCACCAGAATCGGAAACTTGCTTCAAACCTTGAGATTCAATGACTTCGTCAGCGGATTTTCCGGTATTCCACATTTCTTCAATCACTTTCTTGGCAATATTTTTGGAGATAGTTCCATCTGAGATGCGTGTGACTAACCCTGAAAGTTTTGTCGAACTGATCGCAGACGATGAAATATCAAGATTATTTTTATTTAAGTATGAGGCCAATTCGCCAATAATTAAGTTTGCTGAAAGTTTAGCGTCAGCATTTTTTACCGTTTCTTCAAAGTAGTTAGCCATTTCTTTGGAGCTGGCCAAAATAGTTGCTTCATATTCTGAAAGACTGTATTGCTTTATAAATCGCTCTTGTTTTTGATTGGGCAATTCGGGAAGGTTGTTTTTGATGTCAGTAATGAATTTATCTGAAATAACAACGGGCAATAAATCCGGATCCGGAAAATAACGATAATCGTGCGCATCTTCTTTCGATCGCATGCTGCGCGTTTCATTTTTATCAGAATCATATAAGCGCGTTTCTTGTACAACTGTTCCGCCACTTTCTAAAATTTCAATTTGGCGTTCAACTTCAATATTAATAGCCTTTTCGACAAATTTAAAAGAGTTTATGTTTTTTAATTCAGCGCGAGTGCCAAATTTTTCCGCGCCTTTTTTCCGAACGGAAACATTCGCGTCACACCTAAAAGAACCTTCTTGTAAATTACCATCACAAATATCTAAATATTTAACTAATGAGTGTAATGTCTTTAAGTACGCAACAGCTTCTTTTGCGCTACGCATATCTGGCTCTGAAACGATTTCTAAAAGGGGAGTGCCAGCGCGATTTAAATCAATACCAGACGTATTTGGCATTGCTTCATGCAATGATTTTCCTGCATCTTCTTCGAGATGCGCTCGAGTAATGCCGATCTTTTTAATTTCGCCATTTTCTAAAATAATATTCAAATGACCATTCGACACAATAGGCAAATCGTATTGACTAATTTGATAACCTTTCGGTAAATCCGGATAAAAATAATTTTTGCGTGCAAACACGGAGCGAGTATTTACGGTTGCATTAATGCTCACGCCTAATTTTGTTGCCATTGTTATGGCTTCTTTATTTAACACTGGAAGAACGCCCGGCATGCCTAAATCTATTGCGCATGCTTGTGTATTAGGTTCTGCCCCATAAGATATGGATGCGCCAGAAAATAATTTCGATTTTGTGAGTAATTGCACATGAACTTCTAGGCCGATCACAGTTTCCCAAGTCATATTAAAATCCCTCCGGTGTTTTGGTATGCCAGTTGGTTTCTTGTTGAAATAAATGTGCGGCGTTGAGTAATAAAGATTCTTTAAAGTGAGGGCCAATTAATTGCATACCAATTGGCAAATTATGTTGAAATCCGACAGGAAGGGATATTCCTGGCAAACCAGCAAGATTTACTGCACTGGTGTAAATATCTGCTAGATACATGCTCACGGGGTCACTGGTCTTAGAACCTAACGGAAATGCAGTGGTTGGTGCAGTAGGGCCTAAAATCATATCGACTTTTTTAAACGCTTCCATAAAGTCATCGCGGATTAAATGACGAATTTTTTGGGCTTTTAAATAATACGCATCGTAATAACCTGCGGATAATACATAGGTTCCTGTTAAAATACGGCGTTTGACTTCAGGGCCAAAACCTTCAGCGCGAGAGCGTTTATACAAATCCATTAAATCTTTAGGGTTTTCACAACGATGCCCAAATCGAACGCCATCGTAACGCGATAAATTTGAAGAGCATTCAGCTGGTGCTACTGTGTAATATACTGGTATCGCTAGAGGACTGTGGGGTAGTGAAATTTCAACAAATTCAGCGCCTAATTTCTGATAAATTTTAATGGCTTCTTGAATGGCTTTATGAATGTCAGTGTTTAAATCTTGGGTGAAATATTCTTTTGGCAAGCCGATTTTTAATTTTTGGATTGGATTATTTAAATTTTTAGTGTAATCCTCTTTTTCACGTTGAACGCTGGTGGAATCTTTTTCATCAAACCCTGCCAGAACATTCATAAATAGTGCAATATCTTCAGCAGAACGTCCCATTGGTCCGCCTTGATCTAAACTTGAAGCGAACGCAATCATGCCAAAACGCGAGACACAACCGTAGGTTGGTTTTAATCCGGTTAAATTACACATGGACGCAGGTTGTCTAATGGAGCCGCCGGTATCTGTTCCTGTTGCGATAGGTGTTAATCCTGCTGCAATAGCTGCAGCGGATCCGCCGGATGATCCCCCTGGAACACAATTCAAATTCCACGGATTTTTAACGGGGCCGTAATAACTGGATTCGTTGGAAGCGCCCATCGCGAATTCATCCATGTTGGTTTTGCCAAGCATGATTAAACCCGCCTGATTACACTTTTCGACAACAGTCGCGTTATACGGTGCAATAAAGTTGTCTAATATTTTTGAGCCGCAGGTTGTTTTAATATTTAATGTGCAAAAAATATCTTTTTGCGCCATCGGAATGCCCGTTAAAGGTCCTGCATTATTTTTGCTGAGTAATTCGTCGGCTTTTTTTGCGCTAGCGAGAGCATGCTCTGGCGTCACTGTAATAAAGCTGTTTAATTCTTTGTCGAATTTTTCAATCCGATTTAAGAAGTGTTGAGTTAATTCCACGCTGGAAATTTTTTTAGCATGGAGATCGGATGAAAGCTCGCGCAGTGATTTGGTATGCATAATTTACTCGATTACTTGGGGAACGATATAAAGCCCTTCGATGACTTTGGGGGCAATCTTTTGGAAATCTTCACGTTGGTTTTTTTCTGTGATTTTGTCATCACGTAATCGTTGGTGTTGGCCTTCGAGAGGGTGAGACATGGGTGTAATATGTTGTGTATCGACTTTTTCCATTTGGCTGATTAAATCTAATAATTTATTTAAATTTTCGGTGTATTCGGGAATACGCGCTTCATCGATATTTAATCGTGCAAGGTTTGCGATGTGATGAATGTTTTCTTTGGTGACAGACATTTTTAAAATACTCCATATTTAAAATTTCAGTAATACAGTAGTTAATGTGCCAAGAATTGCAACAGCGGCTGTGATCATTCCGCCAACTATTAGAATTAATTTATTTGCTGAACGAGATATGGAAAGTTCTAAACTGATGACGTTTTTGTCGAGTTTATGTTCAAGTTCGATAACGCTAGAAGATAACTTTTCATCTGCTTCATGAAGTTTTGAAATCTTTTCGAAAAGTTTCTCATCTGTTTCGTGAAGTTTTGCAATTTCTGCCAGTAATTTGTTTTCGGTTTTAGAAAGTTCATACATCAACTTTTCTTCAGTTAGATGAAGTCCCTGTGAGAGATCTTGTTTGGTGACTAATTTTTCTTCAATCGCCATGTCAATAACCTTAATTGTTGTCTGTATTTGTGCTTCTGCTTGTGGTCGTGGAATGCCAGCGTTCTCTAATTCTTTGGCAAGACCAAGCGTGTCGATTTTTAATGCGCGCAAGCCCATAATATTCTTCCTTCCATTCTGATTAGTGTCAAAAAGTATAGCAGAATTTTTTATATTTTCCCTCTTCTCATCCCGTATGCTAATTGTTACAGTGTGGCCTCAATATTTTAATAGAGTGTATCGCATCATGTTTAGAAAATTACGTGGTTATTTCTCCAAAGATATTTCCGTTGACCTAGGGACTGCCAACACGCTGATCTATGTGAGAGGGGAAGGTATTGTACTAAACGAACCTTCTGTCGTTGCCGTAAAACAAGATCCAACCTCTAATAGCCAACGACGTGTCGTTGCTGTTGGTCTCGAAGCCAAACAAATGCTGGGCAGAACCCCAGATAACATGAGCGCTATTCGTCCCCTAAAAGATGGTGTTATTGCCGATTTTAATATTACTGAAAAAATGCTTCAGCACTTTATCAGTAAAGTGCATCAAAAAAGTCGATTTTTACGTCCCAGTCCGCGCGTATTAGTCTGTGTGCCGTGTGGTTCAACACAAGTAGAACGCCGTGCTATCCGAGAATCGGCGATGGGAGCCGGTGCACGTGATGTATTTTTGATGGAAGAACCAATGGCAGCTGCGATTGGTGCGGGTATGCCGGTTGAAGAAGCACGTGGATCTATGGTTGTTGATATCGGTGGTGGAACCACTGAAGTGGCCGTAATTTCATTAAACGGAATTGTGTACGCTCAGTCCGCCCGAATTGGTGGCGATCGATTTGATGAAGCGATTATTAATTATGTTCGTCGAAATTATGGGTGCTTGATTGGCGAAACAACCGCTGAACGTATTAAACAAGAAGTGGGTACGGCATTTCCTGGTGCTGAAGTACGAGAAATTGAAGTTCGAGGACGCAATCTGTCTGAAGGTGTGCCCCGTAGTTTTACATTAAATAGCAATGAAATTTTAGAAGCACTGCAAGAGCCTTTGTCAGGTATTGTCGGAGCGGTACGTGCTGCATTAGAGCAAACGCCACCCGAATTAGCTGGTGATATCGCTGAGCGCGGTATGATTTTGACGGGCGGTGGTGCGTTGTTGACACATCTTGACCGATTACTCATGGAAGAAACGGGTTTGCCTGTGATTATCGCTGATGATCCTTTAACGTGTGTGGCCCGTGGTGGTGGTCGTGCATTGGAATTAATGGAAACGGTTGGCACTGATTTTCTGGCAAGAGAGACCTAAAGGAGAAATTCCATCCATCCGTTATTTGCACGTAAACCTTTATTAGGATTACGGTTAATTATTGTGGTGTTGTTATCAATCGCGTTAATGCTTTGGGAAATTCACTATCCTGAGCAGAGCGAGCATTTACGATCCCGAGTTTCACTCGGATTTACGCCCTTATTAACTGCGGTGAATGCTCCGTTTGGATTTTTCGATAGCGTTGCGAAAAATTTTGAAACACGACGAACATTGCTCAGCGAAAATCAAACATTACAAGCACAAGTATTAATTTTGCAAGGTGAATTGCAAAAATTAAAATCCCTTCAAGCTGAAAATAAAACACTGCGTGGATTATTACAGTCTGCGGCACAGTCCCATCATGTAAAATTAATGGTCGCGAGTGTAATGGCTATTCAAGTTAATCCCTTTCATCAAGAAATTATGTTGGATAAAGGCAGTCATGATGATGTATTTGTCGGGCAAGCGGTTTTAGATGCACAGGGTGTGATGGGTCAGGTAGTCGATGTTTCGCTCTATAATTCTCGCGTACTGTTATTAACGGATCCGCAAAGCGGTGTTCCTGTTCAAGATAATCGCACCGGATTGCATGGTATTTTGATGGGTGGTGGAAGCTCAGGTGTTTTGCAATGGGTGAATGTTCCACCGATGTCAGATATTAAAGTCGGTGATGAATTAGTAACATCGGGATTGGGTGGGCATTATCCTGTAGGATATCCTGTCGGAACAGTCAGTAATATTAATCGTCATACCGATGATCAGTTTTTAGATATTCAAGTGTCTCCCAGTGCAAAAATGAATAGCAGTGTACAAGTCCTATTAGTATGGCCAGATAAAAAGTCAGCGAGATGAATGCATTACGATTAAGTGGATGGACAGTGATTGCGATAACTTTAATCGCAGGTTTGCTGTTAATGATTTTACCGCTACCTCATTGGGCGGTTCCTTTTCGACCGACGTGGTTATTGCTCATCATGATTTATTGGTCGATTGCGTTGCCGCATCGTGTCGGAATTTTAACCGCGTGGGGAGTTGGTTTAGTACTGGATATTTTGCAAGGAACCCTCGTTGGTGAAAATGCATTAGCGTTTGCATTGGTGATTTATATCACGATTAAAATGCACAGACAGTTTCGATTATTTTCGTTACCGACTCAGGCTATCAGTTTGTTTTTCCTGTTACTATTAAATCAATTGTTGCTGTTTTGGTTGCAGGGATTGCAAGGCCAAACGGTTTCTGTGAAGTGGTTCTTGGGATCACCCCTAATAAGCGCCTGTTTGTGGCCGTGGATATTTTTCGTTTTAACTGACTGTTTGCGTCGATATCGTTTATATTAGGGCTTATGAAAACCCAATTGCTTAAATTGATTCGCGGTGCGGCCGTTGTGCTAACCGTTTCAGTCATCGCGATACTATTTTTGATGGCGTTGCTACGTGCAACTGCGCCTGCTGTTTCCAGTGAACTGCCTTCTGTAACTCGTTTTTTAGGCGGTGTGGTTGGTAAACCTGTTCAAATTCAATCTTTGCAATTACGGTGGCGTCGTTTTTTGCCTGTGTTAGATCTTCACGACGTTACGATTTTGGGTGATACGCCGTCTTCCATTGGTGAAATAAAACTGGGCTGGCATTTTATTTTATTAAAAGATTTTACGCTGGACGCTTCTTCGTCAAGTATGCCGACGCTCGGAGATTCAAGTTATTTTAAGCATGTTGTTCTAGAAGATGCAGCTATCAAAACAGCGCATCTAAATATCAAGCTAACTTATTTGTCACTGCATAAAAAATATAATGGTAGTTGGGCATGGGAAGGACGGGGATTAAATTTAGATTTTGGAAAATTATTTTTAGCGCCCATTTTCCTTAATGCAACGACGGGTGAGATTCAACTTTCTTCGGGTGATAACAGTTGGCGTATTGTCGCAGATGACATTGCAGCAACCAATGAAGATGCAACGGTACTGGCAAAAGTATCACTGGTGAAGCTTGCTAATGCGAGCCCTGTGATTGACTTAACTGCGCGCTATGATGTTTATTCTCACGCAGTAAAAGATCTGAAAAATTACTTACCGCAGACGATTATTAATCCTGAATTAGCGCAGTGGCTCATGCATTCCGTTAAAAGCATGGGTTCAGCAAGTGGAAAATTTATATTGAAAGGTCCGTTAAATGATTTTCCCTATGATAAAAAACCAGGCCAGTTTTTGGTTGACAGTGAAATTAGTAATGGGGAGCTAAATTATTTTAAAGGGTGGCCCTGTGTTACACAAATTAATGCGGAATTGATTTTTTCAAATGCGGCTATGCAAATTCATACGCATTCTGCTGTAACGGCATATACTCCTGTTAAAAATATCGAAGTAAAGATCCCTAATTTAATAGACAATCAGATTCTCAGTATCAGTGGTAATGTTTCAACGCGAATTGAAAATGGATTATATTTCATTGCGCACAGTCCTCTACAAGCTACGGTTGGAAAACGTCTAAGTGAATTATCTTGGACAGGGCCAATGACCTTAGGCTTAGAGATAAAAATACCCTTTGCTAAAAAAATTCCTACTACTGTCAATGGGGCTATTACTTTAAAAAATTCCACGCTGTCTTTTCCTGTGTGGAAAGTAAGTTTAAATAGTTTGTCCGGCCTAATTAATTTTACAGAAAGAGATTTTTCTAGTCCGGGATTAACGGCGATGTATAATCAAGACCCTGTTTCGATCAGCATTGATAAAAATAGTACCTATCATGTCAAATATAAAAAATATAATGCAGAAATTTCAAGTCTTTCATCAAATGGATGGCGTGCAAAAATCTCATCTTCTGCGTGGCGAGGAATGTTTTTAATTCCCTCTAATGTTCAGCAAGCTGGCATCAAAGGGACTTTATATTACTTTAATGCGGATGCAAATAATTTGAGTGCATTGAATAATCAAATTAAACCCTCTTCATTGCCGCCATTAAATATAGAAATACAAAATTTGCGTTATAAATCCATTCGTTTCGATTCTATCAGTTTTGTGACACAACCCATGGTTTCAGGATTGTTTGCACGTTTCATTCAAATTAGTGGACCCAATTATGGCGTTGTTGGGCAAGGGAAATGGTTTGATAATCAACAATCCTGGTTTAACGGGAGATTAACGACGACGGATATTGCTAAGATGATTGCCAGTTGGGGACTGAATCCAAGTATTCGAGGAAATTCAGGTCAGTTGAATTTTAGTCTGGAATGGCCGGGACAATTGTATTCGCCGAATCTAAAAGGATTGTCTGGAGATGTAAATATTAATATTGGCAATGGTGAAATGGTCACTACGGGTTCACAAGCTAGAATGGATTTTGGACGATTAGTAACAATTTTGAGTTTTCAATCATTGCAGCGACGATTGTCCTTAGATTTTTCTGACATCACACAGAAAGGACTAGCGTTTGATAGCATCAAAGGCAATGTTCAATTAAAGGGGAACGGTATCGCTACCGTAAAAAGTATTGTTCTGAATAGTCCTGTTGCTACCGTGGAATTAACGGGTGATATTTATTTGTTATTGGAAAGCTATCGATTAATAGCAAATGTTACGCCGCACTTAACGTCGAGTTTACCTGTAATTGCTGCACTTGCGGGTGGGCCAGTGGCGGGTGCAGCGGTGTGGGCTGCGAGTAAAGTGGTCGATCCGATACTCAATCAAGTAACAGAAGATAAATACAGCGTAACGGGTCCTTGGAAAAATCCGACTATCAAGAAGGCTTAATTATGAGTGCATTTGATATTGCTTCACAAACATTATTGAAACCCGCCGGGTTAAATCATGATGTGTTACAAAAAATCATGGGAAAAATATTAGTTAAAAATGTCGATTATGCAGATTTGTATTTTCAATCGTCCTACCAGGAAAGCTGGTTTTTGGAAGATTCCCGTGTAAAAGAAGCAAGTTATAATATTGACCAAGGTGTAGGTGTCAGAGCCATCAGTGGCGAAAAAGCCGCATTGGCTTATTCAAATGATATTGTGTTACCTGCATTGGAAAATGCAGCCAGTGCTGCAAAAAGTATTGCGGTGTCAGGTTCGTCACAAACCGTTTCGCTAAATCAGTCTCATCAAACAATTAAACCGCATGAGTTGTATTTACCGATTAATCCTATTACCTCAATGCAAGACGCTGAAAAGATTGCATTATTGCATGCCATTGATCAAGAAGCGCGAGCGCTGAGTCCGTATGTGACACAGGTAATTGCAAATTTAGCAGGCACATATGAAATTGTTTTAGTGATGAATAATCAAGGTGAATTGGTTGCGGATATTCGTCCGCTTATTCGTCTCAATGTTTCCGTTATTGCAGAACAAGGTCAGCGTCGTGAACAAGGAACGAGTGGTGGTGGTGGTCGATTTGATTATCAAACATTTTTAAAAAATAAAACGGCATCACATCATGTCAAAGAAGCGGTGCGGCAAGCGTTATTAAATTTAGATGCAAAACCTGCGCCTGCAGGAATGATGCCAGTCGTATTAGGGTCCGGTTGGCCTGGTGTTTTATTACATGAGGCGATTGGTCATGGATTAGAAGGTGACTTTAATCGCAAAGGTACATCGGCATTCTCGGGTCGCTTAGGTGAAACAGTGGGCGCAAGTAATATTACTGTTGTTGATGATGGAACATTACAAAATCTGCGTGGATCATTGAATATTGATGATGAAGGTACGCCGACGTCTTGCACGGTATTGATTGAAAACGGCAAACTTAAAAATTATATGCAAGATAAGCTTAATGCTAAATTAATGGGAATGGTGCCAACCGGAAATGGTCGGCGGGAATCGTATGCCAGTTTGCCCATGCCACGTATGACAAATACCTATATGTTACCCGGTCATTATACCCCTGAGGAGATTATTGCTTCCGTGAAAAAAGGCATCTATGCCGTGAATTTTGGAGGTGGACAAGTCGATATAACCTCTGGAAAGTTTGTGTTTTCTGCGTCAGAGGCGTATTTAATTGAAGATGGAAAAGTCACGGCGCCGATTAAAGGTGCGACGTTGATTGGAAATGGGCCAGATGTGTTGACAAAAGTATCCATGGTCGGAAATGATTTAAAGCTTGATGAGGGTGTAGGAACGTGTGGAAAAGAAGGACAAAGTGTACCGGTGGGAGTAGGGCAGCCGACGTTAAAGATTGATACACTGACGGTTGGCGGGACAAACTGAGGAATTATTTTTATGTGGGCATTTATTCGTAAATCATTAATTGGCGGATTGCTGGTGTGGCTTCCTATTATTGCCACATTATGGATTGTTCAATTTATTGTGCAGTTAATGGATAAGCCATTGTCTTTTCTTCCTGCGCAATATCAAATTCCTGGATTGGGATTCGTCATTGCCATTCTAGTATTAATTACGACGGGTGTTCTGGTTGGAAATTTTGTAGGCAAAAAATTTATAGAAGCGGGAGAGTATCTTTTACATCGCATTCCTCTCGTGAGGTCGATTTATTCTGCCATTAAACAAGTACTTCAAACGGTATTGGTGCCCAGTGGTCAATCATTTCGACAAGTTTTGTTAGTGCAATTTCCGCACCAGGATTCGTGGACTGTAGCGTTTTTAGTGGGCTCGCCATTAGATGAAGTCAATGAAGTACTGCAGCAGGATTCAGTGATGGTATATGTCCCAACAACACCTAATCCAACATCAGGCTATTTAATGATAGTCAAAAAAACCGATACACGTGTATTACATATTAGCGTGGAGGAAGCCCTGAAGCATGTGGTTTCTCTCGGCGTTGTTCAACCTAAAAAAGTAGGAGCACATTAATTATGCGAAGTCATTTGTGTGGCGAAATAACAGAAAAAAATCTTGACCAAAAAATTATATTAAATGGCTGGGCGCATAAACGTCGCGATCACGGTGGTGTTATTTTTGTTGATCTGCGCGATCATACTGGATTAGTGCAGTGTGTATTTAAGCCTGAAATAAATATTGCTGATAGCATTCGCAGTGAATTTGTCTTAGAAATTGAAGGCAAAGTGCGGTTACGTCCTGCGGGCACTGAAAATGCGCATTTAAAAACAGGCAAAGTTGAAATTGACATTGAAAAAGCAACTATTTTAAATCCGTCACTTCCGTTGCCATTTTCATTGGATGATTATGCGTATACCAGCGAAGAAGTTCGATTACAGTATCGTTATTTAGATTTGCGTCGACCTGAAATGCGTGAGCGTTTACAAACGCGTGCAAAAATTACTCGCATCTGCCGTAATTTTTTAGATGAAAATGCTTTCTTGGATATTGAAACGCCATTTTTAACGAAGGCAACACCCGAAGGCGCTCGTGATTATTTAGTGCCCAGCCGAAATTTTCCGGGTGAATTTTTTGCATTGCCACAATCCCCGCAACTATTTAAACAGCTTTTGATGATGTCGGGGTTGGACAAATATTATCAAGTCGTTCGTTGTTTTCGTGATGAAGATTTGCGTGCGGACCGTCAACCTGAATTTACGCAGCTTGATATTGAAATGGCGTTTATTGATGAAAACATCATTCAGGGAATGATGGAAAAATTAATGCAAAAATTATTTAAAGAAGTGTTAGGTATTAATATTTCTCTCCCATTACAGCGCATGAGTTATAAAGAAGCTATGTCACGTTATGGCAGTGATAAGCCAGATTTGCGTATTCCATTAGAACTAGTTGATGTCACTGATTTAATGAAACAAGTAGAATTTAAAGTGTTTAATCAACCGGCCAATGACCCAAAAGGTCGAATTGCAGTATTACGTGTGCCAAAAGCCGCGAATTTGAGCCGAAAAGAAATTGATGATTATACCCAGTATGTCAGCATATTTGGTGCAAAAGGATTGGCATATATTAAAATGACAGAGGAAGGTCCGCAGTCGCCCATTTTAAAATTCTTGCCAGAAAATATTACTCAAGACATTATTCTGCGAACAAAAGCAGAGCTGGGTGATATATTATTTTTTGGTGCAGACAAAGCCAAAATTGTGAATGACGCGATGGGTGCACTGAGAATTAAAATTGGCAATGATTTAAATTTAGTCGAAGATGAGTGGAAATTATTATGGGTGGTAGATTTCCCGATGTTTGAATGGGACGACAAAGAAAATCGTTGGCAAGCTTTACACCATCCGTTCACGGCTCCCAATATTTCGGATATTGCAGTGTTGCAAGCTAATCCGGGTGATTGTGTGTCACGTGCTTATGACTTAGTTTTAAATGGCGTTGAGTTAGGTGGTGGATCGATACGTATTCATCGAGAAGATTTACAAGCAGCGGTATTTAATTTACTGGGTATTGACGATGAAACGGCTAAAGTGCGTTTTGGATTTTTATTAGATGCGCTGAAATATGGCTGTCCTCCGCATGGAGGCATTGCATTAGGTCTGGATCGCGTGGTGATGTTATTAACAAAGGCAGCGTCAATTCGAGATGTGATTGCATTCCCGAAAACGCAAACTGCAAGTTGTCCTTTGACGAAAGCACCAACACCGATTGATGACAAGCAGTTACGGGAGTTACACATTCAAGTGAGGAGGAAGCAAAATGCGTAAATTAGTCGGAGCTATTTTTTCTGTGATGATGTTGGTTTCATCGAGTGCATTTGCCGCAAAAGTTAACCCATTATATCAACCTGCAGGTAACGAAGTAGCAGGGAATCCAAATGGCTCTGTTACCGTCGTTGAATTTTTTGATTATAACTGTGGTTATTGTCGTGCGATTTATCCTCAGCTGAATAATTTGATTGAAAAAGATCATAATGTACGATTACTGTATCGTGAATATCCTGTATTAAGTCCACGTTCGCTGTTGCCTGCGCAAGCTGCATTGGCTGCACAAAATCAAGGAAAATATTCAGAATTACATTCGATGATGATGAGTGCATCGTCGCCGTTAAGTGAAAACGAAATTAACGATTTGGCAAAATCTGCGGGTATTAACACAGCCAAATTAGACAGCGACATGAATTCAAATCGCGTGATGGATCAAATTCAAACGAATTTATCGATTGGTCAGGCGTTGAATATTCAGGGTGTGCCGAGTTTTATTATTGCGCGTACAACACCGCCATCCAAACAAAAAGCAAAGGTATTAGTGGGTCCCAGCATTGAAGATTTGCAGCAAGCGATTTCTCGTGCTGAGAACTCTAGATAATGTCGATACGAAAATTTTTTGTTGAAGCAAAATTTTTTATTGTTTTAGTCTTGTGGGGTTTGCCGTTGTTGGTATTTGCAGCAAACCCTACACCGCTGCCAACAGATACCGCGTTTCAATTGTCTGTTAAAAATGCATCAGCCAATCAAGTGACGTTGCATTGGGATATTGCGCACGGCTATCATCTTTATCAAGACAGATTCCACTTTGCGTTTCAGCGTAAAAATGATGCAAAAATTGGTCAAGTGTCTATGCCAGCGGGAATTACCAAAGAAGATAATATTTTAGGGAAGTATCAAGTTTATAGAAAATCATTGGATTTAGTATTGCCCATCAATCAAGTCAATAATCCAAAATTAGATTTATTGGTTTCGTATCAAGGTTGTTCGGATAACAATTTCTGCTATCCGCCCGTTACAAAAAAAATCAGTGTGAATTTAAGTTCAGGTGAAGTTGGTGAAGTCAAGCATCAATTTCAAGATAAAATCACGCAATTACTTAGCGAAGGAAATTACTTCTGGATTTGCTTAGCGTTTGTAGGATTTGGATTGTTGTTGGCATTTACGCCATGTGTATTGCCTATGATCCCTATCTTATCTGGCATTATTGTTGGACAGAATCGTAAAGAATTAAATACACGTAAAGCATTTTTTCTGTCGTTAGCTTATGTATTAGGCATGTCGTTTGCATATGCGGTGGCGGGAGTGTTAGTTGCATTAGCAGGGAGCCGTTTATCGCAAGAATTACAAACGCCCTGGGTTATTGCTTTTTTCAGTGCATTATTTGTGGTACTAGCGTTGTCGTTATTTGGATTATTTGAATTACGCCTCCCGCATTTTTTACAACATCCTGTGATGAAGTTTAGCCGTAAACAAAAATCTGGTTCGTATATTGGCGCAGCCATTATGGGAATATTATCTGTATTAATAGTATCTCCATGTGTAACAGCGCCGCTTGTTGGTATATTAACCTTTATTGCGCAGTCGGGAGATATTTTTCTCGGAAGTCTAGCCTTGTTTTCATTAGGCTTAGGTATGGGAATTCCATTATTAATTATTGGAACCACGGAAGGGAAGTTCATGCCAAAATCAGGCGCGTGGATGAATTTAATTAAATCGGCGTTTGGAGTTTTGTTATTAGCTGTTGCTATATTATTGCTGCAACGTATTTTGCCAGGACCCGCCGTATTATTTTTGTGGTCTGTTTTATTGATCGTTATTGCGACGTATTTGACATTGCGTAAAAATATTTTAAGTAAAGGCGCTGGTGTTATGGCTTTTTGTTGTGGTGTTATTTTATTGGTTGGCGCATCGATGGGAAATTCTGATCCTCTAGCGCCTTTATCATTTGCACAAACGAAAGATAATAATCAACCGGGAGTGCAATTTACGCGTGTTAAGAGTCTGTCTGAATTAAATGAAGCCATTACAGCGGCCACGCAAAAGCATCAGCCTGTCATGGTCGATTTTTATGCTGATTGGTGTGTGTCATGTTTAGAAATGGCCAGAACGACGTTTGCAGATAAAGCTGTAAAGGACGCACTTCAACCTTTTGTGGTACTGCAAGTGGATGTGACCAAAAATGATGCGATGGATCAGGCTATTCAAGATAATTTTAAGGTGGTTGCGCCTCCTACGATGTTATTTTTTGATGTTCAAGGGAGGGAGCTTTCTGCCTATCGCATCGTGGGGGAGATGGACAGCGAAGACTTTTTAGCGCACCTGGCTATGATGAAAAAGGCTAAAGTTGGGGTATAATCGTTTTTTTGACGGGGAAAAATATGAGCAAATTATTACAGGTAACAGATAATTCATTTGAAAAAGATGTCTTAAAATCTTCGAAGCCGATTTTGGTTGATTTTTGGGCTGAACGTTGCAATCCATGCAAAATGATTGCGCCCGTATTAGAAGAATTATCCGCATCGTATGATGGCAAGTTAACGATTGCGAAATTAAACGTGGATGAAAATCACGACACAACCGTTCGTTATGGAATTTTATCCATTCCTACTTTATTGCTGTTTAAAGAAGGCGAAGTCGTTGCCACAAAAATTGGTGCAGCATCTAAGTCACAATTAATGGCATTTATTGACAGCCATCTGTAAGTTACTTTTTGCCAAGCGCTTGATAGGATTGTTGAACGATTTCGAGCGCTTGTTTCTCTGCTGGTGTTCCCTTGTATTGTGTTAACACGACATTTGCACGATTTGCACTTGCAACATAAGCGTGTCTAACAAAATAAAACTGTGCGATTTCAACTTGGCGCTGGGCAAATAAATTGCGCAAATACACCATGCGTTGACGAGCGTCAGGGGCGTAAATACTGTTCGGGAATTTTTGAGTCAATATCGCGAAATCAGCGTACGCTTTTTTGGGTGATACCAAATCACGCATCGACAAGTCCATTGGAAGGTATCGTTGCGAGAATGGTCTGTCTTGAATCATTTCCGCGACGCCTTTCATATAGTAAGCATAATCAACGTGTTGATTCGCAGGGTAAACATGGGTGAAACGCGCCGCGGTAGCAGCTGCCGTTGCATAATCCCCGGATTGGTAATACGCATAAATGCTGTCTAACATCGCTTGTTCAGAGTATTGGCTAAAGGGATAAAGAGCGTCTAAGCCTTCGTAGTGTGAAATTGCGCTATCGTACTTGCGTGCGGCCAGATTTTGCTCTGCACCGGTGTAAATTTGGTGGGCCGATTGGCCTTTGTATAAAATTTCTGGGTCTTTTGTTGTACTGCATGCGCTTAAAAGTACACAGCCTGTTATAATGGCGGCGCTTAACGTATGTTTCATCATGGTAGTTTAACCCTTTACTTTTGAAGCCGTCAGTATAAACAGTGCGCATGAAAAACCCAACCGTTTTACATCATGAAATTTTAGTGCCGGATACAGCGGCAGGTCAGCGTCTCGATAAAGCGCTGGCGGAGTTATTTCCCGATTATTCCCGCAGCCGACTTCAGGAATGGATCCAATCCGGGCAAGTGTTGGTCAATAACAAATTGGCTCGTACGAAAGATAAAGTCATAGGCGGTGAAAAGATTACCATCGAAGCAACACTTCCTGAGCAAACGACAGAGTGGGTTGCGCAAAAAATTGATTTGCCGATTGTGTATGAAGATGATGATATTTTGATTATTAATAAGCCCGTCGGAATGGTGGTACATCCGGCAGCAGGAAATCATCATAATACTATGGCGAATGCATTACTGGATTATTTACCGCAACTTTCACAGCTACCGCGCGCGGGATTAATTCATAGACTTGATAAAGAAACCTCAGGATTATTAATCGTCGCAAAAACATTACTTGCACAAACGTATTTAGTTGCAGAATTACAAGCACGTAAAATTCATCGAGAATATATTGCTGTTGTGAATGGCGTATTAATTTCCGGTGGAACCATTAATGAGCCAATTGCGCGTCATACTAAATACCGTCAACGTCGAGCGGTGAGTGCAGGTGGAAAACCTGCTGTCACGCATTATCGAATCATTGAGCGGTTTAAAGCGCATACCTTATTAAAAATTATTTTAGAAACGGGGCGCACACATCAAATTCGTGTGCACATGTCTCATGCTGGTTATCCTTTGGTAGGAGATAAAACTTACGGTGCTCGGCCAATTATTCCGCAAGGAGCTTCGCAAGAATTAATAGATTGTATTCGAGGTTTCAAACACCAAGCGCTACATGCAAAGCGTTTAAGTTTTATTCATCCGGTTACAAAAAAAGAAGTAGAGTTTCAAGCCCCCGTTCCTGAAGCGATAACTACACTGATTGAATATTTGAAGATAAATGCTGAATAAATCGTTGTTTTTCAGGTTCTAGTGCGCTAGGTGATTTGCCCTCTATATTATAGGTAACAAAAGCAGGTAGTGTATTGTAACCAATAAATTTAAAGGCTAATTCAATAGGATGCAAAATATTTTCCATTGGCCCGAGAATTTCTTCTGCGATGTACTTTTCTTTTGGTGTTTGTGTTGACAGACTTAACATGATTTTTCGTCCATCTGCGATCGGACTTTTTTCGAATACGCCGTCAGGGGGTGTAAAAGCGAAATTTAATTCCCATACACTGTCCATATAATTTTTAAGTAATCCAGGTACGCTATACCAATATAAAGGGAACTGGACTAACGTCAATTGGCTGGATTTAATTTTTGCTTGTTCTGATTTAATTTGTTTTATTTCAGGATCAGAGCGTGAAAATTGAAAGGGCGAAACTGCCGCATGTTGCTTTTGGTATAAATCATAAATATCTGTTATGACAACATCAAAATTTTTATCATGTAAATAATTTTGGGCGAGTTCGGCGAGTGCATAATTAAACGACTCTTTTTTGGGATGAGCAATAATCAGATGTGCGCGGGGTTTCATGTTAAGTATTCGCCAACTGCTCCACAATATTATCTTCTAAATCGGTCGCTTGTTTTCGTGGCATTGAAAAATTATTCATCATGATGACAAATGATAATACGCTGTGATGTTTGGTTTGAATAAAGCCAGACAACGACTCAACGCCGGTCATGCTTCCCGTTTTTGCATAGACTTTGTTTTGTAAATTTTTCATGCGGTCTTGCAAAGTTCCATCTTTACCTGCAATAGGTAACGATTCTATATATGCTTTTGCGATAGGCTTGTCGTGAAATACTATCTTTAACAAGGATGAAATTTGATTTGGCGTAATTAAATTGTATCGAGATATTCCTGAGCCATCGATAATTACCGCATCGGTTAAATTGATGGGTGTAGATTGTGTCAAAATTGTTTTGAGCGCATTGACGCTTTCGCCCCAATTTGTGGGGTGATGATAATAATGTGCACCAATCGTTTTGAATAATACGCCAGCGATTTGGTTATCTGAATTTTTTAACATAATCCGAATTAAATCAGATAATGGTTTGGAAAAATGCGTGGCTATAATTTTAGAACCCAGGGGCGCCATGCTTTCAATAATTTGGCCCTTGAAACTGATCTGATTATTTTTCAGATCTTGAATAATTAATTGCTTGGCATACCGTTCGGGATCAGACAATGCAATCGATAAATCAATCGGTTTTGAATTTTTCGAAACACATCCTGTTAAAATATAACCATTACGTCCCATGGTAGTTAAATCCAATGGACAATCCGTTGCATTTGCGCTCGATACGGTTGCTTGATTAATGATATTAATGGCATCAATAGGTGTTTTGGGTTGAAGAGCAGCGTTGGGTGATAGCGTATAATTTACGCAATTATGATTGATCATAATGCTGCTAATGGGTGCGGCATAACAAATATTCAGCTCATCCCACATCCAGCCCGGGCCTGAATTTCTCCCGCCTAATGTTTGTGTATCTAAATAAATGTTGCCTGTAATACTATTTACACCTGATTTTTTTAGTGCAATAAATAAATTATTTAAATCTTGATCGGTAAAGCTTGGGTCGCCATCAAATTTAATATAGATATTTTTATTGTCAGTTAAGAGTTGCGTTTGAAAAGTGAAGTTAGGTGAGAGCGATAAAAAAGCGCCGAGTGCAGTAAATAATTTTAAATTGCTGGCGGGAACAAATAATTTGTCAGCATTTTTTGTGTAGAGTGTTTCACCCGTTGCGATGGATTGAATTTTAATGCCAATATATTTTGGTTGGGTGTTTTGGCTTAAGGTTTTATTGACGATGTCTGTGACTTGTTGGGCATAGTTATCAGCATAGGCGGTTGAAGTAAAGGCGAGTAGGGCAAATAGTGCAGTACGTTTCATGGACATTTTCATCGCTGTAAGTGTTAAAGAGTGGCATTTTACGTGTTGAGACAGTGTGTTTCAAATCATAGTCAAGTACCATTGTAAATGGCGGATAAATTTTTATTTTAGCGCTTGTCGTTTGATTTTATAAAGCTATCTAGTTTAGAATGGATTCCCCTTATAATTAAATTCTTCATTTGTATTTGCAAGGTTTCCCTTCAACAATAAAAATTTAGTTGAAAAATTCGTTTTAACCAAAAATGAAAGGAGAAAAAAATGCAAGAATCATCGAATTCCCCCGCTGATGAACCTTCACCTAAATCAAAGTTTTCGTTTAAATTTTCTGCTGGACCTTATCTACACAAACTTCGAGAAAGTGCTAAACAAGCTTCAAGCGCTATGCGTACTGCGGTAACAAATTTTTTGCCACCTGCTCAAGAAAAGCAAAAAAAAGAAGTTGGTGATGAAAAAACTGTGGATGCATTAGATTTATCTCAAGCTGAAAAAAAAGATGAAACCGTTATTGTAACTGCTGCAAAAAATATTGAACAAATAAGCGTAGAGAGAGCAAGTGCTCAGGAAGTTACTGCAGCCGTTGTTCCAGAAGTTTCAGTGATTGAATCAAAAGCTAAAAAATATTTCAGTGCGGTTGCAGATTTCTTAGTTCCTCCGCAACGATCGCGCACTCAAAAAAATATCCAACAGGAAGGCGTACTTTCCCTTAATCCAGATTTTGATGAAAACCGTCCGTTGTTACAAGAAACACAAAAAAGTTTGGCAGAGAGTTCATATGAGTCATTTCCAAGTTTAGCTTCCGTATCAGATCCTGAAGACCGTGCTAATGATGAAGAGTTTCAAGAAACCGCTGCGCCTCCCTCATTTTTTTCTCGAGTAACCAAGACATTTAATCAAGTTAAAAGCAGTAAACCGTTTGATGCAGTTACGAATTGGGTGAAAAACATTGCTCCTGCTAAGAAAACCCCTAGAATTGTGTTGCCTCCACATTGGAGTGATGATTTTGTTGAGTCTGTTGTTGAGTCCAAGCCAGATGCCTTTGGGTATTTTGTTCAACCCGTAACATGGAATTACGGAGAGATTGATAATGAACTAAGTAGACTAAATGAGAATATTGCTGAGCAGTCAGCGTTTTTTGCAACTAGGCTATTGGATTTTACTGAGCGTTTAGATGAGCACGTAAATAAAACTTACCATAGTCAGCGCCCCAGTCCAAATACTTTACTCAGTAATATTGCTAAAGGAATATTAGGTAAGCCAGATTATTTCTTAAAAGATAACATTGAAAATCTCGTAGAAAGTTATGCTTCAGGTAATGAAGAGGATCGAAGTGCCGTAGTAAAGAAAGCTGCAGCACGATGGTGGAATTGGGGTCCTCTAAAATTTATTCCTCCTATAAGCGGGTTTTACCAAAAACTCAAAGATAATACTGAGCGTTATTTTACTTCTCCCGACGTTGCGAGGGATGATTTGATGAATAGTATTGAGAGTTACAGAGTTGAAGATGTCCATAAAAAATTTAATTATTACTGCGCCTGTATTGGTGATTTTATTACTAAGAACGAAATTAATAATGTTTTTGCACCTCATGAAGAAATTAATAAACTTTCTGAGCAAGTAAATGACTTAGAAGAGTTTCGTCGTTTGAAGAGAGTAATTGACGAACATGAAGTCATGCTCAACGATGAGGAGAGAAAACAAGATCACATGAGTTTAGACGATCAATTAAAGATGCTTATGAATCAAGCTGAAGAATGTGCTGAAAGAATAAAAGAAAAACGAAACATTATCGTTCCGAGAATAACTCGAAAACAACTAGACTCTTCATCTAAAGTTGAAACTGTAGATGAAGTTGATGCTGGAATCACAAAGAGATATTCGAAAAAAATCGGAAGCCATGATGTTCTATCTAGTATGGTTACACAAGATGAATTAGTTAGTATGTTTGGAGAAGATTTGGCGGGACCAAGTGTGCCGACAAGTGCTGTTCGTGCGACTGCTGGTTTAAAGTAAATTAAGCTAATCATTCTGAATTTTATTTCTTCAGAAAATTAATAATAAAATCTAATTTATTGTCTATACGATCTATTTTTTCTGACTGATTATCGTTGTTCTCTTCTAAGGAATGATTTCGCTGCATTGCTTCAACAATAACGGCAATAAAAAGATTAAGGACGCTGAAAGTTGCAATAAGAATATATGTCACAAAAAATATCCAAGCATAGGGTCTGTCCTGCATAATGGTACGCACGATATCGGGCCAGCCTTCCAGGGTCATTATTTGAAATAAACTAAAAATTGAAAGATGCAAGTTTCCGAACCAAGCAGGGTATGACGCTCCGTACATCATGCTTGCCATTAATCCGAATACACATAGTATGATAGCCATAACGGCACCTATTGCAGCAATACCAGGAATAGCAATTATTAATCCTTCAATTACGATTCTGAATTTTGGAAATATTGAAATCAATCGAAGTACACGAAGTGCCCTTGCTGCTCTCAAGGCCCCAAAAGCATTTTGTGATGGGATAAGTGCTACAGCAACTACTAAAAAATCAAAAATAGACCAAGGCTTTTTAAAAAATCCCCATCCGTCAGCGATAAAGCGTAAAGTCAGTTCAGCGATGAATATACATATAATTACTTCTTCTGCTAGATTAAGTGTCGGGCCGTATGTGTTCATTAAGGCGGGGTAAGTCTCTGCTCCAAGTACGACGGTATTAAGCATGATGATGCTTGCAATCGAATAATTCCATAATCTGGTAGATATAATTTGACGAAGGCAACTTTGAATTTTCAAAAAAATAGTCATATAGAATTTTATCTCCTGCTGTTACGTTCTTTTAGAACTGAGAACAAAACCCCTAGCGTTAAAATAAAAAGTGTGATGCTTAATGACAGAACAGGTGGGATTTTCGCGAGATTCATGAAATCCGCAATAAAGATTTTAGAACCTATGAATACCAAAACAGCAGCAAGCGCATATTTTAAATAGTAAAAACGATCAACAATTGAAGCAAGTGCAAAGTAGAGTGCTCTTAGTCCCAGTATCGCAAAAATGTTACTGGTATAAACAATGTACGGGTCTTGAGTAATTGCAAATATTGCCGGGATGCTGTCTACTGCAAAGATTAAATCAATAAATTCAACCATGACAAGAGCGACAAATAGTGGTGTGAAAAATAGTTTGTATTTTTTCTTGTCGTTTTTCTGGTATACATAAAACTTTTCATCATGCAGTTCTTTTGTAATGTTGAGGTGTTTTCTCATCCATAGCAGTAATGTGTTCTGAGATATGTCTATAGTTTTGTGTGATATAAAAAACATTTTTATACCAGTAATAATCATGAAAGCACCAAAGATGTATAAGACCCATCCGAATTGATTTAGGATATGAGCGCCTAGCCCAATCATTACACCTCTAAGAACAATAACCCCAAGAATTCCCCAAAATAAAACACGGTGTTGATATTTTAGAGGCACGGAAAGATTTGCGAAAATCAGCGATATTAAAAAAATATTATCTAATGCGAGAGATTTTTCAACGAGAAAGCCGGTGATGTATTCAGCAAAACTGTTTACACCCTTTAGATACCATATAAACAGGCCAAAGCACAAAGCGATGACAACATAAAAAATGCTCATCCAAACGCTTTCTTTAAAACCGATGGCTCTACTTTTTTTGTGGAAAAAACCTAGGTCGAGAATGAGTAGTACAAGAACAATGGATATAAAAATAATCCATGCTAAAACACTAGATTTTTCCATAAAATGTTGCTTCCTATAACTGGCGGAGAGAGAGGGATTCGAACCCTCGAAACGTTTGACCGTTTACACGAGTTCCAGTCGTGCGCCTTCAACCACTCGGCCACCTCTCCTAATACATCAAACGCAATATTTATTGCGTTTCACCAAATTCCCTATCCGTTCTAGGATAGGGTCCGCGAAGCGGGGGTGAGGTAATAACGCTGCGTAGGTTAAACACAATCAATCTTCTTTGCAAATCTTCAATTTGTTACTTTTCGCAAAAGCCATAATGGCTTCATATAACGCAGGATTGGTGGTCTTCAAAGAAGGGTCAATCAACATACATTTTTGACCATTTCGAAGGACGGGTTGCAATAGAGGTGAATACACCATACGGTGCCCCTCAAAGGTCGACAAATTTCCGCTCATCCGCTCAGCCCAATCACTGGGACGAAAGGGTTGGCCTTCTTCAGTTACACCTTCAATCAGAATTTTACTCGATTTAGTCATCCTCGCATTCTAACAGATGCTACTCAAATTAGTGTATCATTCGGTTTTAAATTTTCGGGGAAAATCATAGTGAGCGATACGCCAAAATTTCCAGTGCGCGGTATCTATCTTCTGCCCAATTTACTCACAACCGCTGCACTATTTGCGGGTTTCTATTCTATTGTTGCAACCCTTAAAGGATTTTTTGATTTGGCTGCGATGGTCATTTTTATCGCAATGATTGCGGACAGTTTGGATGGCCGTGTCGCCAGACTCACTAATACCCAAACCGCATTTGGTGCCGAATATGACAGTATTTCTGACATGGTTTCGTTTGGCATTGCGCCAGCATTATTAGGATATAGCTGGGGTTTGGAAAGCTTAGGCAAAATAGGGTGGGTGATTGCGTTTATTTATGTCGCAGCAACCGCGCTTCGTTTGTCTCGTTTTAATACCCAAGTCGGTATGGCAGATAAGCGTTATTTTCAAGGATTACCGTGTCCAGCCGCAGCAGCTATCATGGCTGGATTTATTTGGGTATTAGAAGATAATCATTTAGTGCCTGAACATGGTATGGTATTAGTGTTTGGGTTATTTATGGTGGCCGTTTCCGTATTAATGGTCAGTCGTGTGAGATATCACAGTTTTAAAGATGTACACTGGCAAGGTCGTGTACCCTTTGTAACATTATTAATATTAGTATTGTTGTTTGCGTGTGTAGCATTTGAACCCCCCGAAGTTTTATTTACTTTAGCACTGGTCTTTGGATTTTCCGGACCCGTTTTGACGCTATGGAATTTGCGTCAGCGAAAACTAAAACGTAAACATAAGTGAGCCCATGAATTATGCGATTGAGTCATATTAAATTAGCGGGATTTAAATCCTTTGTTGATCCTACAACCGTAACATTTCCCGGAAATCTCAGCGGAATCGTCGGACCCAATGGTTGCGGAAAATCCAATGTGATTGATGCCGTCCGATGGGTGATGGGTGAATCATCCGCCAAAAATTTACGTGCGGATTCCATGGATGATGTAATTTTTAATGGATCGACGAAACGCGCGGCGTCTGCACAAGCGTCGGTAGAATTGCATTTTGATAATTCTGAAGGGCGGCTAGGTGGCCCGTATGCACAATACGGCGAAATTGTTATTCGTCGACAAGTTGGGCTGGATGGACAATCTGTTTATTCTTTAAATAATACAGTATGTCGACGTCGTGATATTCGCGATATCTTTCTCGGTACGGGCTTAGGTCCTCGCAGTTACGCGATTATTGAACAAGGCATGATTTCGCGCTTAATTGAAGCAAAGCCTGAAGAATTGCGAATTTATTTAGAAGAAGCCGCGGGGATTTCAAAATATAAAGAACGCCGTCGTGAAACAGAATTACGGTTACAACATACGCGAGATAATTTAGCGCGATTAACTGATTTAAGAGATGAATTGCAAAAGCAATTAGACCATTTGACTAAGCAAGCTGAATCGGCGGAAAAATATCAAGACTTAAAAGAACAAGAAAGAGTTTTACGTGCGCAATTATTAGCG
>JANRJR010000051.1:0-25029 GCA_033763845.1 Gammaproteobacteria bacterium | reverse complement strand
ACTAACGTTCCCGGATCGGATTCCACTTCGTGCCAATGATTATTTACATCTTTGACTTGTAATCCCGTTGCGGTTGCTGCAGGCAATAATGTCAGTAAATTAATATCTTCATGATCTGCTGCGCGTATCGCGCCTTTTTCTTCAGTACCTTTTAAGGGAGGATAATGCAAAATTCTCAATAACGTACGCGGCGCATCTTTGATCATCTGAGATAATGGCATAGAAAAAGTCTTGCGAATATCTTCTGGCGTGTGTTGTTCTACCCATCCCAACAGTGTCATCGCCAATTGTGTCATTTCGTTAAATAATTGTAAGGATTTTTCACGAAGTGATTCGGGACATCGACCCCACGGATAAAAATGATAATATTCTTTAATATCTTTTACGGAATTTCCCTTGGCGATTTCAGAAACATTCATTGGAAAAAAACCATCATGAATTTCTTTATCAAATAAAAATTTATTTTTTTCAGTGTCCGGCAATGTAAAAAAATCTTCCCACGCATTAAAAACATCTTTAACTAATTGATAATTAACTGGATGATTTTTTAATACGCCAAATCCAGTTTCCTTTAAAGATCGTGTAAAAATTTCAGCGGCATCAGGCTTTTCAAAATCCGCAGTCAAAACGTACATATCAGCTCCTATTGTGAGTAGAACACTGGGATAATAGCATTTCTACCCCCTACCATTTCAATTATTTACGCCCCAGAACAACGGGTGAACGGTGCGATTTACATTCTGCCCTAAACCAGTTTTGATCCTCCGGACCGAAATCGCGCTTCTTTTCATCAATATTTTGTTGAATTCGCACACGGCATAATTCCCACATGTTTTTATAGTCATCATAATGTTTTGAAGCGACTTTAAATAAACGCCAAATATTTCTAATATGGATTGGCATTTCCTTTGCGGCGAGCATTGCTTCAGGATTGGCAATAACCCTTATTGATTCAAGCGTTTTAGGTTTAGGGTTATTAAGATATTTTTTTAACATGCCGCGAAAAAATACGTCATATCTCTCTCTATATTCTTCATCTTTATGGCCAAAAAAATCAGTAATAGCTTTCTCAATAATAGACTGCTCTCTCGTTAATGCGTCACGATTCCGAACCAATGCTTGTTTTAATTCAACACAATTATTATTAACCATTCCTGCGCCATCTATTGCTGCGCACACAAATAATCGCCATTGATTAGTCGGTAATTGTGGAATATTTCCTTCTCGTAACCATTGCGCGGGATTTTCTTCCACGGAACGTGTTTCCACAATTTTTTGCCATTCTTTTTCATTTTGCTGCAACAGAACTCGAATACAACGCTTGCTTTCTTCACGACGAGGATGATTGGGTTGGAGAAATTCTTTTAGAAATTGGAAAAAATACCGCTTTTGTTCATCGGAAAATTGTTGAGAAGAATATTTTCTAATAAATTCTACCACCCATGTATAATCTGGACGGCTTCCCATTTCTTGTTTAAGGCTCACACACAGCTCCTTCCATTTTTCTTGATGATTTTCATAATGCTCACTGGCATACAAAAATAAACGCCAACAGTTTTCAAATTCGGCGGGTAAATTTTCTCTGCGCAATACTTCTTCCGGCATTGCCAATACTTCAAGTTTTTCCAAAAATTCATTCTGCCTATCTTCCCCAGATAGGAGATAATTATTCAACGTTGTGAAAAATATCAACACATCATCAGCGTTTGGACGCTGATGATAATCTTCGCTTACCATTTGTAATAAAAAGCGGTGCAAAATAGGTTTCAGATTTTCTGGTGTTGTTTTTTCAAATTCATTAAATATGGACTGGCACATTAAGCCAAACGAATAAATATCGCTTTTTAAGCCTTGTATATTCTTTGCTTCTTGCTCAGGCGCAAGGTAAGTTCCACCCTGACTAGCAATAAAATGCATCGCATCGTCTCTGACTTTTTGAGCAAAACCAAAATCGATAATTCGTGCATCTTGCACTTTTCCCTCTTTCACCTCGACGCGCGAATTTCCTGCTTTTAGATCCGAGTGAATTAATGCGCGGCCGCGAGAGGTTTCATGATTCAATCGATTTAAATCGTTTGATAAAAACCATATTAATTTTACCGCTTGAGGAAATGCCTCATTAACATCTTTGACAAATTCTTTTGCGTTTAATTCTTTTCCTTTAGCAAACTCCAATATAACGTACACACGTCTTGCTTCGAGGAAAGGTGTTTCAGCTAAAAAATTTTTACTGCGTAATCGCTTAACTTCTTTATTGGCTTCGCGTTCTTTTTCATATAATTCTTGGGGGGACTGATTCGCATCTGAACCGATGATTTTTACTGCAACAATATCTTTTTTAAATTCGCCGGTATCCGGATCTACAACACGTGCAGCGTAAACTTTTCCAAAACTACCTTCACCTTGAAAATCTTTCTCGGAAAAGGCATAAAAACGATAAGCATTTTCTTTTCTGCCATCTTTGATTTTAATCAACGTATAACCCTGATATGCACTGATTGAGAGAACTCGTTTTTTTTGTTCACCCAAAAATGCTTCAGGAATGCGTTCGATTTTACCAAACATAGCGCGCCCCTCCCGAATAAAAATTAAGGGCCGCCACGTGGTGAAGAAGGACCGGAACCTGGATCTTTGGTTGGCTCAGGTGATTTTGCTGAACTCTTAGCCGGCTCAGCGTCGTCGATTGCTTTTAATGCCTTATCGAGCTCATCCATTTTCTCTTCAAAAGAAGCAGGTTTTTCTACCGACTTAGCTTTTTCAAGAGGTTTATCGAGATTACTCAACGCCTGATCAGCTTCAGTTGCGACTTGCTTCAGCTCTGTAGTGCTAGGACCAAATTGGTTATCAAAATCAAATTCGAGATTTAAATCTTGTACATCTTCTCGAGTGACGACTTCTTCCGCTTTCATTAACGCTTCCGCGCTTCCTGCAAATTCACCAACCTCATTGTTAATACTCGCATCTACGGCTTCTATCTCGGCATAGATTTGATCAATTATTGAAGGGGAATCTGCTATAGGTTTAGCGCCATCTGAAATTGTACGAGCATTCTCTAACATATCCATGGTATCCTGAAGCATAAAATCAATTTTCGTAGCATGACCCTCGTGTATTTCTGCTTCAACACTTGCAGCACCAGCTTTCCGAACGTTTTTGGGTAACCCAATCTGCATCTCCTTCATTTCAACATCCCCACCCCTGCTTTTCGAGGATAATTTCATTATTCTTTCCATGGCTTTATCACCAAGCTCAGCAATTTTATTTTTTGCTTTTTGAGCAAGCTTTTCGAGTAAACTTCCGCCTTGCTCAATTTTTTTGCCTTGCTGTTCTATTTTTCTTTCTTTTCTTTTTTCTTCCATGACTGTCTTAACTTCTGAGACTTTCGCATTAATGCTTTCTGTACCGCGATTCACGATATCTTTTACTTTTTGTAAAAATGCTTTGGATTCAGCTGGTTTAGCCACTGAAGACTGCTCTTCTCGCTGTATAGGCTGGTTTTGCTGAGACTCAACAATCTCTACCCGAGGAATAGCGCCTTCTCCACGCTTCACAACACTTTCAATATCAAATAAATTTTGAAAAACACTTCTCATTTCTTTATTTAAATTTTGTCGAGCGGTATTAGCATTTCCATCAATACGCAAAGGAGCATTTTGCATTTCTTCATCAAATTTTTTCAAAAGCGCCCCTTGTAAATTATTCAAATCTTGTGAAGACCAACCCTTAAAATTATTAAGAAATTCCGCCATTTGTCGCTCACCCTGTTTTCGTACCGCCTCATCACTAGATGCACTCATAGTGCGCAAAGAGTTAGCTTTCAAAAAGCCGCGCGCTGATTCAACCATTGCCGCAATTTCATCTGGTGTCTTGTTAGCCATCACACATCCCTCCGCCGCTCAAAGCGGCCTTTTACATTTACACCTTATATATGAGTATAGGACAGGATTTGACACATGGAGGGCCGTCCTTTATGATTCCGGCCCTTGTTATAAGGTAGATATATATATGAAAAGAACGTTCCAACCGTCACAAATCAAGCGCAAGCGTACTCACGGCTTTCGTGCCCGTATGGCCACAAAGAACGGCCGTAAGGTCATCAATGCTCGCCGCCGCAAAGGACGTAAAACACTGAGTGCCTAGCCGCTTTGGCTTTAGCCGCTCACTTCGCCTATCCGAAAATCGCGATATTCAAACCGTCTGCCAAAAGGGACGCAAGTTGACATCGCCATTTATGGCGATTTTTTCGTACCAAAATACCTTTGCACATCCCAGACTATGTGTTTCAGTCAGCAAAAAACATGTTCATAAAGCCACCACGCGCCACAAAATTAAACGCATCATTCGCGAAAGCTTTCGCTTAAATCAATATGAATTGCCACCCATGGATATGGTCGTTATCATTTATAAAGCACTCGGCCCTCAAAACAGCAAAGTGATTCGGGAGAAGATCGACGAACAATGGAAACGCTTAAACGCTTCCCGCAAAAAATCTTAACCGGGTTGATAAAATCTTATCAATTTGCGTTAAGCCCGCTTCTCGGGCAACATTGCCGTTTTTTCCCTAGTTGTTCTGCTTATATGTTGGAAGCCATACAAATGTACGGTGTATTAAAGGGAATACGACTCGGAATTCAACGATTATTACGATGCCACCCGTTCTGTGAAGGTGGTGTAGATTCTTTACCAGAGAGACAAAAAAACCATGACTGACTTGCGCCGAATGTTTTTAATATCATTATTATTTTTCATCGGAATGATGTTATGGAATGCATGGGAAGCCGAACATGCTCCTGCAACGCAAGTACCCAAAACCAATACCACACAAAGTACAAGTACAGTTTCGCAACCCTCTACGGTTACACCGCCACAAGCCGTTGTACCACCCAATAAAAATCAATTAGTTAATTTCAAAACAAACGTTATTGATATAACCATTAACAGAGCTGGTGGAACACTGGTCGGTGCAAAATTATTAAAATATCCCGTTTCATTGGAAGATAAAAATACACCGACAGAATTATTTACCACTGATCCGCAAGAATATTATGTCGCAACCAATGGCGTGACGAGCAAAGCTTTGCCTCCGGCCGATCAAATGATTTACAACGCGAAAATTGAAAACAATATTGTCACACTCACCTGGGAAAATGGAAAAATCAGTATTACTAAAACTTATACTTTCACACCGGATGATTATTTAATTCATGTTTCCCAAACCATCACGAACCGCTCAAGCGCTGCGATTCAAACAACCGCTTATGCTGAATTACAACGCAAACCGGTTTCCGCAAAAGGCGTGGGGCCTTTTAATATCAGCACCTATTTAGGTGGCGTTGTCTCTTCACCTGAAAAACGCTATGAAAAAATTAGCTTTAAAGAAATGGCGCAACAAAATTTAACCCAGACAACTAAAAATGGTTGGCTTGCGATGGTACAACACTATTTCTTAAGCGCATGGATTCCCGATCCAAATGAAATTTACCATTACTACACGCGCGAAAATAATGATGTTTACACCTTAGGAATGGAAAGTCCACAAACCACATTAGCGCCACAACAATCACAAACATTTACAGATCAATTATATGTTGGCCCTGAAATTGCAAGCTCGCTTTCTAAAATTGCACCGGGATTAAATCTCACAGTAGATTACGGTATTTTATGGTTCATTGCTGGAATAATTTTTGCTGTAATGAACTCCATGTATAAATTAACGGGCAATTGGGGATGGGCAATTGTTCTTGTAACATTATTTATTAAAATTTTATTTTACAAATTAAATTCGATTAGCTTTCGATCCATGGCCGCGATGCGTGAATTACAGCCCCGCATCGAGCAAATCCGCGAAAATTGTGGCGATGATAAGCAAAAATTAGCGAAAGCAACCATGGAGTTGTACAAACGCGAAAAGATCAATCCACTGGGTGGGTGCCTCCCCCTCCTGGTTCAAATTCCGGTATTTTTATCATTGTATTGGGTCATCATGGAAAGCGTTCAACTACGCCAAGCGCCATTTATTTTATGGATTCATGATTTGTCCATTAAAGACCCGTACTATGTTTTACCTGTGTTAATGGGTTTAACGATTTTTATTCAGCAATGGTTTGCGCCCAAAGCACCGGATCCCACACAACGTAAATTAATGATGGCGATGCCGTTTATTTTTACGGCATTATTTTTAAGCTTCCCAGCAGGTTTGGTTCTATATTGGGTAGCGAATAATTCTTTATCGATCGCACAACAGTACTACATCATGAAACATGTCGTGCCAAAATCTAAGGCTAAGAAATTAGCTAAAACATCGAAAGCAAAAAAATCATGAAAAAACTTATTCAGGGAATTAAGGATTTTCGTGAACACAATCTCGCTGAATATCGCGCGAAATTTTCAAAGCTGGCGCATTTTCAATCACCGGATACATTATTTGTTGCGTGTTGCGATAGCCGCGTGGTTCCCAACACGTTTGCATCAACGGATCCAGGCGACTTATTTGTATTGAGAAATATTGGCAATATTATCCCCCCCCACGGCGCAACCGATGCACTTTCAGTTGCCGCAGCCATTGAATTCTCAACACTGTTTTTAAATGTGTCAGACATTGTGATTTGTGGACATTCGGATTGTGGCGCAATGCGTGCATTCACTGACAATACGATAGAAAATCATGATTCTGCCATTAAAAAATGGCTGTCTTATGCAAAACCCTCTTATGAAAAATTACAGCAGTTACATCCGCAACCTCACGATCCACACAATGTGCTGTCCCATATTAATGTCATTCAACAATTAGAGCATTTAAAAACTTACCCTGAAATTAAATCACGCCTTACCGCTAAGCAATTAAATCTTCATGGCTGGTGGTTTGATTTATCCACAGCAGATGTTTCACAGTATGATGAAAATACAGGGCAATTTGAGATAATTAAGTAATAAACATCGGCGCAATAAACATCAGCAAAATACAAGGAATTCCTACTGTCATATAGCCATAGCACAATCGTCGTAATAATTGATTTTTACCCTTCACATAGGCATAAATTAATAGCCCTAACAATATAATGGGAATCACACACATTAAATCTGCAACCGCATCCTGGCTTAATCCTAAAAATTCCAGCCCCATTAAGAAAAAAATAATCACGCCCGTTAAACTCATCCACCCCAACACAAACAACCGAAATAATTGATTCTCTGGAACACTACTCATATCCACTCTCCTTTATGATTAACGTATAAATTTTTTCAAACAATGTCTTGATCGGAATCTTCATGTCAGAATGCCCAAATAAACAATCACTCTGATCTACACACTGCAATTTTGATTTTAATAATTTTAAAGTTTCTTCATCAGGTCCATATAATCCCAACGGATTAAAAATAAAATTATAATGCGGCAAATTCGCAAAAATTTCATTCACGCGATAGAGCCACTTCAATACATCGTCATTCTCACTAAACAACACATGTAATTTTTTTGCCGCATAGTGTGCATACGGAAAATATGCAAACGGATCTTTTTCGTATAACGCCCACGGCGGAATATTTTTAAATTGTGCTGCCTTTTGACGTAAGAATTCACCATAATATTCATACAAAATTAACGGCGGCGCTCCCACGGCCATTACACTCCCTACCATAGACTGCTTAACCGCCTTTTGCTTTTGTTCAAGCGAATCAATTGGACAGGGAGATAATGCCGTTTTGGCAATGGCGGCTTGCCATAAAAACACGTGGTCAATAAAAGTCTGATGTTCGCGTCCCAATAAATCCATTAGCTGAACGGCAACCAAGTTACCCAAACTGTGTGCAATCAGGGTAATTTCAATGCCTGCTCTATGTAATTGTTTTATCAACGGTGATAAAGCATAACCTGACGCGAGCGCGTTAAATTCCATACCTGAAAAATTTAAATTATTCGACCACGGGATATCATAGATTTTTTTATACCCCGGCCAATGAATACCTAAAATACGCCTGTAATCTAATGCTTTTTTATCCCAAGGAAATTCAAGGTACGTGTTTTGAATAGCGCAATTTAGATTATATTCCATGTGCATTAACCAATTCGGCGCACCCGAACCATTTACACTGTCATCTGTAAATCCTTCTTCGGGTGTACGGAGATAGCTGTATTTCCCAAAATGGCCCGCAGGGACATTGTACCCGTGAACAAAAATAATAATTTTATTATTGGTTTGATTTTTAAAGTAATTTAACTCCTCTTCTGACAACAATTCACATTGAAAAAGTCCCCTACTCTGTGAAATGACTTTATATTTTGGTTTGCTCAGCAGAGTAATTTCATGCAGCTTTTTTTGTTGCGGCTGAAAATGAGCAATATTACTAGGCTTTTGCGCTTTACCTTCGACGCCAATCACAGGTAAATCAGCATGATGAATTTCTACTGGTTCAGAAAACTCAAGATTGTTAAAATTATTCTTCTCTCGAACACTACCTGACCAAATAATATTATGCTTATTTTTGATCATATAACTCGAGAACCGCTCCTCGAGATTTTTATACTGGAGCATAAGTTGGCTGTTTTTAAATAGCGCATTTGCTGATTCACCATTTGATGCAGCCAACTGCGGGGGGGATGAAATAAAACTCGGCGTATTAAATTTTACAAACGGCGAATTAAACGTAATACCATCTCTGCTTATCCGCAAACTGGAAGACCCCACCGTAAGAATAATTTTCGCCATGCTATTAATATTTAACTGGCTAGACTTTAAAACCATTATATTTTTTGCTGAAAGAAGGATCTTAGATGATTGAAAAGTTATATTGTCACACCGCCATTGGATATTTTTACTTTGGATATTTAGATTTTTATCTGAAACAAATTCAACCTGTCTTGCAGATAACTCAAAATTTTTACCACTGGATACAGCAATATCACCCTTTTCTGTCACGACGGTATAATTCTTGCCAATATTGACCATATAACTTTCATGCGAAGCGTGAAAATAATTGTCTTGAACAGTTTGAAATAATTCCTTTGCTTCGAATAATATATGACCCATAGTTTTAACTTCCATGATGTCAGAGCGTAAATTTAATTCGGCTTTATTATTTTGGGTTGTAAACTGCATGTTATTTGTATTTTCGCTGTCATCCATCAACCATTGATTATCGTGTGGAGTACGCAAAACATGTTGCGAATTGTTGGCACCCGTAACGGGATGTGGCTTTATTTCACTGGGCATCACGCCCAATATCACAGGCCTATCTGGATCTCCATTAATATGTGTTATAACTACTTGCGAATGCTTTACCAACGGAAAATGAAACCCAATATTGTTTCCCGCACAGGGCTGAGCCAATCTTACAGGATAGGTATTTTGCGTATAATTTTCATCATAATCAGGCGAAATATAATATCGCCCTGCTTCATCTACATGTTCGCTAATCACATGTGCAGTAACATACGGCATACGAAATAATATGGGCAATGCTGGACGATAATTTTTATTTATGCCTATTAAGGTAGCATTCGCATGATGCGAACTCCCCAAAATATCTATTTTAAAATTTAACTCAGTAATATAAAAATAATTATTCTGGAGTAAAATTTTTTGACCCAGCTGTAAATTGAGATAATCCGTTTGAAGAAAAATATATTCTCGAAGACAGTCATAATATTCCAAACGTCTTTTGAGTATTATTTTGCCCAATTCACGCGTTTGATAAAATTCATAGAGCCTATTGTCTGTTTGACTACCCACGCTTTTTGATTCGATTTCCATGGATAAATCCAGTTCGGGTGTATCGGGGTTATAGTCGTTTATATTAACTTTTTTGGGCAATAGTTTTCGATGGATTTGATACTGACTTAAACCAAGCCAATTTAATTCTGCTTCAGAAAATCTTTCATTTATTACATTATTCTCATCAAAAAAAGTTAATATGGCTTTTGCTTCATGTTGGATAAAGCAAAAATTTATTCCCCATCGAGAACATTGGCGCTGGATAAACTCTAAATGGGTTTCTTGATATTGCGCTGTGTATTTTGAAACGGGATATTGAACTTTCAATAAAAAATCGAAATCCTTTTTTATTTGCCAGCTATAGTCACTTAATACCGCCTGGATTAATTCCGGAAAGTTTTTGTCGGCATAGATTCTTGAATGTTTAGTTTGACTTAAAGAATACAACGGCGACTCAAAAACAACTTGTCCATCTTCTGCATGAGTGACAATTCCATGTAAAAATTGCTGATGCCACGATAATCTCACGGGTTGGTGAAGACACTTGCTCAATGAAACAGGCTGATTGACTCTAAATGTTACTGTTACTTTATAGTTCTGACTCAGCGTAAACTGGAAGGTAGTAAAACCCAAAACAGAAAAATACTCGTGAGAATACGAGCCAATAGAAAGAAAACAAAAATTATGATCAAACTTCTCAAGCATTTTTATTATTACTCAAAGTAAAATTAAATATAGCCCGAGAGTCTAATGGATTTAATTTATGCTGTCATTACCGCTTGGTGGAGCCGAGGAGGATCGAACCCCCGACCTCAACGTTGCGCTCTCCCAGCTGAGCTACGACCCCAAAAAAACGTTAGCAGATAACGGATGTTTGTGGGAAATACGATATGCCACTGTTGGAATCCTGCTTATCATTTGAATTTGATTGATCAGCACGAACAGCCAAAGCCGAAGAAAGAGCAATCAGTAAAACACCTCCAATGATTAAGAAAACATTACCGTGTGCCCCACCTGCGATAATACAAGAGAGCCCTGCTAAAGCAAAAATAGCTGACCATGCATAATCACGAACGGGATTTACTTCATTAAGTTTTCCGGTTTTGAGTGCAGCTCCGCAAGCTGTGTGAGGACGGAACATACCTAACCCGAAACTGCTGGCTCGTAAAGAACGACACTGTTCTTCTTCTAAACTAGGCTGCTTTTCTGAAGATGAAGAACACGAGGTAGAAGTAGAAGAAGTTCCCCAGCTGCTTGCACGTACAGATGGAGATAATGGAACAGGAGTTAAAGCACCCACATAATCTGAGTCTTTATGCCGTCCTTCGGGGTGCCCTTCACCGCTAACAACATTTGGCAATTCAACTCTGTCGGCTGGATTTTCGCCAGATAAATCAACTACGCGCCGCCCTTCTTCCTCTAACACCCCGTTATACAAAGGAACAGTAATTTCTTGGACTCCAGTTGGAAACGGATTATGCAAAACCTCTTCTTCAGATTTTTTTCGCTTCTTTTCTTTAGTTAATTCGTTCGACATACGCTCCCCCCAATTTCAACAAGACATGAATTATAACAAAATCCCCTAAATTTGTTGATAAGAATATAACATACCCTTACACTTTACCCCATGAAAAACCCTGAAGATTCCATCACTCATTTCGGTTTCCAAGAAATCCCTGCGCAAGAAAAAGCACAACGCGTTGCGGATGTCTTCCACACCGTCGCCAGCCGATATGACCTTATGAATGATTTAATGTCATTTGGTCTACATCGTTTATGGAAAAATTACACGCTAAATAAAAGTCTTGTGCACAAAGGTCATAATGTTCTTGATATCGCCGGCGGTACTGGTGATCTCACCCAAGGCTTTTCTAAAAAAGTCGGCAACACCGGCGCTGTTTACTTAGCAGATATCAACGACAGCATGTTGCACATGGGACGTAATAAATTAATCGACTTGGGCTTTACGGATAACATTCATTATGTTCAGGCTAACGCTGAAAAATTACCCTTTAAAAAAAATTATTTTGATTGTGTCAGTATTAGCTTTGGATTACGCAACGTTACAGACAAAGAAAAAGCATTAAAATCTATGTATGAAACATTAAAACCCGGCGGAATATTATTAGTCTTAGAATTTTCAAAACCTGTCTTGCCTCTCATAGAAAAATTATATGATCAATATTCTTTTCATGTGGTCCCTAAATTAGGCGAATTAATCACGGGTTCAAAAGACAGTTATCAATATTTAGTCGAGTCTATTCGCAAACACCCTGATCAAGAAAGTTTAAAAAATATGATCTTAGAAGCAGGTTTTGAAAACTGTGAATACTTTAATTTAACCGGCGGAATTGTGTGTTTACACAGAGGAGTTAAAATTTAATATGATTTTATCTTCTTTAATAAATTACGCTCTTGATCGCGATCCGGAAAAATCTGCAAAACTTCAACAATATAACGGCAAAATTATCGAGCTGGAAATACTTCCTGTCGCCCTGACATTATATCTCACTATAGAAAACACGCATTTACGTATTTCTCACGAAAGCGAAAATGCTCCGACGGTCAGTATTCGAGTAATAACACACAAAGATATTGAGGTGACGGGTGATTTAGTATTTCTACAAGACTTTAAAAATATTATGTCTGAGATTGATCCAGATTGGGAAGAAAGCTTATCTAAAATCATAGGCGATCCGCTTGCAAATACCCTAGGCAATTTTTTCCGCGGCGCTAATCAAACCCAAAAAGACTTTCGAAAAACTTTTGGACGAAATCTATCTGAATATCTTCAAGAAGAAACAGATTATTTACCCACGCGCGACGAAATAGAAAATTTTTATACTCAAGTAGATAAGCTGCACCTCGATACTGAAAGGTTAGCGGCAAGAATAGCTTTATTGGAAAAGAAATCCTCATGAAACAATTTTTCCGCTTGTTACATATTTTTTGGATTATTAAAAAACGATACTCGTTTATTCGCCTTCGACATAAAAAATATTATACACGCGGAAGTGCGATGCGAATCACGCTCGAAGAATTAGGACCTGTCTTTGTAAAATTTGGCCAAGCGCTTTCTACACGCCAAGATGTTTTACCCAAACCCGTTATTGATGAATTAATTAAATTACAAGATCAAGTACCGGCTTTCTCAAACGACGAAGCTCGCCAAAAACTGGAAAAAATTTACCATGCGCCGCTGGAACAAATTTTCAAATCGTTTGAAGCATCACCACTTGCGTCTGCATCTATAGCACAAGTGCACGGCGCTGTTTTAAACAATAATAAATCCGTTGTTGTTAAACTTTTACGCCCTAATATTGCCAAATATATTAAACGTGATATTGCATTAATGTATTCCATCGCAAAACTGGCCAACAAAATTAAACGATTAAAACAATTCAAACCTATCGAAATGGTAGCTGAATTTGAAGAATCCATTTTGGGCGAGCTCGATTTTATGCGTGAAGCCGCTAATGCGTCGCAACTTCGCCGAAATTTTATTGGCTCAGATAAATTACATGTGCCTGAAATATTTTGGGATTACACGCGTAAAAATGTCATTGTCATGGAGCGTATTCATGGTATTCCCATCCGTGATATTGATACTTTAAAGAAACACCACATTGATCTAAAAAAATTAGCTGAGCGCGGCATCGATATATTTTTTACACAAGTGTTTGAGCATAATTTCTTCCACGCAGATATGCATCCGGGAAACATTTTTGTTTCCAAAGAAAATGGCCATACGCCTCAATATATTGTCGTTGATTTTGGCATTATGGGAAGTTTAAGTCCTCGCGACCAACGTTATATCGCTGAAAATTTCTTGGCTTTTTTTAAACGCGACTACAAACGCGTAGCCATTCTGCATATTGAATCCGGTTGGGCGCCTAAAAATACGCGGATTGATCAATTAGAAACGGCCATAAGAACAGCATGTGAACCGATCTTTGAAAAACCACTCGGCGAAATATCATTTGGCCAATTACTATTCAGCTTATTCCAAATGGCCGCAAAATTTAATATTCATATTCAGCCCCAATTGTTGCTTCTTCAAAAAACCCTGTTAAGTGTTGAGGGTTTGGCCAGACAAATTTACCCCGAACTGGATTTATGGGCGACCGCAAAGCCTTTCCTAGAAAAATGGGTGAAAGAACAAATCAGCCCTCGCGCCTTCTTTCGCAAACTGAAAGAAGATTGGCCACAGCTGATGTATGGTATAATGGCCCAATTGAAAAAAAGGAAGGATTCCATTCTCAATGACTAAAACATCGAAATCCCATGAAATTCTGGTTGTCGATGATGACCCCGTTGTGGTCAAAGTGCTATCGACGTTATTGAATGATGCAAACTTCTCTGTTGCCTCTACTCATGAAGCCGTGTTCGCGTTTGATTTATTAAATGAAGATCCAAGCCGCTTCTCCGCCGTTATCCTAGACCGCATGATGCCCAGCATGACAGGACTGGATTTATTACATAAAATTTACCTTCGTCCTGAACTTCGACACATACCTATTATTATGTTAACCAGCCACGCCGAACGAAAAGATGTTGGTGCCGCGATGATCGCGGGCGTTTATGACTTCTTATATAAGCCTATCGATAAGGATTTATTGTTACTGGTGCTAAAACGCGCCTTACGTGACACTGCCGCTCCAAAGGGAAATTGAAATGCCAAAACGTAAACTGAAACCCGCTTATGCGCGGGATGTTTATATTGTGGATGGATCACGCACACCATTTTTAAAAGCGCGCGGAAAACCTGGACCCTTCAGCGCATCTGATTTAGCGGTGAGCACAGGCCAACATTTACTCGCACGCCAACCATTCTCTGCTGCAGAATTTGATGAAGTGATTGTCGGTTGTATGTCACCCAGCGAAAACGAAGCGAATATTGCACGCATTATTGGACTTCGATTAGGTACGGGAAAAAAAGTGCCCGGATTTACGGTACAACGGAATTGCGCATCGGGATTGCAATCCATTGATAGCGGCGCATTATTAATTGGCTCCGGTCGTGCCGAATTAATTTTAGCCGGCGGCACTGAAGCCATGAGTCGCTCGCCCTTATTATTTAATCGCAAAATGACAAATTGGTTTGCTGATTTTCAAGCGGCTAAAAATATCAGCGATAAATTAAAAACACTTTCGCATTTTCGTCCGTCTTATTTAATGCCTATTATTTCTTTATTATCTGGATTAACCGATCCTATTGTCGGATTAAATATGGGACAAACCGCTGAAATTTTAGCATCGCGCTTTAATATTTCACGACAAGAAATGGACGAATATGCAGCACGCAGTCATCACCGATTAGCAAATGCCTTTGACCAACAATGGATGCAAGAAGTCACCGCGCTATATGATGAAATGGGCCATGTATATTTGGAAGATGATGGATTACGTCGCGATACATCTGTTGAAAAATTAGCCGCATTAAAACCTTTTTTCGATAAAAAATTTGGATTAGTCACAGCAGGAAACAGTTCGCAAATTACCGACGGTGCTGCTCTTGTTATTTTAGCAAGCGCCACCGCTGTTAAAAAATATGACCTGCCTGTATTAGGCAAAATTCTTGATATTCAATGGGCGGGCGTAGATCCCGCGCAAATGGGATTAGGTCCAGTACATGCCATCACACCCATTTTAGAGCGGCAAAATTTATTATTTGATGATATTGATTACGTTGAAATTAATGAAGCGTTTGCGGCACAAGTCTTAGCATGCTTAAAGGCATGGGAAAGCGATAAATATTGCACTGAAAAATTAGGTTTACGCAAATCACTCGGAACACTGGATCAAAACAAATTAAATATCGATGGTGGCGCCATTGCCGCAGGTCACCCGATTGGCGCGAGTGGAGCGCGCGTTACATTACACTTATTAAATATCTTAAAACGTACTAATACTAAATTAGGTATCGCAAGCTTATGTGTTGGCGGTGGAATTGGTGGAGCAATTTTGATTGAAAATACGTCCGAGGCAAATTCATGAATTTACAACATTGGAGTATCGAGATAGACAAAAATAATATAGCCTGGTGGTATTTTGACAGAAAAGACGCTGCTGTAAATACTATTAATAATGACGTCATCCAAGAACTTGAGTCTTTAATTAAGACAGTGGAATCAAAATCCTATAAAGGCATTGTAATTTGCTCTGCAAAAAAAACGGGTTTTGCTGCTGGAGCTGACTTGAAATCTTTTACTAAACTTTCCGCTGAAGAATTAGATAGTTTAGTTCACTATGTTCAAAAAGTATTTACGGATCTAGAAAATCTCGCCATTCCGACTGTCGCATTAATTTCAGGATTTTGTATGGGCGGCGGAACCGAATTAGCGCTCGCATGTAAATTCCGGATTGCGGAAGAATCTGCAACGACTCGCATTGGCTTACCTGAAATTAAATTAGGCATTCAACCGGGATGGGGTGGAACGGTACGATTACCGAAATTAATTGGCGCGCCTGCTGCAATGCAAATGATTTTAACCGGCTCACCTGTTGACGCTAAAAAGGCACAAAAATTAGGCTTAGTGGATTATGCAGTCGCGAAACGACATTTAAATCGCGCCGCTGTCATGATCATTTTAGAAAATCCACCCAAACATCAACCCAATACATTCATTCAATTATTATATTCACCTGTAATACGCCCTTTGTTTGCAAAATATTTGCGCTACAAAACATCTAAATTAGCTTCTGAAGCACACTACCCTGCACCGTATGCCGTAATAAATACCTGGCAAAAAGATGGCGGACTAGAGACTGCCATGGAAAATGAGGCGCAATCCATTTTGCATTTAATGACAACTGAAACTGCCCAAAATCTAATTCGGGTTTTTTTTCTACAAGATAGGCTAAAAAGTTTAGCGAAAGGCGTTTTATTTAAACCAGATCGCGTTCATGTAGTCGGTGCTGGAACAATGGGCGGTGATATTGCTGCGTATTGTGCATTACGTGGTGCTCACGTAACACTTCAAGATCGTGACGCACAATATATCGCGCCTGCATTAAAACGAGCGCATGAATTATTTAAGTATAAATTAAAAGAACCGCGGTTAATTCAAGCTGCAATGGACAGATTAATGCCCGATGTAAACGGCTTGGGCATTCCACACGCTGATATTATTATTGAAGCGATTTATGAAAATACTGAAGCAAAACAAAAATTATTTACGCTATTAGAAAAAACCGCCAAACGCGATGCTGTTTTGGCATCCAATACATCGAGCATTCCGCTCGATATCATTAGCAAAGATATGAAAGATCCCTCACGTATTGTAGGCATACACTTTTTTAATCCTGTTGCCAAAATGATGTTAGTTGAAGTTGTGCACGATGACAAAACCAGTAAAGCAGTCTCCGATAAAGCCATTGCATTTGTGCGTTATTTAGACAAATTACCGCTTCCTGTTAAAAGCGCACCTGGGTTTTTAGTGAATCGCATACTAATGCCTTACATGCTAGAAGCCGTCCAATTAATACAAGAAGGCGTTTCGCCTGAAACCATTGATAAAGCAGCCGTTGATTTTGGCATGCCGATGGGACCGATTGAGCTGGGTGATACAGTCGGATTAGATATTTGCTTGTCTGTCTCGAGAATATTATTAAAAGGCAAACCGAATAAATATGATTTAAGCAAACTTGAGCAACTCGTTTTAGAAAAACATTTAGGTCGAAAAACGGGCCAAGGTTATTACAAATATAAAAATAATAAACCCATTAAAAATTCTCATCCCAAATCTACTCAAATTCCTGTAATCTCTCGATTAATGAATGCCATGATTCAAGAAGGGCGGCAAGCATTAAAAGAAAAAATTGTCGATGACAGTGATTTATTAGATGCCGGAATGATTTTTGGAACCGGTTTTGCTCCATTTCGTGGTGGCCCACTTCATTATGCTCAAAAAGAAGGAATGTAATATGCCAAATCTAACGTTACCGAAAGAACAACCAACTTTACGCGTCATTCCTATGGTATATGACACCAATGCGCGTGGCGATATTTTCGGTGGTTGGTTGATGTCACAAATTGATATTGCAGGGGCAACCGTTGCAACGATTCGCGCAAAAGGTCCTGTTGCGACAATTAATGTCAATAAACTTACGTTTGAAGCGCCGTTATATGTTGGTGATGTCGTGAGTTTTTACGCAAGAGTTACGCGCATTGGCACAAAATCATTGAACGTCGAAATTGACGTATTTGCAGAACGCAATCGTCAGCTGGACGGCGAAGTTGTTAAAATTTCAAATGCAGAGCTAGTTTATGTCGCTATTTCTGAGCCAGGGAAGTCGCGCGTGATCCCGCAGTAGTTTTTTGTATCAACATCACCCCAACTAAAATAATAATCGCGCCAAAAATCTCATACCATTCAGACGGCACATGCAAAAATAAATAATCCCATAAAATGGCCAACATCGGCACCATATACATCACACTGCTCGCCCGCACCGCATCCCATTCGCGAATTAAATAGTAATAAATCATAAAACTAATTGCTGTTGCAAAAACACCCAAATAAATAAACGCGCCCATGACTTTAACATTCATAAGTGTGTGCATGTCTGGAAATTTTTCTGTGCTCAAAGTCAATACTAAAAGAAAAACAAAACTGGCTAAATGTTGCTGCCACAAATTAACATGCGTTGCGGGCTTTAACTTACCAAACACCATATGCTGATTAATCAATGCGCCAACGGCATAAGACAATACCATAGCAAATACAGACACAATTCCCACCACCGCATTACGACCATCATCTAACATTGGCCCAAAAACAATCAATATACCTATAAATCCGATGATTACACCCAGTACTTTATAACGTTGCAGCTGCGCATAATCTCGCAAAAATACCACACCCAAAAGTAATGCCCAAATCGATACGGTGCTATTAATAATACTTGCGAGAGCCGGCCGAATAAATTGTTCGCCGTAAAATAAAAACGCAAACGGAATCGCTTGACTGAAAATGCCAGCCACCCACAATCGCCATGCTATTTTAGGCGATACAAACACTTTCTTTTCCTGGCACAAAAAGAAAATCGTTAATGTAATAAATCCAATAAACACGCGCAGCATCGCGCTGAAAAATTCGGGGCACGCATCTACGGTCGTTTTGATATTAATAAAAGACCCGCTCCAAAACAACGCGAGCAACCCATACAGACAATAATCAACTACTTTTTTCGATTTTATCGACATAGATCTCTTTCTGGTGGAATAATTTTAAGCTACTTCGATGACCAACGCTTACAATCGTCATTTTTGGAAAACGCGTTTGTAATAATTCATACATATGCTTTTCAGTACCTTCATCCAAAGCTGATGTCGCTTCATCCATAAAGACCCATTGTGGTTCAACAATAAAAATTCGCGCGAACGCAATTAATTGCTGTTCACCCAATGAAAATTCCATAGACCAATATCGCACATCATTTAATCTGTTTTTAATATACCCCAATCCACACAACGTTAAGGTTTCTTTTAATTTATCATCTGAAATTTGTATACCGGTATTTGGATATAATAAAGCCTCGCGTAACGTTCCGATTGGGAAGTACGGTTTCTGCGGCAAAAACAATCGGCGATTTTTTTCAGGCAACGAAATTTCTCCGGACCCATAAGGCCAAATATTTGCCATGGCCCTTAATAACGTACTTTTACCACTGCCGTATTTCCCGCTAATTAAAACATGCTCGCCAGCTTTAATGGAAAAACTCATGGGATTAACCAATATTTCATGATTAGGTAAGCATAAAGATAAGTTATGCGCCCGAATTTCATGATTACCATCATAATCCACTGTAATATTTTTCTGATGAATTTCATCTGCAGCTTCATTCATTAAACGCGTAAATTCTGTGAGCCGCTTGATCACCGCACGCCAATTCGCAATCGTCGTGAACGATGTCACAATAAACGACAAAGCCCCCACCACTTCTTGGAAAGCCGTACTCACCTGTATCAAGCTACCAATTTCTTGACGCTCAGCAATATAACGCGGCAGTGCAATTAAAATACCAATGACTTGCGTTAATAAGCTATAACCATTAACAAAGAATCCTAAAAACTTTTGGACATTGATAATGCGATAAAAATTATCGAAGACATATTTAAAAGTATCCATTAAACGGTAACGTTCGTTATCTTCGCCTCGATATAAAGAAATCTGTTCCGTTGACTCTCGCACACGGACCAAGTTAAAACGAAAGTTTGCATTGAACTGTTCTTGTTGGTAGTTCAGTTGAGCCAAATGCTTACCAATCCAAGCAGTAATGTAAGTCCCAAATACGGCATAGATAATTGTCGCGAAAAACATGTATCCAGGTATATATATAGTATGACCCAAAAGCGTAAAGGTCAGCGCGCCCGATAATTGCCACAGAATCACGCTGAATGCGACCAATGTTAGGCCTGCATTAAACAACCCTGAAAATAATGTCAGGGTTAATGTGGGCAATTCATTGAGATCTTCGCTGATACGCTGGTCGGGGTTATCCATATTTTTATTGAGGATTTGCATCGCATACGCCGCATGCTCACTTAACCATCGATCGACATATTTCCGCGTCATCCACCGCCGCCATCGGTTTGTGAGCAACCCAGCAAAATAACTTCCGTAGGTAAAAATAAAAATTGCGAGCACAAGGATGATAACAAATTGGAACAGCGACATCATAATGTAGTTCATATGTGATGCTTGAAGTGCATCGTAAAAATGTTTTCGCCAACTGTTGACGATCACCATCAACTGAACTTGTAAAATATTGCATGCTAATATACCGGCCAAAAGAAAAAATGCGTCCCATTTTTCTTCTGATGTCCAATAAGGCTTTATTAATGACCAAAGATTTTTCCAGAAACCATTTTGTTGATGCATTGCGAATGAATTCCTTGTCTGATACAGAGTGGAACGATATTATGTACACACAAACATTCGCTGACAAGCAATCAAAAATTCTACTTTAAATTCCAACTTGTTTATTGGCTGGTTTAGTTTTAAACTGCGATATGGCTTTTTACTTACAAACAGATTCGACAAAAGATTAAATTTTTTGTAAGCCATTAACCCTACTACTGAATAAAAGAGGAATTTATTTTATGCAACAATCTGATGCTTTCGCCCCTACCGAAAAAGATCAAATCACCTCGTTAAAAGCAATGATTCAAGAATTTATTGTTCAGCATGAACACGGTAAAGGTCAACCAAGAAAAGACGCGATTACTTCTCTAAGAGAGTTTGCTAAGACTGAATTTGATACTCCCGCAGCAGCTTACGCCAAAATCTTTGAGATCATCGATCAAGAAACTACAAAAGCACACAAAAAAACACCTAAAATCGTCAATCTGCTTAAGGCACTTCATAAACAAATTACGCTTCAGAAAGAATCAATAGAAAAACAAAAAGCAGCAGATGAAAAACTAAAAGCAGAGGAAACGAAACGTCAAGCAGCTGAGCAAGCTAAAAAAGAAACGGAAGAGACGCTCAGCAAAACCCTTGCCAACCGTAGTAAATCAAAAAAAGCATCTGTAGTTCAAACAGAACCGCCCAAATCAACGGAAAAAGAAAAATTGCTTCAGGCTGAAGCAGCCAAGCTTCGTGAAGAACTGGAAGCAGAAAAACGATCCAAGGAGGAAGCTGCTCAAAAAGCAGAGAAAAGACTGGCGCGTGAAAAACGCAAAGCTGAGAAAGCCCTTAAAGCACAACAGACTGCTGAAGAACTAGCCAGAAAAGCAGCTGAAGAACTTAAGGCTAAAGAGATCGCACTACAATCCAAAGTACCTGAAGCAGCAAAACTTCTCGACCAAGTTGAAGAGCAAAGACGCTTAAGAGAGGAAGCGCTTAATTCGGCGGCAGAAGAAAAAAGATTACGAAAACACGCCGAAAATCTTGTGACTCAAGCAAATGAACAAAGAGTAAAAACACTCCAAGAAACCGAAGAAGAATTAGCTAAAATGAGAGCAGAAAATCTCAAAAAATATGAAGAACTCAGAAAAGCTGAAGAAGAAAAGTTAAAAGCCGTGAGGGAAGCAACGGAACGCGGTGTACAAGAAACGCAAAAAGCTTATGCCAATGGAAGAAACGAAGGAATAGAAGAAGGAAAAGAACTTGGTCATCAAGAAATAGTATTATACGTTCAAGAAGTAGCTAAGCGTCACCCCGAAGTCAAAAAAGCTTTTCAGCACGTTAGACGTTTGGAAGGCAGTCAAATTCAAAAAAAACATCCCGGTGCTTTATTATTAAAACAATTCGGCGAAGATACAGCTGATGATTCGACCGCACGTGATACACGAAAACCTCAATTCAACCACACCGACCGAAGCTATTCAGATGAACCCATTCGTGTTTTTAATGACAAAGCATCGTGCCTAGCACACTTAGTCGCCACGCGCGCAGCATTAATTGGCAAAGCTTGCGACAGTACTGAAGAAAAAAGACAGCTTGCTATTACACTCGCGGCCATTGAATATTTCATTTGCAATCTTAAATTACGCGAACATGACAAACCCATGCGCCTTATTCAACTAGACGCCTGTAATTTTATGGCGTCAATGGGAATAGAATGCTATGCCATCTCTAGCTTGGTGTTCGATGATTCAGAAGAACTTTCGAGCACTGCACTCTCAGAAAAACAAGGCGAAACTCTCATAAAATTACTCGGCACAAATCCCTTTGGCTTTAATCCACATGAAGCCATTAAAGTATTTCAAAGCTATATAAATGATAAAGATTTAGCTAAAGCAGAAAAACGTCTACGACAAACCTTTATCCGTGCAATTGAAGAACACATGATTGAAACATGGTTGGGAACTAAATATGCAGTTGTTAAGGCCCTCGTAAGTTTATATAAAAAACTTTCTGACAATAAAACAGCTGAGAATATCGCAACAATGCAACATATAAAACTCTCAGTGTTTTTATTAGTTGTTCATAAAGATAACAAAACCGTATCAGCACTTTTTGAAGATATCAAAAAATTAACGTCTTCTGAAATCACTGAATTTTTGGGAACTATTCAATCGCATATTACATCAGATGAAAAAATTAGTGGTAAAGATTTAAGTTCAGTAGAGTTTGATGTCTTTACTGCACTTTTCCAAAAAGCTAAATTTTTCATCTTCTCAGATGTGAATGTTTACAATTATTTTAATGGCGAAGGTAAACAGCTCTCTGAAAGCGCGTGCATACAAGAACTTTTAAAAACTCAACCACCCACTAAACAACAAGCACCTCGTGGTCCGAGTGCTTTTCATACAGAAGCCAAGGTTATTAGCGGCAAAGACAAAGCAACTACTGGCCAACCTTTGATGACAAGCTCCGCAAATATTGTTGGAGCAACTAAATAAAGTATAAAATTACAAAACGATACTAATTAAGGATAACTCGAGGAAAGCAGTCAAGAAATAAAGTTAAGGAGTAAGAACATGGTGGGCATAGCGTGCAAGGTTGAAACGTATGTTTTCAATCAAGAATTGCAAGACACGCCTGAGAGTACAAAAAAACGCGATGAAGCATATCGGGTGTTGTTGCTGGAAAATGACTCGCCCACCAAGCAAGCATTTGCTAACCAACTCTTGGGTGCGCTGCGAAAAAAACCCGGCGCAACTAAATTTACGTCGGATGTTGCATATGCAGCATTACTTGTAACAGGTTTCAATCCGCGTACATTGGCAGATTTAGTACAACACAATCGTGATATACAAAATCTCATATTGGGCGATGCTGAACTTACTCCTTCTCAAAAAACGACAGAGGTTGCACTCCCCTTCCCTGCCGTTGATCAAAATCAGACAACCATTGAAGACGCATTATCTAAAAATGCGGAAATAGCACAACGCAAAGTAACAAATCTCTTACTGAATGATGCTGATTTTGGATATAATTTCTTTGCTGATTTGAAATTTTCACACGCAAACACGATAAGACCAGCTGTTTTACGCTCATATGCACTCGCAAATTCCGGCGCCGCGTTGGGTATTTTAATTAATCCTGCGCTTAAACCAATTCTTGAAAAAGATTTATTTGGTTCAGAAATTATCAATAACGCTAAAGACGATATAAAAGCCCTCAGAGATACTGTTTTTCTTTATGAACAACAAATAGACTCAGTAAAAAAAGAAGCCGCAGATCCCAAATCTAAACGATATAAAGATCCAACATTGGCGCGTACAGTGATTGAAGATTTAAGAAATAAACAACAAAAAGATGAACAAAAAATTGAACTGTTGAAAGAATCTATTCAATCTGAACTTGGTAAAGTCGAATCATTATTGAGTCATGCCGCAAGCCAGCCCGAAGAACATCACCGTCATTATTTCCCGATGACGTTGGATCTTATGCTTACCGATGCGACACTGGAAAATAAAAAGGTCATTGTTTCTATATTGAAAAAATCTTTAGGTAACAACACAGAAGACAACGTTCCTATTCGAGATTTTTGTGAAAAAGAAATTCGTCCTGATTTGGGTCGCGTACTTGAAAAACATTTTGATGTTTTCGTAGAACTTGTCAGCGGTTATTACAATAACAATCTATCCAAGCTACTATTTCATTCCCCTGACCCTGTAAAATTACTCGCACGTTTAATTAAACACGCCAAAACTGACAGCGGTCTACAAAGAATAATGACAGAGCAAATGGGAACTATTCTTGCGACTTTTATTGCGAAAAAATCAGCGGGTGAATACAAAAATTCTTCTCTTGAAGAAATGACCAAACTTGCAAAACCTTATGTCAATACGTTAATTGCATCGTATGCAACAGAGAAGACATCTCATCGTGCAGATGAATTGATGTTGCTGTTTAAGCAACCTACTTTAATTGAAAAGCTTCAGTTATCGAAGCAATCGTTGCAAAATATTTCTGAAGATAAAAATTTTCTTCATGTTTTTAATCGAGAAGTATTAGAAAATTCCTCACGAGAAATACATTGGGTTAAAAGCTGGCTTAATAAACGCTTTGGTCTTTTCCCCGATCAATTCAACAGACAGCAATACAACTTAGACCTTAGCCAACAAAAACAATGGTTTAATGTCGGAAAACTACATAAAAATGTTTTTACAGCAAAATTAAATACATTACTAACTCCGGTTACAATTACAAAAAACGTTGAATCCAGTAAAACAACAATAGATCCTTTCGTCGATAACATCGTTGCTCCTGAATTAACAGTCGAACAAGAAATTGATCTCACAACAGGTCCTGCTCAACACAGTGTAGTTTCAGATACTGATGAAGACGCTTTACCTTACAAAGCAAAGGCTAAACCTTTTAATAGAACACTCACTCAAGAAATTGAATCCGTTGAAACT
>JANRJR010000050.1:0-13190 GCA_033763845.1 Gammaproteobacteria bacterium | reverse complement strand
AGCATCGCAATTTGGCGCGTATTTAATCCTTTATGTGAATGGGTTTCCCAGAATTTTGCTTTATGTAATACCGTTGATAATAACGTTTCCGATTGTAAAATTGCACTGTGTAAGGTTTGCAAAAACCATACTATCCATTTTGTAATATCCAATCCGCCTTTTTGCGTATGTTCCAAGATTTCATAATACGCATTACGTTCTTTGCGAATTTGCGTTGACATACTGTAATAACGATTCGCTTGATTTTCAGATTGGGCTAATACCATATCAGAAATTGCGCGTGAAATACGTCCATTGCCATCGTCAAATGGATGCAACGTTACAAACCATAAATGCGCTATTGCTGCTTTAATTCTTAAATCCATATTATTTTGGCTGTCATTAAACCATTTTAAAAATAATTTAATTTCTTTGGGTAATTGTTTTGCCGGTGGTGCTTGGAAGTGAATTTTTTGCCGACCATAATTGCCTGAAATCACTTGCATCGGGCCGTCATGATCATTTCGCCAATGTCCTGAATGCACTAACATCATGCCGCTCATGCCTGTTGGAAATAACGATGCATGCCAATGGCTTAATCGTTTTTCGGTTAATGGTTTTTTGTAATTACGCGTGGCGTCTAATAAGATTTCTACAATACCATCGACATGTCTGTCAGCAGGTAATAATCCGCCAATATCCATGCCCAAATGTCGCGCAACAGAAGAGCGAACTTCTTCGCGATTCAGTGATTCGCCTTCGATTTCGCTGGTTTTGATCGCTTCATCGGTAATGGCAGCCAAAATGGCTTCTTCTTGTAAATGAAACCCTAAGTTTCCCATTTTGCCCAATAATCGTCCTTGCTCAAATGTGAGCGCATGAAGCGCTTGAGCAACCTTCTCGTGATCCCAGTGAAAGCGCGGCCAGCCCGGCTTTTGGTAGATATACACGGCTTAATCTCCGCAAATAATGCGGAGATTATAGCACGGATTCTCCGCAGAAGTGAATATAATCTCCGCATAATGTGCGGAGATTATGATGGCTAACCTCCGCAAAGATTAAGAAAATCTTAAGAAATACCTCAGGATGAGGCGTTAACGGGAGATTGTTGTGTTATACTTAAGTTATACCTCTATAAGGAGTCTTAGTATGACCGTCATTGCCATTCGTCGTTCAGGTGGAGCTAACATCGTTAGTCTTCCCAAAACTATTCTGAAAATGCTTAATTTGCATGAGGGGTCGTTGTTGGTTTTAACATTGGAAGATCGTAAGATTACGCTTACCCCAGCGGAAGAAAAATTAACCTTAGAGAAGGTGTTAAAGGGAAGTCCTCAAAAACGCCTTACGCTGAATGATGAAGATAAAGAATGGTTTGATTCATCCTCAGTCGGTAAGGAACTTTAATAATGTATATTCCAGAACAAGGCGATATTGCTTGGCTCGATTTTCATCCTAGCAGTGGCAAAGAAATCGTTAAACGACGTCCCGCTTTTATTATTTCCCAAAAAATCTTCAATAAGCATACTGGTTTAGCGATTGTAGCGCCTATTACCAGCACTATTCGTGGTATTCAGCTTGAAGTTGTTCTTCCGGATAAATTGGAAACGAAAGGTTCAGTGTTGGTTTATCAATTGAAATCATTGGATTACGCTGAGCGAAAAATGAAATTCATTGAAAAAATGCCGAAAGAATTAACGGAAAAAGTGATTGAGTTGGTGCAGTTGATAGTACGTTAGCTATACCCAATACGCTGTACTTGTCATAATTCTCGACACAAAATTCATGGCAGATTTAATGGGATTGGGTAATTCAGCGGCGCCAATATTGTGCGCAAGATTCGCATGTTCGGCTTCTTCGTTACGCATTTGAGTTAATATAGCGTGAGTACGTAAATCAGCTTTGGGTAATTTTGTTAAGTGATCTTCAAGATGAGCTGTAACTTGTTTTTCGGTTTCTTCTAAAAATCCCAGATTCCATTTATCGCCACATAATCCAGCAATAACGCCTAAACTAAAAGATCCTGCATACCAGAGTGGATTCAGAAAACTGACGTGGCTGTTTAATTCATGAATACGAGACTGGCACCAACGTAAATGATCTTCTTCTTCAAGACCCGCTTGCGTTAATTTAATTTTTAATTCGGGGTTACGAGCCGTGAGAGCCTGGCCTTGGTATAAAGCCTGAGCGCACACTTCGCCGGCGTAATTAACCCGCATCAAACCTGCTACGTGCTTTTTTTCATCTGGCGTTAAACCAGATCCGGGAAGGGAATGGCCAGGGGTTGAGCGGGATTTTTCAGTCGCGTCGACATGACCCGAAAGGGTTTTAAGCAGCTTGTCTGCTGTAAAACAAAATTGGTCAAAAAGAGAGTAATTCCGCATAATACGCGTATTCTAAACCAATCGCAGGAGCTTCGCATGTCAATTCCCGTCTTGATTAACGGCGCCAAAGGAAAAATGGGCAAAGAGATCGTGAAGACATTTCGAAAAGATCCAGAATTTCGTGTTGTCGGGGCAACAGACAGAGATGATGATTTAGCCAAAGCGATTTCGGGCTTAAAAGCAAAAGTGGTCATTGATTTTACGGCGTCGTCTGTTGGTTTTCAAAATGCCAGTATTATTATTCAATCGGGTGCGCATCCTGTGATCGGTACAACCGGATTTTTGCCGGATCAAATTGATGAATTAAAAAAACGTTGTGCGAAACAAAAATTAGGCGGAATTATCGCGCCGAATTTTTCCATTGGCGCAGTGTTATTAATGCAATTCTGCAAAGAAGCAGCGAAACATTTTCCACACAATGAAATTATTGAAATGCATCACACCACCAAAGAAGAATCACCGTCAGGTACTGCAATGCGCACCGCTGAATTAATTACACAAGGACGCAAAGAAGTGCATCCGCTGAAAAAATATCGCGAAATTGCACCCAATGCACGCGGTGCAAATCACAAAGAAATTGCCATACATTCCGTGCGTTTGCCAGGATTGGTGGCGCATGAATTGGTGATGTTCGGCGGGCGTGGTGAAACTTTGAGTTTGCGTCATGATACGTTGCACCGGGAATGTTTTATGCCAGGCATTAAATTAGCCTGCAAAAAAGTGCTGGATATGAATGAATTAGTGTATGGCTTGGAGAATGTTTTGTAATGGCAATGTTTTCTCAATTAACGGATCGAATAACCAAGGTTATTAAAAACATCAGCGGTCAGGGAAAACTGTCTGAAAATAATATCAAAGACGCGCTTCGCGAAGTTCGTATTGCATTACTTGAAGCCGATGTTGCGATGCCTGTTATTAAACAATTTCTCGATGAAGTGCAAAAATCCGCTTTAGGTCAAGACGTTGTTGTGAGTCTGAATGCGTCACAAGTCTTTGTGAAAGTCGTCAATGATGAATTAATTAAAATCATGGGCGAAGCCAATGAAACGTTAAATCTCAATGCGCAACCGCCCGTGGTAATTTTAATGGCAGGTTTGCAAGGTTCCGGAAAAACAACTACCGTTGCTAAATTAGCGAAATTCCTTAAAGAAAATCAAAAAAAATCTGTCATGGTCACTAGCTGTGACGTCTATCGTCCTGCCGCGATTCATCAATTAGAAACACTCGCAAAACAAATTGACGTTAAATTTTTCGACAGCCATGCAAGTCAGAAACCCGTTGATATTGCAAAAGATGCTATCAAAGCGGCGCGCCAAGCCGTTGTCGATGTTTTATTAATTGATACTGCAGGTCGAATGCATATCGATGCAGAAATGATGGATGAAATAAAAAATATCCATTCTGCAGTAAATCCTACTGAAACACTATTTGTTGTCGACAGCATGACGGGGCAAGATGCTGCAAAAACCGCAAAAGCGTTTGATGAAGCATTGCCATTAACCGGCGTAATTTTAACAAAAACAGACGGCGATGCGCGTGGCGGTGCTGCACTTTCTGTTCGCTATTTAACCGGCAAGCCGATTAAATTTTTGGGTATTGGTGAAAAAATTGATGCGTTGTCGCCCTTTTATCCGGACAGAATTGCCTCGCGTATTTTAGGCATGGGCGATATTTTATCGCTGGTTGAAGAAGCGCATGAAAAAATTGATAAGCAAGAAGCTGAGCGTTTGGCGAAGAAAATGCAAAAAGGCAGTTTTGATCTCGAAGATTACCGCGATCAATTATTACAAATGAAAAAGATGGGTGGTGTTGCGAGTTTATTGGATAAATTACCTGGCGTGAGTGGATTGCCGGGCGAACTCAAAGATAAAGTCAATGACAAGCAATTTTCACAAATTACGGCGATTATTAATTCCATGACCGCGCGTGAGCGTAAATATCCTGATTTAATTAAGGGTGGACGTAAAATTCGTATCGCTAAAGGCTCAGGTACGCAAATTCAAGACGTCAATAAAGTGTTAAAGCAATTTTTCGTGATGCAAAAAATGATGAAAAAAATGGGCAATAAAGCTGGCATGTTTAAGATGATGAAGAATCTGAAAAATATGATGTCATCCGGTGGATTTCCGCCAATAGGGTAAGGTATGAAAGAAAAAAAGGCTAAACAAAAACGTGCCAAGCCCGAAAAAGATTCCGCATCAAATGTTGCGAATCTTTCATTGTTCGCTAAAAAGCCGGCTAGTGCGTATGAAGATCCTTCTAAAAATTATGCCAGTGATGACGAAAGAAGGCGCGCAGAAATTCAGAGCATGATGAATAAATGGAATCATTATCATGCCGCATTGGAAGCCTATCGATTTATTTATGTCAAATCGAGTGATGACTATCGAAACATGAGAGTGTGTCATGAAAAAATCGCTCCAGCGTATGTTGAAGGTCAGATATTTCAATTGGCAATAAATCATTATATAGATGCGCTGAAATGTTGCATTGCGATTCCGGAAACAGAAAGAACGCCGGAAGATCTCGAAGCGGTTGCGCGAATATTTTCGTTGCTAATCACAGGATTGAATGAATTGATCAAGCGGTTTTCGATTAACATTACGCAAATACAAGCTTCTCTAGATTTTTGTCTTAAGAACAGTGCCGAGTTAAATCACAAACAACGCCAGCTTTTGACATTCGGGGCGATCGATGTGGATGCGTTGGAAGTACATACAAAATATCCTTGGGGTAAAGAGGTGCGTGACGCAGCATCAGCGCTTATTAAGTTAGTCGGGCCAGATATACAGCAAAACCTACAGAATCAGGCAGGCCCCAGCTTCCCAGGCGCGGGAAGAAAGTAAATTTTTTGGCTTGTCAGAACTGTCTTGGCTTAGTACCCTTCTTAGCATTACTTATTAATAGAGGGGCTATTGATGACTGTCTTTACTGATCTATCCGTCGATGAGCTGATCAAACATGCAATCGACAATAAAGAAGGTGTGCTTGCGGCTAACAAAGCTCTCTGTGTTGAAACCGGAAAACGCACAGGACGTTCTCCTAAAGACAGATTTATTGTCAAAGAACCCAGTTCGGAAAAAAATATCGATTGGGGTGTCGTTAATCAGCCCATTTCTTCTGAAAAATTTCACGCGTTATGGAAACGTTGCAGCGATTACCTTGCCAGCAAAGACAGCTATGTTTCGCACTTACATGTTGGCGCAGATGATGAATTTTATCTGCCAGTTAAAGTGTGCAATGAATTTGCATGGCATAACTTATTTACCAAGCAATTATTTATTCGCCCTGAAAAATATAATCATAAACATAAATCTGAATGGACCATTTTATGTACGCCATTATTTTTGTCCGAACCGGAACGAGATGGTGTAAACAGTGACGCGACAGTAATACTCAATTTTGATGAACAAAAAATATTAATTACGGGTACGCGTTATGCCGGTGAAATGAAAAAATCCATGTTTTCTGTGTTGAACTATTTATTGCCAGAACACGATATTTTACCGATGCATTGTTCAGCCAATCAAGGCGAGAAAAAAGATGTCGCGTTATTTTTTGGGTTATCTGGAACTGGCAAAACAACATTATCAGCAGATCCAGAGCGATATTTAATTGGCGATGATGAACACGGTTGGGGGGAACAAGGCGTATTTAATTTCGAAGGCGGATGTTATGCAAAATGCATTAATCTGTCACAAAAAAATGAACCTGAAATTTGGGATTCTATAAAATTTGGTTCCGTGATGGAAAATGTGGTGTTAGATGCGAATGGGGTGCCGGATTACAACGATGGTTCTTTGACAGAAAATACGCGTGCTGCGTATCCGCGTGAGTTTATTCCGAAACGTGTGGATGAAAATCGCGGCGGTCAGCCAAAAGCCGTCATATTTTTAACCTGTGATTTATTTGGTGTTATTCCTCCCGTGTCGAAATTAACGCATGAACAAGCGGCGTATCATTTTTTAAGTGGGTATACGGCGTTAGTGGGAAGTACAGAGTTTGGTCAAGGTACGGGAATTAAATTAACGTTTAGCACGTGTTTTGGTGCGCCATTTTTTGCCCGGCCCGCAGGTGTGTATGCAGATCTATTAATTAAACGTGTAAAACATGCGAATTGTCCTGTGTTTTTGGTCAATACGGGTTGGACCGGTGGTGCGCACGGAAAAGGCGGCTCGCGTTTTTCGATTCCGACCACGCGTGCGGTGATTCGTGCAATTTTGGAAAACGAATTAGCGGATACGGAATTTGAGACATTGCCCATATTTAATTTTGCAGTGCCTAAAATATTACATGGCGTTGATAGCAAATTATTAAATCCGAAAAAAACCTGGGCGGATCCGAGTGCTTATGATATACAAGCAAAAGAGTTAGCAGAAAAATTCCGCGAAAATTTCAAAAAGTTTGAAAATAAAGTGTCACCCGATATTATTGCCGCAGGGCCAGCTTAATTGTGTCATCCCGAGTGTAGCGAGGGACCTCCTGTATTTAGCGGGAGGTCCTTCGATTCGCTCCGCTCGTTCAGGATGACATTTTAATAAAAGGAGATTTACTATGGTTCTAAACGAACCCACCAAAAAGATTGCCATGGTTGTCGACGATGATCCCGTAACCCAAACTTTTTTGAGAAGCGTTTTCGTCGATATGGGGTATGACGTTATTTTTGCGAATAACGGTAGAGAGGCCGCGAGTTTTTTCCGCGGTAACATTAGTGTGATTACCATGGATCACAACATGCCTGAAATGAGTGGCATCGAAGCTACAAAAGCCATTCGCAAAAGAGAAAATGCCGCGAGAGCAGATGCTCCAGTTTGGATTGTCGGACTTACGGTTCATGATGATCAAGAAACATTGGCAGCGTGTTTAGATGCTGGTATGAATCACGTGATTACAAAACCCGTGAGCCCGGATCAATTGAAAGCGTATTTATCGCGAATTTAAATTTCATCCACTTTTGCGGCGCAAATAAAATCATTTTCTGATAATCCGCCGATTGCGTGTGTAGAATATTCCATCACGCAATAATCGTAACCGACTTTCATGTCGGGATGATGATTTTCGTGATTGGAAATATCCGCGACTTTATTGACGAATTTCATGGTTTCATGAAAGTCTTTAAAGCTAAAACTGCGTGTAAGTGCGGTATTATTTTCGTTTAATTTCCATTTTGGGGTTTTTGCGAGAAATGGACGAATTTCGTCTGGTGTTAATTTTGGTACGCCACCTTCGCAGGGTTTGCAGTGTTTTCCAGATAAATTTGACATGTTCGCTCCTCAATCTGTTCTCTTGGGCGAGGTGTGTCCTCGCTCCTACAAACCCATAATTAAATCTTAATGTGAAATTAGAGGTTTGTAGGGACCGGGCCATGCCCGGTCCTGTTATAAAATCAACACGGAAACTTCGGCTTCTCATCCGTATGGATATGTCGAATCATCGCCATTAAATCCACATTTAATAAATCATACAACTGATTAAAATTATCTAATACAAAATAAATAGGTTGAATATGGTCAATTTCATAATGCGTTTTTAAGGCATCCATGACATCAAATGGTCGGCGCTCAGGCTCAGGGCTTTCAACACTGTACACGGTTTCTTTCGGCGACGACAAAATTCCACCGCCATAAGCTCGCAAACCTTTTGAAGTATTAATCAAGCCGAACTCTATGGTAAACCAATATAATCTTGCTAATAATACGCGCTCTTCATCCGTTGCATTTAAGCCTAATTTTCCATAATTATGGGTAAAGTCTGCGTAGACAGGATGCGTTAATAATGGGCAGTGACCAAATATTTCGTGGAAAACATCAGGTTCTTTTAAGTAATCCAATTGTTGTTTTGTGCGTAAAAACGTTGTGCAAGGAAATCGACGTTGCGATAACAATTCAAAAAAATTGTTATACGAAATAATCTCGGGTACAGGCTCCAGTGTAAAACCTGTAATGTTTTCGAGTTTATCCGAGACTTCTTTGATGCTCGGCATTCTGTCTTTAGGTAAATCTAAGAGCGTTAAACCGAGTATAAATTCATCACATGCGCGATTTTGAATAATCTCTTCTTGACGCGTGATTAAAATATTCCAGACTTCGTTGGTTTCGTTCGCATCAGACATAGTATTTCTCTTTAAGGGTTTTAGAATAGTATAGCTAAATGTGAGGCGAAGACGAATGATTTTCGGGCACCAAAGGCGATAATTCATTAGGCGCAGTATTTCGCTTTTCAAATAGACCTCTAAAACAATTTACCAAGCTGCTTCGTGAAACAGGAGTTTCTGCTTGAACGGGTGCAGGTTCATCTTCTAGCATTGCGATTCGCGCAGGAATTGCATGATTTGATAATGCTTCGTCCATTTTTTTTAATTGGTTGTAGGGCTCACAGCAGAACGTAAAAATATGAAACCTCTTTTCCAGGCAAGCAAGGGTAGTACCTCCCACGGTTGTGCCTAACGTTGCCGCTCCTGTGTACGTTAACCATGCGCATGGGCTATAGGGGAAGCACGGTGGAATAGAGAGACAAAATATTGCTGATGGAACAAGAATAATCAGTGATGTACAAGCTTGAGTGTCAGTAGTAAGTGATGTCATGCGTAGACAGCACATAAAGCCACCCGAAACAGTACAGATAGCGAATTCCCTTGCTGCGTTTCGGCGCCGCTCTTGTTTGGCTTTTGCTTTAATTGATTCAAAAGGCACTTTTCCGCCTAAAAATAAGTAGAAGCTGTACATGCTCGGGTTATAATATTTTTCAGTGAGATTTTTAAATATTGCTTCTAGCAGGATTTTTCTTATTTCATCAGGATTATCTGCAACTGGCGAAATGGTGGATCTTACGTTATAGCTCCAAGAAGAGAATTCTCGTATCCAGTGCATGCTTCTTGCGACAAGAGTATTTTTAAGCCGCGAGCTGTTATACAACTCTTTATTGACTTGTCGTAATTTCCCCATTTCTTCCAGCGATAAATACTGTAAAAACGCTTCAGAATATAAAACATCAAGTTTAAGTGGGGCTGAGTTGTTATCGTTCATTATCTTCCCCTTGGTTTTAGTATTGCGTTGTAGGTGCGTGAATGTGATTTTTGAAGTTGTGTGAGCCGGTTATTAATATATCGATCAGATATGCCAATAGCGCTCAGAGTGTTACGTGCATGAAGTGTTTTCTTTGGCGCCATTATCGATAAGCGAAAATAGGCCTCTAAGTTATATTTATCTTTTCCTATGCGTCGAAGTTCTTTGACGTACATTTTTGATTGTGTAGACAAATCTGCTTTTTCATACGCGCGTAAAATGCGATGCGTTTTGAGTTGGCTCAGTACCTGGTTGAAAGTATTTCGTAGTGTGGCAATCATGGTGGGGCTCCTCTTTAAAATGTTTGTATGTGAGAAGCACTGTAGAAAAATATGATTAATAGTTAAAATCGATTGTTTCTATAATATCGATAGATTATATTGATTGATATGAATATACGTGATTTGAAATATCTAGTAGCTGTCGTCGAGTCTGAACATTTTGGTCAGGCAGCGGAGCAATGCTGTGTCAGTCAGCCGACACTCAGTATGCAGCTGAAAAAGCTGGAAGATGAGTTGGGTGTGCAATTGTTTGAGCGCAATAACAAATGCGTGATGACGACGCCCATTGGTAAACAATTAGCTGAACAAGCCAAACGAATATTAGGCGAAATTAATACCTTAAAAAATATAGCCTCAAATTCAAAAGATCCGTGTTCGGGTGATTTTCATTTGGGGATTATTCCGACGATGGGGCCCTATTTATTACCTCAATTATTAAGCGCTTTAAAAAAGCATTTAACCAAATTAAATTTAATCGTTTTTGAAAATAAAACAGAAAATATTCTGAAAGAATTGCATTCTGGATTATTAGATGCAGTGATTTTGGCTTTGCCTGTTGAGAAAGAGGGCTTGGTTTGTCACGAATTATTTCGCGAAGAGTTTATTTTAGCGTTGCCGAAAGATCATCTCTTAACTAAGAAGAATAAAGTGAATTTAAGCGACATTCGCCATGAAGAATTATTATTACTCGAAGACGGCCATTGTTTGCGTGAACAAATCATGGACGCGTGTCATATGCTGAGTTCGCAAGAAAAAACAGGCTTTAAAGCAACCAGTTTGGAAACGTTAAAACATTTAGTCGCATCCGGATTGGGTGTAACGTTATTACCTGAAATGATGGTAGAAAAATCGGCGAAAAATTCTGGTCAGGTTGTTTTCAAGCATTTTGCAAAACCGGCGCCTTCTCGAAAAGTTGCTATATTGTGGCGAAAGAACTCAGCGCGAATGGTGTGTTGCGAAAAACTCTGGAAATTATTTGGCGAGTGAATAAGGGCTATTTTTTTAGCCTTTTGTAGTCAGGTTCAGGATTGGATGGCAAAGCAAATTCATACGAATGTGATGAACCATATTGAAGCATTATGCACGTTACGGCAGGGTTAAATTGACTGCTAATATGTATGGGAGTTTGGTTGTATTTTTCTCCCGCGCGATCGACGTTCGCGTGTAACGTTGTAATGATATGTTCAATTTCATCTTGAGACTGCTGAGTACGAATCGCGCAGAGTAATAATAAATCTGAATTACTAAACTCAATACAGATTGGTTTCATGACGCTAGCGTAGATTTTCGCGAGTTTCTCCCAATAGGTGTCCCATGCCAAATGATTTTTTTCGGGCATTTGTCTAATACTGTATTCAAGTAAGTCGTAAATATTTTGTTTGGGTAATCGCGAGATAATTTTTGTAAAACCTGGGTAATTAGCTTGAAGTAATAATGTCCCAAGTTTTTTTGAGAGTTCTTGTATTCCGTTCAGTAAAAAAACAGCTGTGTGAACATTATTTTTTTCGCCGGCTATTCTCAGTAGAGTTGTAGTGAGAGACAGTGTTTCCGTTTCATTCACATGATTCTCTAATAAGAATTTTACAGCGGAGGTATATCCTGTCGCGCAAGCGATATTTAGAGGGGAGGGGTTACCTTTGTGAAGGGGTGCGCCTTTTCTGTAAAGGAATTTTATGAGCTCAAGATTGCCCGATTCGCACGCATCTGCTACCGAATATGCTAAATCTTCGCTTGAGACATAATTTAATTCGATAAGACACTGTGCGGTTTCTGTATTGCCACCAATACACGCATAATAAAAGGGATCATGACCGCTGGGGAATTTGTTATTTTCATAACGCGTATATCGCAGAAGTAAGCTGACCATCTCGCTCGTTGCATGTTTGCAAGCAAGGTGAAGGGGGGTGATCTCCTCTTCATTGTGTATTTCAGGGTTGGCGCGGTTATTGAGCAAGCACTGCAGGGTATTTATGTTTCCTGACCAACATGCGAAATGTAGGGGTGTGATTGAACCGTTTTCTTCTGCGTCAATTGCATCAATTTCGTCTTGTGTTGGTTCGATTTGTGCTCCGTGAGTAATGAGCAATTGAATTCTTTCTTCCTCTTGGTGGCTACATACTGCGAGCCAAAATAATTGTTGCAAGCGGCGAGATTGAATTTCGTTGAGTGCTTCTTGGGTTTCTTCGGGTGTAATTTTGTTAAGCGTAGTTAAAATAAGGTCCCAAAGAAAATTACGGATATCGTTCGAATGAAATCTGCTTAACGAAGAAAACGGATCAATGGCTTTTAAGAAATCGATATTCCCAATGCTCTCCAGAATATCGAGAGTAGGAGTGAGTCTTTGAAAGTCTTCAATAATAGTATTTAAGACAGAGAGATTTGCACCTTTTGCGATCGCTTCATAAAACGCCCTTGCGAACGGAGGCAAGTCGTTATAAAAAGTATGTTGAGCAAGCAGTTCCTCCCATTGGCTTTCGCAGAGCGCAAGTTTATCCATTTTATCTCGATAAGGGCCTGGAAACTGAACGGCGTAGCGTAACTCATGTTTTTTAAAATTTTGGGCGGAAGGGTCGCCTATTTTCCGAAAAAACATAAATTGAATTGAGCTTATATCATGAGTCTTTGGGAGAAATTTTTCATTAGACATTGCATGCTCAATTTATGGTATGTACGGATAGGTATTATAATCATTATTTACGTTTTCTGGGATGGTTTGGTAAAGTACCGCGCTTGAATTATCCGTTAGACTAACAAAAGGAAATCTTATGCAAAGCAAGTTCCGTTTTTTTCCGCTTTTACGCTCTTTTTCATCAGCGAAAGGATGTACCGTGACGCGTACTTCTGAGCAATCTTTATTGAAAGTTGATCTTTCCGAGCAATTACGAGACTTGCCGAAGCAAGAGCATACGGTTTCTTTAAAAGTACATGTGTACAAAGTGAATAATCCTGTTCCGCCGGTTAAAGTGATGAGTGGGGATTGTTCAGCAGAATTAGGAAAAGAAAGAAAAAGTATGCATGGGATAGATACAGAGTATCACGAACATGATGGCATTACGGTAAAAGTGAATAGTGGAGCATCTTTTTTACTGAAATTTGAAAAAGATGTTTATGTCGATGATGTGTATGGGATTGATATAAAACCTGCTACTTCAGTAAAGACTGCTGCTTTCAAAACCTAAATTATTTAATTGGCGCCCCGAACAGGAGTCGAACCTGTGACCTGCCCCTTAGGAGGGGGCCGCGCTATCCACTGTGCCATCGGGGCTATAAAGGTACCTTGTGCTTCTCGCCCGGAATTTCTCGCACCAACTTCGGTACCAAATATCCGGGTAATTTTTCACGCATGGTTTTAATTAATAATTTTGCAGTTTCATCGGGCACATCAAAATGACTGGTCCCTCGCACTTTATCTAAGACATTCAGATAATAGGGCAAAATACCGCAATCAAACAATTTTTCGCTTAATTGAATTAATGTTTCGCTAT
>JANRJR010000049.1:0-1975 GCA_033763845.1 Gammaproteobacteria bacterium | reverse complement strand
AACTGGTACAACCCTCGCGCATTATTGCCATATTTACTATGGCCATTTTCCCAATTATATAAATTAATTATTTATGTTAGAAAAAAGCTTATTAAGCCTACTAAATTTAATATACCCGTTATTGTTGTTGGCAATATTACTGTCGGTGGTACGGGTAAAACGCCGTTAGTCATTTGGCTAGCCAAATTTTTAAAAGAACATAATTATAAGCCGGGCATTGTAACGAGAGGGTATAGCGGAAAATCTAAAATATTTCCGCAGCAAATATTTTCAGATAGCGATGTCAACCAAGTAGGTGATGAGGCGGTATTGTTAGCGCGTCGTGCAGGATGTCCTGTGGTGATTGATCCCAATCGCGCAAATGCTGTTCGTTATTTATTAAACAATTCAGATTGCAATATTGTCATCAGCGATGATGGTTTACAGCATTATGCATTAGGGCGCGACATTGAAATTGCCGTGATTGATGGCACACGACGATTTGGAAATCGCTGGTGTTTGCCGGCAGGGCCGTTGCGTGAACCCATTTCGCGTTTAGAGGCTGTTGATTTTATTGTGACCAATGGTGGCGAAATTGGGCAGGGTGAAATTGAAATGAAATTCATTCCGGGCGAAATTTATAATGTCAGTGATAATGCATTAAAAGCAACACCGAATGATTTTGCAGGTCATGTATTGCATGCGATTGCAGGCATTGGAAATCCCGGACGATTTTTTGAAACGTGTCGTAAATTAGGCTTAAGTATTTTTCAGCATAGCTTTCCGGATCATTACCAATTTACTCAAAAAGATATTACGTTTGAAAGTGATGTTAAAATTATGATGACTGAAAAAGACGCGGTGAAATGCGAAACTTTTGCTGATTATCGCTATTGGTGTTTGCCGATTGAAGCGGAATTAGATGCATCATTTGGAGAAAAACTATTGACAAAATTATTTTCTAAAAAATAATTTTGTTTTTATATTATTATTGGTAACATAAGGACCGTTTTACCGAAATAATAAGGGACTGTATGAATTCGCCGTCTGAGTGTGATAATGAAAAACATGTTGTTCATAATCCGTATGATTCGCTTTTTAAAGCATTTATGTCAAATATTGCAGTCGCAAAAGATTTTTTTGCGATGCAACTTCCGCCGGAAATTTACCAGAAGATTAATACAGAAAAACTTTTTTTATGCCCACAGTCTTTTGTTGATCATCAATTAAAGCATAAGCACGTCGATGTATTGTATCGAACAGAGTTTGATGAAAAAGTAGGTTATATTTATATTTTGACAGAACAACAAACTGAACCTGATGCCAATTTACCATTTCGTATTATGCAGTATGTAATGCGAATTATTGAACATCATCAAAAGCAATTTAAAACAGCTCAATTTCCAGTGGTCTATCCTCTAATTTATTATGTTGGAAAGAAGCCTTATAAATTTAGTACTGATTTTTATGATGGGTTCGCTCACAATAAAGCATTAGCAAAGCATTTGCTTACCAATCCTTTTCCCTTGACGCAGATTACTCAAGTGCAGGAGGAAAAGCTCGAAGGGCATCCGTTGGCAGGTACTTTAGTCAAAGTCTATCAATTGGCTTATGCACGAGATTTTATGCTGGAATTGGCTGGATTAGAGCGGTTTTTTAAGGTTGTTGATTCGTACGGTTATGTCGATTTGATACTTTCCGTGCTACAATTTTTACTCAACGGGTTTGGAAAAAGTGAAGGAGAAAAAATTATGTCGATGGTATCCCAAATGGTTACGAAAGAATCAAAAAGAAAGATTATGACAATTGCAGAAAAAATGCAGCAAAAATGGATGAATCAAACTATCCAGCTTGTTGCGAAAAAAATGTTAGCCGAACGAATTTCTGAAGAGTTGATTGCAAAAACAACAGGTTTATCATTAAGTGAAATCAAAAAACTCAAAAAAGAACTTTTTGAAATTCATCAGTAAGTTTACATCACCGCCATTGATGCGCT
>JANRJR010000048.1:0-28585 GCA_033763845.1 Gammaproteobacteria bacterium | reverse complement strand
GATATCGCAGGGTACGGTGTTCCAGAAATGAGACAAGCACTGAGAAACCCAAAGCTAACATTGCCCGAAGCTGTAAAAATTGCTTTAACTACAGCTGTTGAGAAAGACGTTGAGGCTGTTTGTCGTGATGTGTCTGAGGCCAAAGAAAAATTCAAAGATGAGTGTTTTGTGGATGAAATTGAAGCTAATCTACAATTAAAGCAAAGAATTAAAGAGGATGAAGTGATTTATGGAGAATATAAAAAATTTGAGCCAAAGGTGGCGAATGCTAGTGTGAGACAGGAAGTATAAGGTGGGGTAGCCAACTGTAAGGAGACGGACATGAAAGAAGGCGATAAAGAAAAATTAATGGGGCAACGAATTATCAGTGGAGCAGATGTCACCTGGGAGCAGTATTGGGAAGTTTATGCCGTGGGAGGACTCTCACACGACGAAGTTCTTAGGGCGCTCAAGATTAATATTTCATCTGATAATTTACAAAATATTGAACAGTTCGCTGGAGATCCCAGTGCTGCAGATTATCAAGCAAAATTTATGCAGGCTGTTGAAGAACTCAAAAAACAAAATCCAGATGCTATTTATGGTGAAACCACAAAACTAACCCGTGCAGGAACACAAAATAGTTCAGGGCTTGAAGTGCAAGTGGCAGATGACGAGCCAGATTCTTATGAAATGGATATTGAAAATAGAGTAAAGCCGAGACTAAATAGTCCTCTGCAACCATTTAGGGATGCAGCAGCGAGTGCGAAAGGTAAAATCGTTACGGCATTTCAAATACCAACGTTACCTAAAAGACAAAAATCAGTAAAAGCTTCAAAACAAAATGTGTATTCTCAACATGCAAATGAATTTGCCGAAACGGAAAATAACCGAGATGACATTGCAAACTTTGGATTTGATATTGAAGGTTATCGTAATTCTGATTATGTTCAATCCGAAGCCGCAAAGTTTAAACATGACCCAACTGTTCGTGCAGTATCACGAGATTCTGTAGAAGAAGTATTAGATAATTTGCGCAATGAATTTATGGATAAATGGTATGGCGCCCAATTGACATTACGTGATAAATCACCCGAAAAAAATCAAGAAAAAAATTACGGGAATATTATGGAATATGCTAAAGCGTTGAATAATATTTTAAAAGCCTGTGCAGAAAAAACTGGTGCTCCTGAATGGATGCCTGATGCAAAATTAATGGCGCCGTTACAATGGATGTTAGCACAGCGTTCTACGCCGGGATTAAATGCGTTATATAGTCAAATTTCAGACAATATAAGTTTAGTTATCGCTCGAGAAGAGGATGTAGCACAACAACAAGTTGCTGCGCAAAAAGAAGCAGAAGCCGCTCAGTTAAAACAATGGGGCATTGAAAGGATGAGTGCTCCTGTTGTGGATGACTCTCAAGTCACATGGAAGCATTATTGGATTGCCTATGACGAAGCATTGCAAAATTTATCTTCCAGTGAAAAACCAGATCGAGAAAAAAGTTTTGAAGCACATCGAGTAGCATGTTTAGTATTGGGCGTTGACATCAAAAATCTTGAAGATAATGATCGTACTGTTTTCATGAAAAGTACTCCAGAGACTTATCGACAGAATTTTATGCGCGCGGTTGTTGATGGTAACTTAGCGCGTGGTGAAAAAGCAGCACACGCTGAACGTGCTGAAAAAAATGCTGCAAAGCTCAAGAATCTGATCGCAGAATTAAATGACATGAATTCCAAAAATTTCTCAGAATTTATATCTGATAAAACTATCTCAAAAGTGATGGAACTTCTTCAGCAATATCCCAAAGATCGTATGGTAAAAGAATTTGTAAGCTTATATATGCAAGCAGTGAATTACTTTAAGCAAATTGCAGCGTTAGAGGATGTTGATCCAATTGAAAGAGCAGGAAAAATTGCTGAGTTATTACTCCAAGATGGAGGTAGAGCTTTTCAAGTGATTGTTGCATTTACCAGTTTTGAAAATGTAGTGTCATCGAGGTATGCCGCTGAACCGAATTCAAAAAATAAGCCTGACATTGCCCAGAGAAATTTGGAAAAGCTCCAATTGGGAAGCGCTTTAATCAAGCCGTTTCAGTGGTTGCTTAAATATAAACTGCATTTGCCGCTCATCAACGAGTTGGTTGATGTCAGCGGTACAATGGAAAAATTTGATCGGATTGGTAGTCAGGCCAATGCATATCAACGTGAAATTGATCCTTTAGTAAAACAAATGGAGCAAGTGGCAAAGCTTGAGAACTCAGGAAAATTAACCACAGAGAAAACAAAAGAAATCATCAGTACCGCGCAGCGTATTAATCGATTAATGCCGGGGCTAGAACCTCTTGTAGAAAAAATTGCATCAGATTCCGATACAGAATCACCAGAAGGTACTCCTCGTTCAACAACTCCTGTAACGAGTGATGATGAGAGTTATGAAGAAAGTATCGATGATTATGAAGATTCAGATCCTGTTGTTATTCAGGCGCCTGGTGATCTTGATGTTGATATAAGAGAACAGGGCGAACTACAGAGTGTGCCAGCAGCTTCTCTTGTCCAATCTTATCAACAAATGCGTGAGGCATTTGCGCAAGGTTATTTTGAAAAAGCAAAAAATTTGCTTGTGGGAATATATGCAGCAATGGTTCAAGCAAAACAGCCCAAGGCATTGGGCGGTGATGAACTTCTTGATGAACTTATAAAAGTTGTTCAGCAATCTCAACCTACGAATTTTGATGTGAGGATGGGTAATCGTCTTGCAGGGATATTTAGTGACGATGGTGAAGGCGCTTATTTGTGTGCCACGTTATCAGTTGCAGTAAGGGCTGTAGAACAGGATGAAAAATTATTACCAACGTCTGGCAATAAAGCTATAGAGTCATACAATAAAATACATGAGTTATTTAAAAATAGTCCTGACCCTTTTACTATGCGTGGGCCACGCGATGTTGTTAAAGTCACTCGTGCTTATCGTGAAGTTTCTCGTCTTGATATTGGTGCAATTACCAATGCTATTCTTCAAGATCCCGGCTTAGCTGATGCGTTTTTCAAGCGTCGTATTGGTACGCGTTTGCCCGGTCGCCGTAATTTCCGTAAAGAATTTGCAGAGCATCCGGAATTACTCGAAAAATTAATTGATAGTCGTGATCCTGTGATATTGGCAAGCATGAGAGATATGGGGTTACTTCAAACGAGTCATTTGAGTGAAAGTAATCGTTCACAGTTAATCGAGCGTAACACATATTTAAATAATGAAAGTGTACTCAATGATCAAGATATGCTTGCAAGAGCAGCAGAAAATTTAGAAGCAATGAAGCCACAAGAGAGTGTAGAAGATCTTATTGCTGAGCTTGACGCGCTTAAGTTTGAGAAAGAATCTAAAGGTGAGCATCAGCAAGAATGCCTGAAAGAACTAGATAAAATTAACAATAAGCAACTTGCTAATGCGTTAAAAGAGAAAATTGCTCAACATCCTTCAGAAAAATTTCCTGATTTAGATCAAATGAAAGCGTTTGTTAAAGACATTAATGATAATCTGAAGATGAAAGATGGCGTTGGTTTAGATTACAAGCGCTATTTGATAATGTTGACGGATAGTAAATATGATGGAAAATTCATGAGTTTGTTTAAATTAGAGAGCGCTGATTTTCCCAGCAATAATAAAGGTTTTCAGCGTCCGTTGCCGCCAAGGCCATCGGCACAAGCAAAAAGTTCTGATGCGCCAAAGCCACATCATGGTGGAAAATAAATTAATTGTTGAGGAGAAATGAAATGGACGAAGAAAATTTTGAAACAGTGAGAAGACCCAGTGATGGCGGTTCTCCCAAGCTGGGGCGAACTTGGGAACAAGAAGTATTACATTTATGTGGGCCTTTTGTAGGAAGTGTAAAAGCTACTGAAACCAAAGCATTGATGGATAGATTTATAGAAAAATATAGAAAAGATCCCTCGGTGGTGGATTTTGGTGTGCGCTATCAAGCCGTGTGTGCAGTGCTCGAGCCTTTGTCTAGTTCAAAAATTGAAGATCCTGTACAAAAATTGAACTTTGCTTTGGAATATTTTCGAGAGGATCCGTCTCGTGTTAAAGCAGTAGTTGATTTTATTTCTGTAGCCCAACAAATGGATCGCCGATATAAAATTTTTGATAGCCAGACTGAACGGAGGAGAAAAAATAACTTAACGGCTATTGAATCTGCCAAACTAGAGAGAAATCTTTCGCCACTGTTTCAGTGGTTACCTAAAATTGAGCTTCATCTTCAATCCAAAAACACGGATTATCCCGATCAATTGCGTGCTTCAACTGAAATAGCGCGTCGTTTTCAAGCTGAAATGAAAATAAAAGATCTCGAAGACTTATTTAGAGAGCAAGGTCCTAATCCATTTAAATCAATATTTGCAAAACGTCGACATGCAGCATATGCACGAATTCAAACGTGTAAACCTGAGCATATTGCTGATTTTTTAATTCGCCATAAAGATGATCATCCCGAATACATAGCCGCTTTTTTTAGAACCGCAAAAAGAGGAGATAGAGATTTTCTGAAAGAATTTGATCTTGAGCATGATCATGCGTCATTAAATAAATTATATTCGGCCAAGGATATAGGATTAAAATTTGTCGATAAAATTAACAAAGCATATCACTATAGAATGGAAGTGCGTGTGTCATTAGACGAGTGCAAAGAAAAATTTTTGGATAAAGTTATTCCGAAAGAATTGCAGAATGCTTTGATTGCTAAAATGGAGAAAGTTCACAAAGACGGGTTCAGCATGCCTACGGCAAAGGAATTGAGTGATTTTATCAATGATTTAAAAGCAGCTTTGAATAATCCAAACGGATTAAAGCATGCCGATTATTTAAAATTATTAATGACGACGCCTCCACGCACAGCGATCTTTGGATTGGAGCGCAATGTGTTTGCAGAAGATAAAACTTTTAAAGCCCAACCTCAGCGTCCCATCCCAGTTGTTCCGCCGCGTAGAGCAGCAGAGGCTAGACCAGTTTCACAAGTGAAACCGCAGAGACATTAAAGTTTTTTCCTCACACTCCCGCTGTAGCGTGATTCTCCCTTATGTTTTTTTCCTCACACCCCCGCGGCAGCGGTGGTGTGAGGAAAATTACGCGCTTCCGTGGCGAACAAGCGGCACATACTTCGGCTCCCACATCATTTTCTTAATGTGAGATTCAACATCACCTTTCATGCCCGCCACCTTTGCTATGGCAGTTGCAATTTTTAACGCAGATTCACGTGCATGATCTAGTGTGGGTAACAATGCGTCGCCGCTTAATTCACTTAATGCCACGCATGCTGCCCATAACATATCATCCGTAAATAATTTTGGCCGTGACGCAATTACGCCTAAACCAATTCCAGGATAAACCAATGAATTGTTACATTGCGAAATAATATAGGTTTTGCCACTGTAATTGACAGGTTTGAATGGACTTCCTGTTGCAATTAATGCGCGGCCGTTTGTCCATCTCAGTAGGTCTGCAGGTGTCGCTTCAGATTTTTCCGTGGGATTCGATAACGGAAAAATAATCGGATATTCTGCGTGTTTTGCCATAGTTGTTACAACGTGCTCATTAAATGCACCGTGCTGAGCAGAACAGCCAATCAATATTGTTGGCTTAACGTGATCAATAATTTCTACTAAATTAGATAATTCTGGAGAATTTTTTCGTGCATAAGGTTTTTGTGCATCGGTTAGATCCGTTGTTTTGTCGGTAATTAAACCAAAACGATCTACCAGCCAAAATTTTTCTCGGGCACTTTCTCCGGATAAATGATGTCTTTCCATGACGCGATATATTTCATCAGCAATTCCTGTGCCCGCGGTTCCTGCGCCGAAAATTAAAATGCGTTGATCTTCTAGAGAGGATTTTGTTTTTTTAAGCGCTGAAAGAATCGCCGCTAATGCTGCAGCACCTGTGCCTTGAATGTCATCGTTGAAACAACATATTTTATCTTGATACGAATCTAAAATACGACGCGCATTATTTCGACCAAAATCTTCAAAATGTAAAAAAGCTTTCGGGAATTTTTTTTGAATCGCTTTAATAAACTTTTCAATGAAATTATCATATTCTGCTTTGGAAATGCGCGAATGTCTTGAGCCTAAATAAAGTGGGTCATCCAATAATTTTTTATTGTTTGTTCCCACGTCTAAGTAAATCGGCAGTGTTTTCAGTGGGCTGATTCCCGCGCACAAGGTATAAACCATTAGTTTTGCAATCGGAATATTAATGCTGCCCACGCCTTGATCGCCGATGCCCAAAACACCTTCGCCATCTGTGACAACAATAAGATCTATTTCTGGGTTTGTTCGATTGTCGAGAATTTTTTCTATTTGGTCGCGATGTTCGTAACTGATAAATAATCCACGCGCCTGACGAAATTCATGGCTAAACTCTTGAACAACTGTAGCGACATGTGGTGTGTAAATCAGCGGAAGGAAATCTACTAGGTGCTCAGAAACTAATTTGTAAAATAAAACCTGATTTTTATCGTGGAGATTATTGAGGTAAATATGCTTTTGCAGATCATCGCTGTACTCATTCAGCTGAAATCTTGCGCGTTTGACTTGTTCTTCAAGCGTCTCAATACGGGCAGGTACTTTGCCCAGTAATCCGAGCGTCTCTAATTCTTCGGAAGTAAAAGCCGTGCCTTTATTCAACTGCGGGGTGGTCATTATGTTTTTGCCTGAGAGGGTGGTTTCGATATATCCCTCGCATTCTTTAAAGCTGGGTTTGGCATGCATGAAATATCATTCTCCGTTTATAAGCATTCGGCTATAATAAAGAGTCAATCACGGACATACAAGGCAAGGATCACCATGAAAAAAGCAAGTGCATTAACGCCATACCAACAAACCATTTTTGAGCTCTCTGAACGACTTGTAAAAGCGCAGCAACCCATTCGTGTGTTGGATGCTTTGAAATGGGATGCCGAAATTCAGAAAGATTTCTTTGCCCACAAATTCAAAAAATTGCCTGCCGTCACGAAAGACTATTATCAAAAAAATCCATTGCCGTATAAACCAGATGAAAAAGCCGCTGAATTCTATGAAATCGAGCATGATATTAAACGGTTATTAGGGCAATTCAGTACCGTCGGAAATATCATGTTGCGGATGTGTGGCGAATACCGTGAATTGATTCGAATGTTAAAACATCGGGGAGAGCCTGAGTTTTGTCAATTATCTCAGCGACTATACGGTGGTTCGACCGATGCGTTTCATGCGGGCGAACCTAATTTAAAAGATTTATCTGAAATGATTTCCGCAATGTTGGTGACCTTAAAAAGCCAGTTAGTTGAAATGCCGCAAGACAATAAAATTTATACAACGGAAGATGGCGTGAAAATATTAGCAGAAAGATTGCATCATTATTTTAAGCATTCTGCGCGTTCCGTAAATGTTAAGGTGAGCGATGGTATTTTAGCGGATGCGTCAGCGGGTGCGGATACCATTAAATTACGCAAAGGTGCGATGTTCAGTGAGCGTGAATTAAAATTATTAGAAATTCATGAAGGCTGGGTACATATTGGAACAACCTTAAATGGTTTAGCACAGCCCATTTGTACTTTCTTAAGTAAGGGGCCGCCATCTTCTACTGTCACACAAGAGGGTTTGGCAATTATTATGGAAATATTTACATTTGCGTCATATCCCGAGCGTGTGCGCCGATTAACGGACAGAATTACTGCAATTCATATGGCAGAGCAGGGCGCTAATTTTATTGATGTATTTAAGTTTTATCAAACGCGTGGCATTACGGATGAAGAAAGTTATGGAAATACCGCGCGTGTATTTCGGGGTAGTACTCCCGACGGTGGTCCCTTCACGAAAGACTTGGTGTACAGCAAAGGCTTTGTGATGATTTATAATTATTTACAATTAGTCATCGAAAAAGGAAAGTTATCTCGTATTCCGTTATTATTTGCGGGTAAAATTACTTTGCAAGATATCAAGAGTATTCAAGAATTAGTCGATGAAGGTTTAGTGATTCCCCCGCAGTTTGTCCCTCCGCAATTTTCAGATTTAGGCGCGCTGACTTCGTGGATGTGTTACGCGAATTTTATTCGGAAAATTAACAGGGATAGGGTAGAGATGGATTATAAGGATCTGTTATAGGCGTTTTTATCGAGATTCTTAAGAAAACCTTAAGGTTTCTGGGGTATGCTAGCCAAGCTTAATTTTAATCTCTTGGAGAATCAGTGATGTTTGAAGCAGAAGAAGATAAGAAGCAAAAAGAGCAAGGGGCCATCGTTGTTGCCAGCGATGAGGACACGGTTCTGCCTGGTGTATTTGGACTACTGCCTGATGAAGTGTTTTCTTTCCTATTGGGTTACCTCACGATGAGAGAAATCTATGTCTTGGGGAGAACCACAAAAGGAATGTATTTTAATGTTTACGATGGTGTTTTTTTTAAACATGCGAGATTGCCTTCTTATCTCCAAAGTGATTTCGTACAGTCCGTGAGAAAGGAGATTAATTTACGTCGTTTTTTTGCTGATGCAAAAGAATTTCCGATTGGATTACGTAAATTAGCGTGTGATAAAAAAGCGGTTGATGCTTTGGGTCAAATAAATCTTCAAGGTACTGTAGTGCTGCATATACATGACCTTATGGAAGCCGCCAGTTCTGGACGGCAGGTGATGCCAGGTGTCTTTGATAAAGTTCGAGATAATTTTTTCAAACTCTTTCCTGCTGGATATATTCCTGTTTTTTCACAAGAATTTATGGATTATATTACAGCTAACATTGTTGAGGTGTGTAGGTTATTTGCACTTGGGGGTATTACACTCGCACAGCTTGCTGCATTACCCTCGATTGAGCATTTAGATATTGTATTAAGTAATGAGCAAGGTAAGGCACTTTTGCTCAAGGGGTTTATGACAGTTGAGCAATTGGGTGGAATGTCGATTCCGCGTATGAGATTTTTGTTTCGGAATGATGCTAGGCACAATATAGTATTTAGTGCTTTTGAAGATCATGTTTTAACGGGTGATGAAGTTGTAAGTATGCCAACGGACACTCACGTTGATTATTTAACCGCACAGAGAAGAACCAATTCTTATTCTAGAAAGTTGGATGGTTGTGGCATTCATATGATTCGCAAAGGTTATTTAAGTGTTCAACAATTTTCGCAATTACCCAAAAATCATCTTATTGAATTATTTAATGAGCAAAATGGTCAGGGGATGTATGCTCTTGAACAAGGAATGATTAAGTTTGATGAAATTATGGCGCAGCCTATAAGTGATTTATCTGAAGAAGAAATGGTAGAAGGCAAAGGGGAGCTAGCCAAATTTGTTTCTAGAAAAATTGACGGACAATTGAGATTTGGGTGCTGATTCTCATTTCTTACGCTTCAAGTGGTTTCCGTCCCGACAATGCGCGCATTAATGTGGTGCCGTCGACATATTCTAATTCACCGCCCATCGGAACGCCGTGAGCAATTCTTGTTGCAGAAATATTTAATGGCTTTAATAATTTCGCAATATGATGTGCAGTGACTTCACCTTCGATAGTTGAATTCGTCGCTAAAATGACTTCTTTAATGGGATTATTTTTTACGCGTTCCATTAAGGTTTCAATGCCCAATTCTTTCGGGCCAATACCATCAAGCGGGGATAAATGTCCTTGCAGAACAAAATAGTATCCGCGAAATCCTGCCGTTTGTTCAATAGCGAAAACATCCGCTGGTGTTTCAACGATACATAATAAAGTATTATCGCGCGCGGGATTACTGCACAAATGACAAATATCGTTTTCGCTGAAATTACGGCATTCAGAACAATGTTTAATGTGTTGAAGAGTTTCGCGAAGCGCTAGAGATAATTTAAAGCCACCGTCGCGATTTCTTTCCAAGAGATGAAAGACAATCCGTTGTGCAGATTTAGGGCCAACGCCAGGTAAAACACGTAAGCAATCTATTAAATGATCAATTAAGGGAGAAAAGATTACGTGTTTATTCACGATTATCCAGCAAATCCTTCAGGTAAATCCAATCCCGCTGTTAAATTAGCGAGCTTTTGTTTAGACGCTTCTTCAATTTTTTGTGTGCCGGAATTAATCGCGGCAACAATTAAATCTTCCAATACTTCTAGATCATCTTTAGGCAATGCACAAACATCTGTGGAGATTTTGCAGGATTTAGCTTTGTGTTGGCCATTGAAGGTAATTTGTACAGCACCGCTTCCGGCTTCGCCAATAATTTCCAAACGAGAAATTTCTTCCTGCGCGGATTGCATTTTCTTTTGCATGTCTTGCGCTTGTTGCATCAACTTTTTGAGATCCATTACTGTCTCCTGAAAACTAAGTGGTTGTAATATCTTCTATCGTTGCCGAGAAATTCTGCATAATCGATTGAACGGTTGGGTCAGAGATGACTTCATTGTGGATTTTCTCTTTCGCATCACTCAATGCTTTTTGCGTGTGTTTTGCCGGCGTATCATTGGATTTTCCTATGATAATGCTGATTTGGCAAGCACTTCCGAAGTGTGTTTGCAGGGCCTTTTCTAAGCGTTCTTGCGCTGCCGGGACAACTAATGCCTTCTGTGATTCATCGACCGTCAATGTAATCAGGTTATCTTGCTTAGAAAACGCACAGTTTTGTGCAAGTACAAGGGTCATGCCCGTAAAATTTAATTCTGTAATCAATTTTTGCCAGGGATCTATCAACGCGGTTGGCACAGTTTTTGTGGTTGCAGAAACAGGAGCAGCTGCAGATGTTGCGGCAGGTTTGGTGGAGGATTTTACAGGTGTAAAGACCATCATGCGAATCAATGCCATTAAAAAGCCTAATTTTGGTTCAGGCGACAAGGGCAAGTCTTTTTTACTTAATAGGGCTATTTGGTAATACAGCTGGATATCTTCCGGAGAAATTGCAATATCACTGGATGGTTTGCTTAAGAAATTATCTACGGCTAGTTTTTGCAGCAAAATAATAATTTCATCCAATAACGCCAAAAAATCAATATTTAATTCAGCTAATTTTTCTACGGCCGAAATTAAGCTTTCTTTGGCTTGATTATTAATTAATTTTAATAATTCCAGCACTTTTTGAGAAGGAACTAGCCCTAACATTTCAGTGACGTTGTTTTCATTAATGGCATTTTGGCCGTGAGAGATAGCTTGATCCAGTAAACTTAACGCATCTCGCATACTGCCTTGTGCGGCTTTCGCAATTAATTCCAGAGCAGTATTTTCAAATGTAATATTTTCTTTATTTAGAATGGTTGTTAATTGCTGTGTAATTTGATCGGCTGACATGTTTTTTAGGTGGAATTGCAAGCAGCGTGATAATACCGTGACGGGTAGTTTTTGCGGATCCGTGGTTGCTAAAATAAAAATCACATGCGCGGGTGGTTCTTCTAATGTTTTTAATAACGCATTAAAACTATGGCCAGACAACATGTGAACTTCGTCGATGAGATAAATTTTGTATCTACCACGCTGTGGTAAATATTGAACGTTGTCTAATAGATCTCGTGTATCTTCAACTTTGGTGCGTGATGCGGCATCAATTTCTAATAGATCAATATATCGTCCTGAATTGATTTCAGTACAACTTGTGCAGGTATTACACGGATTACTCGATACGCCTTTTTCGCAGCTCAAGCATTTGGCAAAAATTCTCGCGATCGTTGTTTTGCCTACGCCACGCGTACCCGTAAATAAATAAGCATGGTGTAAGCGATTGGTGTCCAGCGCATTTTGCAGGGCACGCAACACATGTTCTTGTCCCATGGTTTCAGAAAAAGATTTAGGGCGATATTTTCGTGCTAAAACAATATGCGACGTCGTGTCTGCCATGAATAACTCTTAATAGGTAAATGGGTAAAGAATGGAGGTGAGCTATTCGCCACATTGCGGCACCTGCGTCTATCACTACCGTTGCTTCCTTCCGGACCTGGCGGGGTTTGCGATATAGCACTGCGCAAGGACCAATAGCGTCACCATATCAAAATAATTTATCATGGTTATCTTCAAATAGGAAACCAAAATATGAATGGATATCTGACTCCCGATTGGCCAGCGCCCAAAAACATTCGTGCTTATACCGTATTACGTCCGTCTCACCATACCTTAATGTTGCCGTCTGAACCCGTATGGCTCAATCAAATTCATACGAATAATGTTGTCGACGCATCAGTTGGGAGAAACGCTCAAGCTGACGCGTCCTACGCTGCGCAATCCAATATAGTTTGTGCTGTTCGTACAGCAGATTGTTTGCCCGTTTTGATTACAGACAAAAAGGGCGGTGTAGTTGCAGCGGTTCATGCGGGATGGAAAAGTTTATGTCGCGATATTATTGAGTTGACTGTTCAACAATTTGAAAAATTAAACTTTTTTCCTCATGATTTATTATTTTGGTTTGGTCCAGCCATATCTCAACAACACTATGAAATTGGCCAGGATATGAAAGATTTTTTTCTGGATTATCCTGAAGGGTTTCAAGAAATCCCTGATAAGCCTGGCAAATATTTAGCGGATTTGTATAAATTAGCTAAATTGAGGTTAATAAAAAAATTAAACATAGATCCTAAAAATATTTACGGTGGAAATTTTTGTACGTATTCAGATCCAACATTGTTTCATTCTGCTAGACGAGATAAAGATCTGTCGGGTAGAATGGTGACACTGATATGGAGAATATGAATATGCATTGTTTGGACGCAGAAGCTATTTTAAAAGAACGTTGTCCGAATTTTTATAATAGTTTAGTGGAAGAGTATCCCGAAGGTTTTCCCCTTACTGATGAAACATTTGATCGCGATAATCTTTCTGGTAAAAAAGAGTATTGGGAGAAAAAACTTAAAGAACTCTGTGAAGAAACTTCTTCGTCGTATTTAGTTCTTTTTTATGCGAGATCAAATGCCTTTGTGTTTTTTGTGGGAATGAAGTTATACCCGCAACACCCCGATATTGCTGCTGAACTCGGAAATTACGATGCACTACGTAAAACCTTCACTCAAGAAACGGCTGAAAAAATGGCGCGATTTTATCCGTACGCGTCAGACATTTTGCTTGCAAAACTTCGGATCGAAAAGTTATGTGCAACACAACCTACGGCTAAAGAATTTTTGGAGCAAGTCGAAAAAACCTTGTCCGCTATTGATCGGGCTATTGAATATGACAGCGATGAATCTGAAGCTTGGGTTGCGCATGATCCGTCACTGGAATTTAATGCTTATGAAATCATCGAAGATTTATTAGAAAGGCAGTTAATTCACGAAAATCAGCTTGAAGGAAGAACGTCAGGAGTTTTTTGGGATCGACGTGCCAGTCGGGATGGACAAAAAGCTGAAGTTACTACTTTGACTTCAGTTCTTTAGCTTTGATTTGTTGGCGTATATCAAAATAGGGCTTGGCTTGAACCACGGGCTTTATTTTTGTGAATGGGTTAATAATGATTTCTGTGGTCATTTTAGGATCTTCCGTCGTAACACGCATAATGATTTTCTTTGTGAAATCATTTTTTGCGATTCGTGCTTCTACTTCAATAAAAACACCATTTCCTTTTTTTAGCTGATCATTTGTGTAGGATTCAATAATCATCATCATAGAATTTGCTTCGTGACTTCCGGCAACTAAATTTGCGCGAATTTGACCTGCATGTCCGACTTTAGCGTAATCAATCAAGTGTAACCATTCGGCTGAAAAATCTTCAAATTGCTTAACGATACCTGCACGTGCTTCTTGTGATAATTCCATTTTATTAAGTGCATCGGTAAGTGTTGCTTGATCAAAAAGTTTGGTGACAACGGTTTGTGCAGAAACATTACCCATAACAGCTTTTTGGCTGCGGTTTTTTTTACCAACAGCTCGCTGTGCGGTTTCGGAATCATACACTTGAGTTTTTGTCGGAGTCGCTTCTGTTGATTCATGCGAGATTAATTTTTCCATCGTTGTGTGCGAGGGTTCTCGCCTAAAATTAGGTATGCGGGCGTATACGGCGAGATCATCAAATATACCCACAAATTCAAGTTTTTCTCCGCTTTCCGTGCGAATAGATTTTGGTACTGATTTTTCGGTCGAGCCAGGCGTTGCCGGTTCTTTATAAGGGCTGTGACCTTTGACATACTTTTGCGCTTGTTTATTTAAGACAGATGTAGGTGTTTTTGCAGGTGTTCCTTGTGGACCCACAATGAATGCAGAAACTTTGTCAGCAGAAATAATGCGGCCCCACGCTGTACCTATTTTTCCAGGTGTTTCGAATTTAGGCGAGGTAGGAGGTGTGCTGTCGTCGTCTTCTTTCATAAATCCTAAGGTGGCTCCGGATTTACGTTCAAAATCTCTGAGTTTTCAAGGCCTACGCCAGCCATCTCAGGAATCAATTGCGTTACGAGCACTCCCGTAAAAGATACTATCGCTAAAAGATGGAATATCAACGATAAACCATGCGTTGCTAAAATCGGCGGTAATAAAAATACGCCCACAAAGGCACCGAGTTTTCCGACAGCAGCAGAAATGCCGTGACCCTTCGCGCGCAAATTTGCAGGAAAAATTTCTGATGGAATTAAGAAAGTGGTTGTATTGGGACCAAAATTAACAAAGAAGAAACTAAGCCCGAATATTGCTAAAAATAATCCAATATGTTCCGTCGGATTATGTAGCATTGCAATAATTAAATACGCCGTACCCATCATCACAAAACCCAGAGATTGTAAAAATTTTCGACCTAAATGATCAATAAAGTACGCGGCTAAAATATATCCTGGTAGTGCGCATAATAGAAAAATGACGGCAGGAATTAGCGTGCTGAATAATAAATCGCCGGATGGATTTAAGGCTTTTAATAATAATACGGCAGAGACACTGTTTCCATAAAACGCAACGTCTAATAAAAACCACGATAAAGAGGTGCCTAGTAAACACATCATCCAGCGTTTGGAAAAAAAACTTTGTTTCAAAAAGCTTAATTGTTCATAACGTTGAGACGTATCCGTTAAATCAGCAATCACGCGACTGACTTCACGCGGAATGGATTTGGTTAACAAATAGTGCGGTGTTTCTTGAATGCGTCGACGCAAATAAAATACAGACGCCGCAGGAATCGCTCCTGCGGCTAATAATATTCGCCATGCCGTTTCATGGGGAATATGTAAATAAATTAAAAGTGATGCGAATAAAGGCCCGACAATTAACCCAAGCGCTTGCATTGCAAAGACTAATAACACTAAAAATCCGCGGTGTTTCCGATGTGCATGCTCGCTCGCAATAACGGCACTTGAGGGATAATCGCCACCAATGCCAAATCCAACAATAATGCGGGTTAAAAATAAATACCAAAAAGAAGGTGTGAGTGATGAAAGAATTGCACCACAAAATAATACGGCAACCTCTACGCCATACATTTTTTTACGACCTAATTTATCGGAAAGCGTACCGAAAAATATTGCACCACACGCTGCGGCAGCCAACGATGCGCCATTGAGTGTTGCTAATTGCCACGTAGATAAATGCCAAATCGGTTTTAATAGAGTGGTGACGACGCCAATAATAAATAAATCATATGCGTCAGTGAAAAATCCCATGCCAGCAGTGAAGATAATGCGCCAGTGAAAAGACTTTACGCTGTCCTCTTCAATGTTCGCCGTTGCGGTCATGGCTTTCCTTCTGAGTGTTAAAAGATTGAAAAATATCTAGAGCATTGTAACGTTTTAGCTACGTATTGCAATCCACCATTTGCGAAGCGGTGTGAGGCTGATGTGATGCGTAAGCACTGGAAAATGACTGCGTTGAATCTCCGTAAGCAAGGCTTTTTGGATGTTGGCGAGAATGTGAGTAGGGCGAATGAATTTATTTTTGTTTGTGGTGTAGTAAGTAAGTGTGTGGGCGACGTTGTCTTCAAACAAGCGTTGAATGTCAGGCGTGAGTTGTTGGCGGGAAAGTTCATATAAATTAAGGCGGTATTTCAATAATTGTTGACCCGAAATATAAATTTTATTTTTAGTCAGATGCTTTGCAAAATCACGTAAATGATTCACTTTTTCGATAAAGATGCCCAATTTTTCTAGGTGATGTAATGTGGGCGAGTCGGTTACGCCATAATATTTACCCAATATACGCTCAAACGCGCCAGCAGTATTTTTATAAAATGCTTCTAAGTGCGAGTCATCTTCATAGATATGCGTTTCCGCGTCTTTTGCAAACGCATCGAAAACAGATATTAAATCAGGCGTTTTTTGAATTTCGTTGCGCCACCACTCTATCGCAGCTGGGTGAAGTGTTTTTAATTTTTTATAAATGGCACGATAATGAAGAATGTTTTCGCGTTGCGTTTTATCAGCAAAGAGTAAACTGTAATAAAGACTACTGCCTTCTTGTACTTCATGCTTATGCATAGATAATTCCGCCGCCCAAACAGCAGTTATTTAAATAAAATACAACCGATTGGCCGGGAGTAATCGCAAATTGCGGTATTTCAAAGTCAACTTGATATTTATTGTCATCTGATTGTGTGACAGTGCATGTATGTGCAGCTTGTCGGTAACGTGTTTTTGCCGTGCATTTTAGAGGGAAGTGTTGTGGAATTATCCAGTGTGCTTGTTCAAAATACAGTGTTTTAGAATATAATTTAGGATGTTGATGACCTTGTGCGACAATCAAAATATTGCGTTTGAGATCTTTATCAACCACATACCATGGTTCGCCTGAGCCTGATTTTGATCCGCCGATTTTAATGCCTTGACGCTGGCCCAGCGTGTAATACATTAATCCGTCATGATTTCCCATGATCTTGCCGTCTGTCGATTCAATTTTGCCGGGTTGTGCCGGAAGGTACTTTTGCAAAAATTCACGAAATTTTCGTTCGCCAATAAAACAAATCCCGGTGCTGTCTTTTTTTGCAAAATTAATTAACCCCGCAGATTCAGCAATTTTACGAACCTCTGGTTTGGGTAAATGGCCAATCGGAAATAAAATCTTTTTCAGTAAATCTTGGGTTAATGTATAAATAAAATAAGTCTGATCTTTGTTGTCATCAACAGCTTGATATAACTGGTGATTGATATTTTGCGCATAATGACCCGTCGCAAATAATTCACCGCCTAAATGAGAGGCATAATCCATGCACGCTTTAAATTTAATTTCGCGGTTACATAAAATATCGGGGTTCGGTGTACGGCCCGCTTTATATTCCGCTAAGAAATGTTCAAAAACATTGTCCCAATATTCGCTCGCGAAATTAACCGTATGAAGCGGAATGGCTAATTTATCGCATACCGCTTTGGCATCTTTGACATCTTCTTCGGCGGCGCAATAATTTTCTGTGTCATCTTCTTCCCAATTTTTCATGAACAAGCCTTCAACTTCATAACCCGCTTGTTTTAATAGAAAAGCAGAAACAGAGGAATCAACACCCCCCGAAAGGGCGACAATTACTTTAGGTTTCTTCTTCAACGACGTCATGAATCGCCTCCAATTGTTTAAAATTCCATAACGAGCTGTCCATTAATTGACTGGGACGAACAGCCGTTAATGCATGCAAAATATTGCTAGGAACTTTGGGGTTTTCAAGTGCTAATTCATTAATTAATCGCGCGACTTTTTTGCGGACTAAGTTTTCTTGAGAACCGCAGAGATTGCACGGAATGATAGGGAATTCCATGAGCTTTGCAAACGCTGCAATGTCTTTTTCTTGGCAATACGCCAAAGGACGTATGACGATGTGGCGTTTATTGTCGGTCAATAATTTGGGTGGCATAGATTTAATTTCGCCATTATAAAGTATGGACATCAGTAGCGTGCGAATTAAATCATCGCGATGATGGCCGAGCGCAATTTTTGTAAAATGATTTCGTTCGGCATATCCGTAAATGGTTCCTCGGCGTAAACGAGAGCACAGTGAACAATAGGTTGCACCTTCAGGCAGTTTTGCCTTAACAATCGAATACGTATCTTTTGAATCAATAAAATAATTAATGTTTTGTGTTTCCAGCCATTGTCTTAGATGAGAATCATCCCACCCAGGCTGCTGTTGGTCTAATGTGTAGGCCATGATTTCGAAGGGAATTTCAGCTTTTTTTTGAAGTAAGTTGAGAAGAACAAGCAGTGTAAAAGAATCTTTTCCGCCCGAAAGGCATACCATTATCTTGTCATTTCGCGAAATCATGTTGAAATCGTGAATTGCTTTTCCTGTGTAATGCAAGAGTTTTTTTTCAAGTTGTATGAGTGTGGCCAATGTTTTTCCCCGTTTTTCAAATAATTTATTGTACCATGTCTTGCAAAATGCAATAAAAAGATTAAGATTGCTCCTGTGATTCAGACCCCAATCCATAAAATGATTGGATTCCAGTTAACTTGTTACACAGAAGGAAACATTATGGCACGTAAAAAATCGACGAAATCGTCGAAGTCATCCAAAGGTAAATTCGCTTCCAAGAAAACTACTTCCAATGAATTTACTCTCCGTTTGAAGGCAAATCCTGAAAAACAAACGAAGAGCCAAATTCTCACCAACATCGCAACTCAATCTGGTTTGAACAAGAAAGAAGTTCATCGCGTATTCCTCGTGTTGGCTAATGAAATCGCTGGTCATTTGATCAAGCGTGGTTCAGGCGAATTCACCATTCCTGAGACTGGTATTCGTGTTAAACGTAAAACACGTCCTGCAACAAAGAAGCGTTTAGGTCGTAATCCTGCTACCGGTGAGCAAATCTGGATTTCTGCAAAACCAGCTCGTACCGTCGTTAAAATCGTTCCTTTAAGAGCACTTAAAGAAACTGTTGCGCAGTAAGTTTCACTGTCTGCACAAAAAAGGGCGTTAATTAACGCCCTTTTTTATTTTGTAATGTAATCGTAAGCTCAACACTCCACTACTGATAATCGCACTGACAATTAAGCCTATCCATAATCCTTGAGGGTAATTGTGATTTCGAATAAATGCTAAGTAGTAACCCAGTGGCAATGCAATCCCCCAAAATGAAATGATAGAGTTCACTAAAGTGAATCGCGTATCTTTTAGTCCTCTCAAAATTCCAAACAATGTAAGTCGGGTCCCTTCACATATTTGAAATATTGCAATATAAAAAAACAGTAATATTGCAGCATGCACTAAAGCGGGTCTGGGGGTAGGAGCCTGAATAAAATCAATATTGACTAATGTGTGTGGGATAAACCAATAAAATAACCCCACGATGAAGGTATAGAGTAAAACGACACTGATACCCATAAATGTGATGGGTGCAATCCACTCGGGCTCTTTTCTGCCTACGCGCCAACCGACACGAATCGAATATGCTTGGTCGAAACTGAAAACAATGTTCATGGCGACCCAAAAGTATTGAATGGTAAGTTGATGTGCGCTGAGTAATGTTTGACTTATTTTTCCAAAGAAAACTGCTAGGACCAAAAAGTAGCCTATTTCAATGCAAAACATGATGCCTAAGGGAAGGCCGACTTTTAAAATTTCATTAAAATAACGTGTTTTAGACGCCAGTGAGAAGTTTAAGTAATTACGATAGTACGGTGTGAGGTAAATGAATAGACTTATTGCAGCAAGAAAAAGACAGAATGCAATCGTGGCGCTCCATCCTAATCCTGCAAGACCCATTACGGGAAGGCCTAATTTTCCAAACATGAAAATGTAATTCATCCAAATCATGAAAGGGATATAAAGCATAGTAAAAATAAAATTGATACGAGGTTTTGAAATACCCTGAAATAATTGCATTAATGTAAGACCGGAAAGATCAAACGGAACTGCCCATACTAACGCATGAAGATAGCGTTTAGATTCATGAACGATAAAAGCCGATTGACCTGTCCATGCAAAAATATCTGACGCAAACCATAATAAAACCATGATGGGGATAGCCACCAACAGCGACAATAAAATACTGTCGCGCATTACGCCTCGTATGGCAGGTGTGTTTTCGGCGCCGTGGTAATGTGAAATGACAATGCTTACGCCAGAAATCGTTCCCCAAAAAATTACCATCAGAGTAGCAAATAACATGCTAACGAGCGCTGCAGCGGCTAATTCTTTTTCACCTAAATGAGCGACTAAAAAAGTCGTGGTAAAGTTACAGCTAGACTCAAGCAGTCCGTTCGCAATAATCGGCAGCGATAAAAGTAATATGGCGCGTAATTCGCTTAAAAGCGATTGGCGTGTAAATTGAGTTGGCATAAAAATTACTTCTGAAGTTGATGTGACTGTAACTCACACTGATTGTCGCGGTAAAAACGGTATCGTATCCGAGCAGCTTGCCGCTGAGTTTCTTCCCCTGAAACAACTTCGATAACACGTTGGAACTGATTAAAAAATGTTGGTGTATTCTGTGTGAGATTGACCAATATATCACATTTTTCAGAGGGCGGGGAGTCAGAATATCCAATAATTATGGGGTTTTTTGCAGGTTCCAGGGCGTGAGGCAGAAAACTGATGTCGTTATAGGTCCAGAGTAGTTTGTCGAGCAGCTCCGCTTCCTGTTTGTTTTTAGTTTGAATAAACACAGTTTTTTGCTGATCGTAGGCTTTTTCGCATAAGCGACAGACCGTTAAAAGTACAGCAGAATTTTCAAGGTTTTCGAGTAAATAGAAATCTACTTTAGGCATGGATTAAATAATTCCTGTGGTTCATAATAATAGATTTTACACTAGCAGGGAGTTTTGGGAATGCCGTTTACCAAAGTCACCATTTTGATTCCAAATTATCGTACTTATGCGTTAACAAAGCTGTGTTTAGAATTAGTGCAAAAATACACGCCGACCGGCTCTTTTCATGCCATTGTGATTGACAACAATTCTCGTGATGAATCGACAGAATATCTAAAAACAGTTCCATGGATCGAGCTCATCGAACGACGCGGTGTGCGCGGTGAAACACCACCACAATCTCATGCACGTGCGTTAGATCTAGGGTTGTCACGCGTAACAACGCCGTATGTTTTATCGATCCACACTGATACTTTGGTAAAACATCCTCAGTGGTTATCGTATTTACTCAGTGAAATTGAAAAAGATGAGAATATTGCGGGTGTCGGTTCTTGGAAATTAGAATCGAAACCCTTGTATAAACGAGCATTAAAAGCGATAGAGCGAAAGTTACAGATAGTGTATTACTCTATTATTCATAAAAAAGACCATGCGATTGAGGGTATAGGCAAAAATTATTTTTATTTACGCAGTCATTGTGCGTTGTATCGTACGGCGTTGTTAAAAAAACACCATCTCAAATTTGATGCTGAAAATGAACCTGCTGGAAAAATCTTGCACCGAAAACTAGTTGATGAAGGTTATGGTATGACATTTTTGCCCTCAAAAACCCTAGGAAAATATTTGAATCATGTAAATAATGCGACGATGATTTTAAATCCTGAGTTGGGCGCCAGGGCAAAAACAGTTCGTCGCGGCATTAAAAAAATTGAGGACGTATTGAAATGACCAAGCATATACATATTTTAGGCATTTGTGGAACCTTCATGGGTGGGGTTGCAATGTTGGCCCGCGAAATGGGATTTAAGGTTACAGGTTCAGACCAAAATGTTTACCCGCCGATGAGTACGCAATTGGAATCCCATGATATTCAATTAATTTCCGGCTATGAGTCTAATCAATTGGTGTTAAATCCTGACGAAATTATTATTGGCAATGCATTGTCGCGTGGCAAGCCTGTTGTAGAAGAAATTTTAAATCGAAAATTAAATTATTTTTCAGGGCCGGAATGGGTGGCTAAAAATATTCTGAAAAATAAACACGTGATTGCAATATCGGGTACACATGGAAAAACAACAACAACTAGCATGGTTGCATGGATATTGGAATATGCGGGATTGAAGCCCGGATTTTTGGTGGGCGGTGTTCCTGAGGATTTTGGTGTGTCAGCAAAATTGGGTGGTGGACAATATTTTGTCATCGAAGCGGACGAGTATGACAGTGCGTTTTTTGATAAACGCTCAAAATTCATTCACTACCATCCTGATACTTTAATATTGAATAATCTAGAATTTGATCACGCTGATATTTTTAAAGATTTAGATGCAGTAAAAACACAATTTGAATATTTAATTAGAACCGTTCCACAGAACGGCTTGATTGTGGCCAATCAAATGGATGAGAACATTGCTGATGTTTTGTCGCGCGGTTGCTGGACGCTAATAGAATATTTCAGTGAAAAAGATTTTAGTTTATTAAAATCATTAAGCTGGAATTTATTGGGAAAGCATAATTTATTGAATGCATTAGCTGCGACTAAAGCGTGTGCACATGTAGGTGTTTCTATTGATACAGCGCTGAAAGCGTTAAGTGAATTTAAAAACGTCAAGCGACGACTAGAAATATTAGGCGAAAAACGGGGGATTGTTATCTATGATGATTTTGCTCATCATCCCACAGCCATTCAAACAACGCTGGAAGGCCTTCGTCAAAAAGTGGGTAACGATAAAATTATTGCCGTTATCGAATGTGCGTCGAATACTATGAAGTTAGGCGTACATAAAGATACTTTATCTAAATCATTAATCATTGCGGATGAGGTAATATTTTTGCGACCGTCACAAGATTGGGGAATTGATCAGGTTGCAAGGCAATGTACAACATCTGCCACTGTATTAGATTCCACTCAGGCGATTATTGATCATCTGCTATTGCATACGAAACCAGGCGCTCATATTGTGTTAATGAGCAATGGGGGATTCGGTGGATTATCTCAAAAATTATTGCAAATGATGTGATATTTTTTTCAGCACCGCGTTATAGACGCGATTAACAGAAATATCTTCCATGTTTTTTTCTTGCAGAACCGTAAGATTTTTGAGTGTTGGATAAGGACCCGTTCTGGCTAAATTCGTTGGGCCAAATAATGCAATCATGGGAATATCTGCACTGCATGCAACATGCATTACGCCGGTGTCGGGTGAAATAAATAAATCCATCGCATCAATTAATGCACGCAGTTGTAAGATATTCGTTTTATCAATGAGGTTAATCGCGCTGGGGATTTTTTTGCATAAGCGGTTGCCTAAAATTTTTTCACTGTGTGAGCCTGTCAGTACTAAACGGATATGTGGGTTATGTTTGTATAAACGCTCCGCAAGTTCCAAAAAATATTCAAAAGGCCAGATTTTAGGGTGAGTAAGTTTTTTCCGAAAAATCGCCCATTTTTTTTTGGCAATGCTATGACATCCAATTTGACAGCCCACCAAAATGTCATTATCAAAATCGACCTGATTTTGAACTAATAAATCTTTAACATAATTTCGATCGGTTTGGTCTGGAAATAAACGGTAATGCCTCTCTTTGATGTCAAAATGCTCAGAGCTGAGATTTTGCATGAATTCTAATGCAAATTCTGCTTGCGGACGAGAGTAATCAATCGGCGGTAAGTTATAAATTTTTAAATTAATATTTTCAAAGGGCGCCGTAAGATATTTTTCACCATGAATATTGATCGCAAACGCATACTCATTTGGATCAAATTTTTGATGAAGCATAATAATATTTCGAATATCTGGATTATTTTTGAGGGTTTGCGCGGACAGTTCTGAAAATGCATATACATCAATATGTAAATTCGGATAATTGGTTTTCAAATAATGAATCGCAGGCGTACATAATAAAGTATCACCCAGCCGTTCCGGCGTGATAATCAAAATGGGCTTATCGTTGAACATAGTTTGGTTCTCGCTTAAAAGTTTTGCGATATAATTTGACGGCGCGTTTTATCACGCATCTCCAGAAAAGCGGTTCATAGGCTTTATTATAGACACGCATAAATCGCCATAAATCTCGTTGTGTCAATCCAAGATCCATGGAAGAAAAAAGCAATCCTGCAATATCTTTCACTTTCCATCGAAACGGAACTTTAGAGCGAAGCTGTGCGCGATGCCAGTCAATGACAGTAAGATGATTTGTGTTTTTGTGAAGTAAAAAGTGGCAAATATAAAAATCGCGATGATTTACGCCTTTTTCGTGCATTGTTTTTGCAATATGTGCAGCTTGTTTAATCAAATGCCATTTTTCTTTAAGTGTAGGAGGATGCGTTTTCCAGTCACGGCAATAATCTTCTAGGCTAATCGTGTTTTCGAGCGCTTCAGTGATCACAAAAGATTGTTGTGTAGCAGGATTATTTCCACGCCAACCATAACCCATTAATTTTGGTGTAAAATTAAAATGCTGCAGTCTTTCAATCGCATATACTTCATTTTGTGCGCCTAAGATGGGAAATTTAAACTGGATTAAATTTTTGAAAATTTCTTTCCAGCCCACACCAAAGTGCATTTTAATAAAATAATTTCGTCCAAATTCGTGGAATTTAAGTGTTTTTCTACCCGGCTGCTCCCGGAAGATTTCACCTTGTAATGAAAGCGCGTAATCAAACACCGCGGGCGTTTTCCAGCGTTCTATCCAGGATGGTGGTAAAAGTAATTTCATTTAAACAGCAACCTTGCCTGCAATGGGAGCGTGATGCTGATAGTTTTGTATCGCTATATCGTCAAATTGATAATCAAATATAGAATTTGGCTTTCGGGTGAAATGTAGTTGTGGAAGTGCGAGGGGTTCGCGCAATAACTGCGTATTAACTTGTTCAAGATGGTTGGAATAAATATGGCAATCACCACCGGTCCAAATAAACTCTCCTACCCCTAAATCAGTTTGTTGTGCAATCATGTGTGTTAACAAAGCATAAGATGCAATATTAAACGGAACGCCTAAAAAAGCATCGGCGCTGCGTTGATATAATTGGCACGAAAGTTTTTTATCTGCGACATAAAACTGAAATAACGCATGGCAGGGTAGCAATGCCATTTCATCTAATTCACCGACATTCCAGCTATTGACAATTAGGCGACGTGAGTAAGGGTTTTGTTTAATTTCTTGAATGACGTCTGCGATTTGATCAATATTTCCGCGTGTAGGGCTGTTCCAGCTTCGCCATTGTTTGCCATACACGGGGCCTAGATCTCCGTTTTCATCAGCCCATTCATTCCAGATACGTACACCATTTTCTTGAAGGTATTTTACGTTAGTATTTCCACTCAAAAACCAAAGCAATTCATGAATAATGCTTTTCAAATGAATTTTTTTTGTTGTAACAAGAGGGAAGCCTTCGTGCAGGTTAAAACGCATTTGGTATCCGAAAATGCTATAAGTGCCAACACCAGTTCTATCGTCTTTGGATGTCCCATTTGCTAGAATGGTCCTCAAGAAATCGTGGTACTGTTTCATGTTGTTTTAGATCCTTTAGCTCATGGAGGTGTTATGAAGCGATTTATGATTGGTTGCTCGATGTTACTATCGTTCAGCGTGTTCGCGACGCCATTGTCGTTGTATCAAAATCCGGATTCAAAATCGAATGTTATTGCAACCGTGAAAGAGGGGCAAGCGATCGTTCCTATTTTTACGCAAGGCGAATGGATAAAAGTAGGTGATCCGACGAATGGAAATGTTGGTTGGGTCAGCAAAGATGCATTGCAGAAGTCAGGCTATCCACAAATGTCAGTACAGATTTCGGGAACCAATGATCCAAAAGCCGCAAAGCAGATTATGGACCGAATTGAAAAACAGCAACAAGAATTTCAAGCGTCTTTTTCGGATTATATGCAGAAAAATATCGAAAACATGACACAGTTGAATCAAAATTTGGGACAATTGTGGGCGGTATCACCGGGCGATGATAAGGCAAAGAAAAAAACTTAATGCGAGAATAGGTTATGATGAATTCTTTGTTGTTTGCCATTGCATTACCGTTGTTTTTTATTATTCATAATATCGAAGAGTGCGTAAATTTTGATTATACGGTGCCGACACTTTTTAGATTGATTGGTGGATATTTTTATACCCGGATGATTTTTATTTATGCGGTCAGTATTTTGAGTTTGACAGTGTTGATTATTTCCGTAGTTAATTATTATGTGATGGGTGAGCTGATTCATGCGCTTGCGGTGATTATGACGTTTTCAATTCTCATTAATGGTTTGCAGCATGTTGTAGCTTCAATATGGGAGCGAAAAATGTTAGCGGGGACATGGAGTTCTCTTTTGTTGACGGTTCCGTTTTGTGCAACGGTGTTGTACCAAGAGCGAGATGATGTTTTACAGAGTGTGCATCATACGTTGACGTTTTTATTAATTTCCGTGATCGTTATGATTGTGTCGATTTTTGTGAGTTTTTTGATGGGGTTTGGGGTGGATTGGTGTGTACGGCGGTGTCATCCCGAGGGAGCGTAGCGACGAGGGATCTCCATCTATTTACTCACTAGCATCTTTATCCCAATCGCAAATAACACGAACGCAAATATTTTTTTCAATACATGATTGGGCAGCATCACAGCTACTTTAGCACCAATTAACCCACCCAGTAAAAACCCAATCGCTACAAATAGCGCAACCTTCATGTCAACATAACCCTGATTATAATAGGTCCATGCAGCTAATATTCCAATGGGCGGAACCATTAATGCTAATGTTGTGCCCTGTGCTAAATGTTGTGTCATGCCAAAGAAAAAAACTAATGCAGGAACAATGATAATTCCACCGCCGATGCCTACAATTCCACTAAAGGCGCCTGCAGTTAAGCCCAGTAATATATAGATTAAAATATTCATAAGGCTCCTAAAATATCATTGATGCCAATTAATTTCGCTTCTTTGTCCATGCGCCCTTGAAATTCAACTTGATTGTTTTTTAAATTTCTATCACCCACGACAATTCTTTTTGGGATACCAATTAATTCACAATCCGCTAATTTTGCGCCTAATCGTGAATCGCGATCATCATATAACACATCAATATTTTGTTTGATTAAATCTTGATAAATTTTTTCGCAGGTTTCTTTTACGGTATCATTAACTGGAATAATTACTAGCTCAAACGGCGCCATCGCTTTTGGCCAAATAATTCCCTTCTCGTCATTACACTGTTCAATCGCAGCGGCGACAATGCGAGATACGCCAATGCCATAACATCCCATTTGCATAGGAATTTTTTTGCCGGTTTCATCGGTAATTTCTGCTTTTAAGGCTTGTGAATATAAATCACCCAATTGAAATATATGTCCCACTTCAATGCCGCGCGCTAATTTTAATTTGCCTTTGCCATCCGGACTCGGATCGCCGTCTTTCAGATCATGATTTAATTCTATGTTGATAGCGAAATCACTTTCATCAGAAAACGCCAAAATATCTTCACCGGATTGTGCAATGACTTGAAATTCATGTGATGCGCTTCCGCCAATATTTCCTGTGTCGGCTTTTACGGCACGAAAATCTAAGCCTAATCTTTTGAATATATTTTGGTACGCATTGAACATAATATTATAAGTCTCTTCGAGAGAAGATTTATTTAAGTGAAAAGAATAGGCATCTTTCATCAAAAATTCTCTTGCGCGCATGACGCCAAATCGAGGACGAATTTCATCTCTAAATTTCGTTTGAATTTGATAAAAACAGACGGGAAGTTGCTTATAGCTTTGTAATTCTTTGCGCGCTATGTCAGTGATGACTTCTTCGTGTGTCGGGCCAAAACAAAAATCGCGCTCGTGTCTGTCTTTAATGCGAAGCAATTCCGGACCGTATTTTTGCCAGCGTTTAGATTCAATCCATAATTCAGAAGGCTGAATGGCAGGCATTAATAGCTCTAACGCACCTGCTTTATTCATTTCTTCGCGGATAATATTTTCGACTTTTGAGAGAATTTTTAAACCCAGCGGCATCCAGGTATATAAACCAGAAGCCAACTTTCGGATCAATCCAGCTCTCAGCATAAGCTGATGACTAATGATTTCTGCGTCCGAAGGGACTTCTTTTGAGGTCGAGAGGAAATATTTTGAGGCTAGCATGGTCCGTATACCCTAATATAAAGAGAGAAATGGTATCATGCCGGGATGACGACTCAAGTACATTTTATAAAAGTAGATCCCCAATTCGAAGGGCAACGCCTCGATAACTTCCTGCACACGCGCTACAAAGAGCTTCCGAAAAGCCGTCTCTATAGAATCATCCGCAAGGGTGAAGTACGCGTGAATAAAAAGCGCGTGGATCCGGATTACCGCATTCAGCCTAATGATTTAATTCGCATGCCGCCATTAAAAGATGCTGTGCGCGTCAAAAATCTTCCTTCTAAAATCAGCCACGAAATGTCGGATTTATTAAATTCGCGAATTTTATACGAAGATAAGCAATTATTGGTGCTTAATAAGCCTAGCGGTTTAGCGGTGCATGGCGGAAGTGGTGTAAAAGCGGGCGTCATTGAATTACTTCGCATGATGCGTCCGCATGATAAATATTTAGAATTAGCTCACAGAATAGATCGCGAAACGTCAGGATGTTTACTGATAGCGAAAAAGCCCAGCATATTAAAAATTATTCATGAATTATTTCGTGAAGCGAAAGCCAAGAAAAAATATGTTTTATTAGTCAAAGGCCAGTGGCCCTTAAAGTTAACTAAAATAAACGAGCCTTTAGAGGGCAAAATTTCTATAACGACTTTTAAAGTAATAAAAAAATTTGAAAAAACGACGTTATTGGAAGCCTTTCCTGAAACGGGAAGAATGCACCAAATTCGATTGCATGCGATGCATGCCGGTCATCCTTTAGTGGGTGATGATAAATACGGCGATAAAGATTTTAATGATTTTATGCGCGCGTA
>JANRJR010000047.1:0-3171 GCA_033763845.1 Gammaproteobacteria bacterium | reverse complement strand
AGTCCCCGTTAATGGCAAACCGTTAATTGTTTATCATCTCGAAAAATTATCTGCGATTGGCATCAAAGACGTTGTCATTAATATTTCTTATTTAGCAGATCAGATTCGCGATGCGTTGGGTGATGGCAAAAAATTTGATCTCAACATCATTTATTCTTATGAACCGGAAGTATTAGAAACGGGTGGTGGAATTGTTCAAGCGTTGCCCTTGTTGGGTGATGAGCCGTTTTTAGTCATTAGCTCAGATATTTACACCGATTATCCTTACGAAAATCTTTTAGCTCTTTGTCATCCTGAGGCGGGTGGGATACACCGAAGGATCTCCCTGGGTGACAATTGCCTTGCTCATCTCATCTTAGTCCCCAATCCTCCCTTCCATCCCGAAGGCGATTTTTCCCTGGATTCAACGGGTCGCATCAGCAACACACCAGCCTATACTTACGCCAATCTGGGGGTCTATCACCCTGACCTTTTCAGGGACTGTTCCCCTGGAAAGTACCCCTTAGGCCCTCTTCTCCGAAAAGCTGCAGACCTCCACCTCCTCACTGGCGACATATATAAAGGTATCTGGTACAATGTCGGAACCTATGAAGAACTCGAAAAATTGGAGCAGTTTGCTAAAGGAAATGGCTGAAAACCCTGCAAAAACACGCAAAAAAGCTATTTTCTTAATATTTCCTTAAGCATTCCACAGGTATAATAGACCCCAGAGGTTACTATACATGGCATATGAGAACACACACGAACAACAACCCAGTCGATTTGCCCGTTGGCGAAGAGAACGTGCCGCAAAAAAAACATACAATCTTGCACTCAAAGATCTCAGAACAACAAAAAAACTCCTAGAGAAATATAAACCAGCGCGTACTCCAGAACAAAAAACCGCTGCAGCCCGCGAAATAAATCCTTCTTTAGAACTCTATGCTGCAAGACTTATGAGTGGCTTAGGTGAGCTTGAACCTAAAAATAAAATTTATGGCTTCATTGCTAAGCAACTTGCATCGATAAGATTTGAACCAGAGGTAAGAAAATTTCTAGCATCTGATAACAATATCTCAATTCCCGATAAGGGTTTTTTAAATGTGCCCAGGCAAGAATTTTGGACTAATTTTGGAGAGTTGGACCCTAAAGATAGAAGCGAATTTCTTGCGGAAATCTTCGCTTTAAAAGAAAGCCACCACGATTACCATCATATTGTTGATGGATTCCAAAATTCGCTCAGCCAAAATTACATCCACTCTTTACTCAATAATTCTTATTTACCTGGAACCACTAAGCAAGAATTATTGAAACTCGTATTCAACTCTCCAAACAGAGATGCTGAAGCATTCAGCAAAATTCTCTTTAGTCAAAACAGCCAATTAACTGCTTCAGAAATTAGAGCAGCTTTACCAGACAACGCTGAAGATTTACCTAAAGCATTGGTTGCTGCGCTCAAAGATAGTTTGAATTCTTCTACGCTTAAGCTAAGCGATAAATTTTTTGTTCTTGATATCTTAAACAAATACCCAAGTGAAGCTGCCTCTCATAATGCAAATACTTATGAAGCATTAAAACCAGATATTGAAATTCTATATAACGTATTTTTTCCTGACCAAAGTGGTCGCTCAATTAAAACATCAACAGACGAAGCCACTTTTTTTCCTTTAATTGTTTTCACTCCTGATGAACTTAGAGCCAAAATTAATACCCCAAACGCGGAAGCGTATTTTTCAACTCTAATTAAGCGTTTGGGCATTCCAGGTAATGAAGTAGAAGGAAAAACTTTTAGTGAACGGGTTAGTATTATTATTGAATATAAAGAACGATATCTCAAATTATTATCCGAGAAGTTATGCGAACAAGAACTCATTCAAGGTAATGCTGAAATTCAGGATCCTGCGTTTAAAGATAAAGTAGAACAATTACAAAAGCTTCTTTTCAATAATACTTCAGATAACGAAATTAATGATGATAGTCAACCACAACCACTCAGAGCATTGAATCTATCTCCTGAAAATAAACTCAAATATTTTCATGAAGATACAATTTCCTTAAAAAATTATCTCGATCTAGATCGAAGCGAACCTAGCTATGAAAAGCTTAAACGAAATGCCTTTGATCATGCATTAAGCTCTGAGACACAAAGACATTCACTTACAGAATTAGCCTTACTTCCAAATGATCCCTACGGCGCACGACAATATCTTGAAGAAAAAAGTCATCCAGGGTTTTGGTCACGCGTTTCACGAAAATTATTCTGGTGGACAGAACATAATAAAAAAGAAATTGAGTTAACTAACTTAGCAAAAAACACTTTTGATACATTAACACCCAAAGTTGAATTACCTCTGCTTGTGAGACAAGAAATCCCTGTAGCTCCAGAAGAACCAATTTCTGCTCCTATACAAAGATCATCTTCTGCGTCAAAAATTGTTGCAGCAACAATGCGCAATGGCTCACCAAGAGGTGAAAGCGGTACACCAGAATTACTAAGAACCAGTGCTGAAAGCAGTCCTCGTTCATTTGACTCAGAAGAGCTCGAAAACGACCTAGATGAAGTAGTTCAAACTACTCCAAGTAAACGAGAGCTATCTGCTACAGAAAAAGCAAAACAAAGAGCGAAAAATCTTGGACAAAAAGTTGCTAACGACAGTAAGCTTGAAAAACAAAGTGCTAAACGCGGACTAGTAATCTAGTATTGAATAATTGTTTATTTATGGATATTTTATACCAAAGGGGGATTTACAATGGCAGATGAACAATGGGATGAATGGAATCAAAAACTCGACAGAGCTGCTGAACGCACTCAACGGTATATACAACACTACAGAAAAAAAGCTGAAAGATGCTCAGACCCTGAAAAAATAGAACGATATAACTCAAAAGTAACATGGGCTGTTACCATGTTTCAAAACAAAATGGCTCAAATTAAAGCAAAGCTTGACGTTCAAAATCAGAGAATCCCAGAACTCGAAATTCCCACTATTAAGTGTGGTGGTTAATTCTCAACCTTCTTTGACTTCCTCGCACATAATTGCTATTTTGCAAAGCAATTATTTGTGAGGATTTCAAATGAAAAAGCTCATCGTTGCACTTCCCTTATATCTCGTTTCAATCGCTGCGTTCGCATATCCGGGCGCGCCTGAATACAACGGAATTTTAGGCGATGCACCTGTTGCGTCAATGAAC
>JANRJR010000046.1:0-16690 GCA_033763845.1 Gammaproteobacteria bacterium | reverse complement strand
GGGTTCGCCCCATGTCCTGATAATTTCTTGTTTATCCGGAACTGAATTATCTAAGATATTGGGAATGCCTGCTAAGAAATTATCTAAATCAGCCAGAATAATGGCTAATTCTGCTTCTGCGGATTTTAATTCTTCGCCCATTGAATTGGATTGAGACAAAAGGGTAGTAATATCTTCGCCTTTTGCTTTTGCCATGCCAATTTGCTTGGCTTGCGTGTTGCGCTGATTTTGCAATTCTTGCGTGCGAACTTGCAATGATTTACGTTTATTTTCTAGCTCAGTAAATTTTTGAGTGTCCAGTTTAAATCCACGGCGTAAAAGTGCTTTCGCAACAGCATCAATGTTGTCTCGTAATAATTTAATGTCTAGCATGATTTTTCAGTCTCTGTTTGATCAAGGGTTCGAGGAAGGGATTCTATTTGATTGAGCGTTTCTGATTCAGTGGAATGATTTAACGCTTGGAATTTACGTGCACTAACCAACACGCGTGACTCGAATGATGCCGCTGTTTTGTTATAGGCTTCAACGGCTTTGTGTAAACGATCGCCAACAGCGCCAAAATGATCGCGCATGTCAGTAATTCGCTTGGATAACTCTTTGCCCAGTTGAGAAATCATCTCAGCATTTTTAGCCAGACTTTCTTGACGCCAGCCATACGAAATCGCTTTTAATAATGCAATCAATGTCGTTGGTGTGGCAATAATGACTTTTTCTTCCGCACCGACTTCAATTAAGCTGGGATCATTTTCGAGTGCAGCGCTGAAAAAAGTTTCGCCAGGTAAAAATAATACAACAAATTCTGGTGTAGGATTGAATTGCGCCCAATAATTTTTCTGGCTTAATTTCTTAATGTGTTCACGCACTAAACGCGAGTGTTGTATTAAGCATTGATTTTGTTGTGATTCTTCCGTTGTATCCAGGGAATCTAAAAAAGAACTGAGCGGAACTTTGGCATCGACAATAATATTTTTATTTCCGGGTAATTTTATAATCATATCGGGTCGCATGCGGCCGTCATCAACCGTCACAGATTGTTGTTGAAAAAAGTCGCAGTGTTCTAGCATGCCGGCTAATTCAACCACACGTTGTAATTGAATTTCACCCCAACGACCGCGCACTTGGGGTTTGCGTAATGCGTTTGCTAAATTGGTGGTTTCACGGCGCAATTGATATTGCGTTTCTAAGAGAGATTTTACTTGCTGACTTAAGCCTTCATAAGCCCCAACGCGCGATTTTTCTATATCAAGGATTTGGGTGTTAAATTTTTCTAAAGAATCTTTCAGCGGATTAATTAACTCATCTAAATGCGAATCTTTTTTCTCGAATAACTTATACGCAATTAAACCCAAAAAACCCGTAACCAATATTAAAAATACACATAAAATATAAATCATGAGGGAGCTGTTTCCTTGTCAAGTTGACGTAAATAAGCCAGTTTTTCTTTTATTTTTATTTCTAAGCCTCTGTCAGTGGGAAAATAATATTGAGTCCCCTTGGGAATAGCATCAGGAAAATAATTTTCTCCGGCTGCATAGGCGTGTGGTTCATCATGTGCATAACGATAATGTTTGCCATAGCCTAAACTTTTCATGAGTTTGGTCGGAGCATTGCGTAATTGCAAGGGAATTTCAGCGGTGCCGTATTTTTGCATGTCGCTCATGACTTTATTATACGCCGTATAAACCGCGTTGCTTTTGGGAGCGCAGGCCATATACAAAATCGCTTGCGCTAAGGCTAATTCACCTTCAGGATGTCCTAATCTTTCTTGAATATCCCAGGCATTTAACGCTAATTCGAGTGCGCGCGGATCGGCATTGCCAATATCTTCGCTGGCCATGCGAACAATGCGGCGTGCGATATACAGCGGATCGCATCCACCGTCTAACATACGACATAGCCAATACAATGCTGCATCGGGAGAAGAACCACGGACGGATTTATGTAATGCCGAAATTAAATCGTGAAAGATTTCACCGTGCTTATCAAACCGCCTAAAACTTTGTGCACATACATCTTGAATTAATTTTTCGGTAATAGGCTCATCTAAGTCATGTAATATTTCTATTATATTTAATAAGCGCCGTGCATCGCCATCGGCAAAACTTATTAATAGTTTTTGCAGTTCATCTGGAACGGTAAATTTTAAATGCTGTGTGGCACGTTGAATAATTTGCAATAAATCTTGCTCGGTTAATGATTTGAGTACATAAACGCGCGCGCGTGATAATAATGCATTGTTTAGTTCAAATGACGGATTCTCAGTAGTGGCACCTATAAAAGTAACAGTACCGTCTTCAACGAAAGGCAAGAAAGCATCTTGCTGTGCTTTGTTAAAGCGATGCACTTCGTCAACAAATAATATGGTTGGTTGTGTTGTATGTTGTTTGGCATTTTCTATGGCCAGACGAATTTCTTTTACGCCGTCTAATACTGCAGATAAGGTAATGAAATTAGCATTTGTGTTTTGTGCTAATAATTTTGCCAGCGTAGTTTTGCCTGTTCCTGGCGGACCCCAAAATATCATGGAGTGTAATTGGCCGGTTTCGATGGCACGACGTAACGGTTTATCTTTTCCTAATAAATGCGTCTGACCAAAAAAATCATTTAAATTATTGGGGCGAAGTAGCGCGGCCAGCGGGGCAGTCATTTATTATCCTTGCATGACGTCTATATTTTTGGGGGGAACAAACGTAAATAAACTGGAGGAAAGTGATTTGTTGGTTGAAACATGAGTAAACTGAATTTGTGTCGTTTGTCCAATGTTGTCATGCATAATCATTTGGGTCAGCGTACCGTTGTCGTCGAATAGTAACTCAACTGATTTAAATAAATCATGCTTAAACGGCGCTAGTTTGAAATCATTTTTGCTGAGTGCAGAAACATCATAGCGTTTCGCTAAATTGCCCACCGACGCGCTTAATAATAAGCCGGGCGAAGAAGCGCTTTCGGTTTGTTTTTTCTTGGTCACCTCTTGTAAATCTTTGTCATACACCCAAATAATTTTACCATCAGCCACAATCAATTGTTGGTTGGGTGTTAATGTTTCCCAGCGAAAACGACCGGGACGTTGCAAAGCCATTTTTCCGGTACTTTCTTGCATGGTAGTACCGCGCTTATCTTGAATCACTTGATCGAAATGGGCTTGAAAGGTTTTTAAATTTTCCAATAACTTCGTCAAGTTCGCATTGGCGGTTTGATCCGCCAATGCTGTATTGATAAATCCTAGCGTGAGTAAGCTTAAAATAACTTTCTTCATTAGGGGGTTCCCATTTTCGCCATGGCGGGGATGACGGTTTCTTTATAGTTGGATTGAAGGATCGGAAGTGAGTTATAAGAGCTCAGCACGTCGGTGCATTTCAATACTTGATGCTTGGTTTGGTTTTCCATTGCTGCAGCTGATGCCTTTTCATACAGTTGGAGCGCTAGTTTTTGCTCGTCAGGTATTTTGGTCAGTGCGTTGATGACTTCAATGGAGCGGGATGTTAAGGTGCTGACATCTTGACCACAGGCTTGAGCAGTTCCTGCGATGGTTCCTGCTTGTTCAGCAAACTGATTGGCATTTGTGTTCAAAGAGGGTGTCGGAATTTGTTGTGCATGAGCGGTGAAAGCCAAACTTCCCAGTAGCGTGGTGAGTGTTAAAAAATAACGTGTTTTCATCAAATAAGTCTCCCTTTCAAGTACAGACGTTAATATACTATAGGCTATGAAACATTTCACTTTACACAACCCCCGGGATGAGATTCGCCACTACCGACATCGCATTGTCACTTTAGGCATCGCGATGGTGATTTTGTTGGTGGCCTTAATCCTCCGGTTGGGCTATTTGCAGATTGTGCAGCATAAATATTACCTGACGCTGTCGAAGCAAAATCTATTGAGTGTAGCGCCTATCGATCCCAGTCGTGGATTGATTTATGACAGAAATGGCTCGTTATTAGCGGGAAATACACCCGTTTTCAGTTTGGATGTCATTCCTGACAAAATTAAGCATTTAAATAGTCAACTAGTGAAGCTTCGGGAGATTATTGATCTTTCCACGGCTGACATAGACGAATTTAATAAACAGCTTACGCAAAACCGAAAATTTAATCCAATTCCCTTAAAAGTTAAATTAACTGAAGCGGAGATGTCTGCGTTTGCGGTAAATCAATATCGTTTCCCGGGTTTTTTTATTCAAGCTAGATTAATTCGGGATTATCCGAGTGCAGCATCAATGGAACCGGTGTTAGGTTATGTCGGACGTATTAACGCTAAAGAATTAACGCATGTGGATCAAACCAATTACAGTGCGTCAAATTACATTGGTAAAGAAGGCGTTGAAAAATACTATGAAAAATTACTGCACGGAACGGTGGGTATTCAACAAATTGAAACGAGTGCGGCGGGTGAAGTGGTGCGCAGTCGTGAAAGTCGACAAGCCGTTGCGGGTGACAATTTATATTTAACCATTGATACAAAATTAGAAAATAGTGCAGAAAATGCATTAAAAGGTTATGCGGGTGCAGTTGTTGCGATTGATCCGCGAAACGGCGAAGTACTTGCACTGGTGAGTACACCCAGCTTTGATCCGAATCCGTTTATCACGGGCATTTCATCAAAAGCATATCAAACATTACGAAATGATCCGAGTCGTCCGTTATATAATCGTGCATTGCAAGGGGAGTTTCCGCCGGGTTCTACAGTAAAACCGTTTTATGCCATGGGTGCATTGGCCAATCATTTATTATCTCCTACCTATCATATTTTTGATCCGGGCCAGTTTTTATTACCTAATTCAACGCATATTTATCACGATTGGAAAAAAGGTGGACACGGTTGGGTGAATGTCAGTGATGCGATTACGGAATCATGTGACGTTTTCTTTTTCAAATTAGCGCAACACGTTGGCATTGAAGAAATGGGCAATACGCTAAAATTATTTGGATTTGGTCAGCCCACGAATATTGATACGGATACAGAATTAGATGGATTAGTGCCGTCACCCGAATGGAAAGAAAAAGCAAAACATGCCGAATGGTATCCGGGGGATACAATTTCAGCAGGAATTGGTCAAGGGTATATTTTAACTACGCCATTACAATTAGCGACAGCGGCAATGCGATTAGTGGATAAAGGCGGTGGATTTGCGCCGCATTTATTATTAAAAACAGAAACGCCTGCGGGTGTTGTTGTAGTAAATCCACCACAACCATTAGCTAATTTAAATTTACCTCAACAAGATTTTGATATTGTATTAAATGCGATGCGAGGTGTTGTGAGTGATCCCAGAGGCACTGCGTATCAGGCAGGACATACGGCGAAATACACGTTTGGTGGTAAAAGTGGAACAGCGCAAGTGTTTTCGTTACAAAAAGGCCAAAAAGATAAAGCTGGATTATTGCCAAAAAAATTACGTGATCATTCGTGGTTTATGTCATTTGTGCCGGCGCATCAACCAACGATGGTGATGGTGGTGTTTTTAGAGCATGGTGGTGAAGGTAAAGCACAGTTTATTACGAGACAGATATTGGATAGTTATGAAACTGCACATTGATTTAAGTTTATTGATTGGCCTGCTACTCCTATCTTTGATGGGGCTCATTATTTTATACAGTGCGGCCAATCAAAATATGGCTATGGTATTTGCACAAATAATCCGATTTGGATTAGCGTTTGGATTAATGTTTTTATTGGCGCAATTACCACCGCATCGCATTAAACAATTTGCGCCATGGTTTTATGCCTTAGGCATAATTTTATTATTAATTGTTTTAGGGCTAGGCGAAATTAGCAAAGGCGCACAACGGTGGTTGAGTTTAGGCTTTTTTCGTTTTCAGCCATCCGAATTAATGAAACTCGCCGTGCCATTAATATTGGCGTGGTACTTAAGCGAACATGAATTACCGCCGCGCAAGACAGTGTTGTTTATTGCATTTGTTTTATTAGCCATTCCTGCGGTATTAACCGCAAAGCAGCCGGATTTAGGAACAGCATTAATTATTGCGGGTGCAGGATTAGGCGTAATTTTATTGGCAGGACTGCGTTGGACGACCATTTTAATTTGCTTAATTTTATGTGCGGTTTCTATGCCATTTTTGCTACACCATTTGCATGGGTATCAAAAAGACCGGTTATTAATTTTTCTCCATCCTGAAAGCGATCCCCTCGGTGCGGGTTATCATATTATTCAATCGAAAATTGCGATTGGCTCGGGCGGATTTTTTGGAAAAGGGTATTTGCATGGCACGCAATCACATTTGCAATTTCTACCTGAACATACAACCGATTTTATTTTTGCCGTATGTGGTGAAGAATTGGGATTGATGGGTGGACTAATTTTAATTAGTTTATATGCTTTTTTGATTATTCGCGGCTTTGTGATTAGCTATCACGCACAAGATACCTTTTCGAGACTATTAGCCGGCAGTATTAGCTTGACGTTCTTTTTTTCGGTATTTATTAATTTAGGAATGGTAACGGGAATATTACCCGTTGTTGGTTTGCCGTTACCATTAGTCAGTTATGGTGGAACGTCTATGCTGACATTAATTGCAGGATTTGGGTTGTTAATGTCGATTCAAACGCATCGACGTTTAGTAGGAAACTAAAATATTATGTTTGTCCACCTTCGTGTTCACAGTGAATATTCTGTTATAGACAGCATTATTTCGCTCGACAATTTAGTCGAGGCATGTGTCAAACATCATATGCCTGCTGTAGCACTGACTGACCAATCCAATTTATTTGCAGCGGTAAAGTTTTATAAAGCTGCACAAGCCGGTGGATTAAAACCAATTTTGGGAGCTGATGTATTTCTCAAAGATGGTGCGCGATTAACGTTGTTATGTCAAAACGAAATGGGTTATAAAAACTTAACCGTATTAATTTCTCGTAGTTATTTAGAAGGCCAAGAAAGAGAAATTCCCGAGATTGATTTCGATTGGTTAATCGGACATACGGATGGTTTGATTTGTATTGCACATCTTAAAAATTGCGAAAAATATGCAGAATTATTTAAGGATAGATTTTATCTTGAATTACAACGCATTGGTAAACCTAACGAAGAAACAGATAATCAAGAAGCCATTAATATGGCAGAGCATTTAAATCTGCCTGTTGTTGCGACAAATAATGTTCGATTTCTGACGGAAGACGATTTTGAAGCCCATGAAGCTCGCGTGTGTATTCATGACGGCTATGTGTTAAATGATTCTAAACGCCCAAAAAAATATACGCCCAATCAATATTTACGAACGCCACAAGAAATGGCGGAATTGTTTGCTGATATTCCCGAAGCTATCGAAAATACGGTAGAAATAGCAAAACGCTGTAATTTAAAATTAGAACTCGGCAAAGTATATTTACCCCAATTTCCCATTCCAGCTAATTATACAATCGAAAGCTATTTATCTGAGAAATCGTTAGAGGGTTTAAAGAAGAGACTACAGCAAAATAAAATAGAAGATCCCAATCAAATTGCTATCTATAAAAACAGATTAAAAACAGAATTAGATGTTATAAACCCAATGGGGTTTGCGGGATATTTTTTAATCGTCGCTGATTTTATTCAGTGGGCAAAAGATCATCATATACCTGTCGGACCAGGTCGAGGATCGGGTGCGGGATCCATTGTCGCGTACGCATTAGGCATTACGGATATTGATCCCATTCCGTATGATTTATTGTTTGAACGATTTTTAAATCCAGAGCGGGTATCCATGCCCGACTTCGATATCGACTTTTGTATGGATAACCGTGATCGGGTGATTGAATACGTTGCCGAAAAATATGGTCGCGAAAGTGTGTCGCAAATTATTACCTACGGTACTATGGCTGCAAAAGCTGTGGTGCGTGATTGTGGTCGTGTGCTAGGTCATCCGTATGGATTCGTGGATAAATTAGCGAAATTAATTCCCTTCGAATTGGGCATTACTTTAGACAAGGCGTTGGAGCAAGAAGCAGATTTACGTGCGCGTTATGAACAGGAAGAAGAAGTCAAAATATTATTTGATCTTGCAAAAAAATTAGAGGGTTTAACGCGTAACGCTGGGAAACATGCGGGTGGTGTGGTGATTGCGCCCTCAAAACTCACGGATTTCACGCCTATTTATTGTGAACCGGGAAGTCAGCATTTGGTGTCGCAATTTGATAAAAACGATATTGAAGAAGTCGGATTGGTCAAATTCGACTTTTTAGGTTTGCGAACGTTAACCATAATAGCGTGGGCCTTAGAAGAATTAGATGTTGATCTCAATCAAATTCCCATAGACGATCCAAAAACCTATGAATTAATTAAAGCGTGTCAAACTACTGCGGTATTCCAGCTCGAATCGCGTGGTATGAAAGACTTGGTGAAACGTTTGCAGCCAGATAATTTCGAAGAAATTATTGCGTTGGTTGCATTATTTCGTCCAGGCCCATTGCAATCTGGGATGGTTGAAGATTTTATTAATCGTAAACACGGTCGTGCAAAAGTGCATTATTTTCATGATGATATTGAGCCGATTTTAAAGCCAACCTATGGTGTGATTGTTTATCAAGAACAAGTGATGCAAATCGCGCAGGTTTTAGCGGGATATACGTTAGGTAGCGCAGATATTCTACGTCGAGCGATGGGTAAGAAAAAGCCAGAAGAAATGGCCAAGCAACGCGAAATCTTTGTGAGCGGCGCAAAAGGGCGAGGCGTCGATGGAAAACGTGCCGCTGAAATATTTGATTTGATGGAAAAATTTGCGGGCTATGGTTTTAATAAATCGCATTCAGCAGCTTATGCATTAATTGCATATCAAACTGCGTGGTTAAAAGCGCATTATCCGGCACAATTTATGGCGGCGGTATTATCCTCAGATATGGATAACACAGATAAAGTCGTCAATTTCTTGCAAGAATGTAAAAACATGCATTTAAAAGTACTGCCGCCGGATATCAACAAAAGTTACTTTAAGTTTAAAGTAACAAAAGAAGGCGAAATATTGTATGGTTTGGGCGCAGTGAAGGGCGCAGGTGAAGCAGCTTTATCTATCATTATTGAAGAGCGGAGCAAAAATGGCCCGTTTAAAGATTTATATGAATTTATCAAGCGCATTGATTCCCGCAAAGTGAATAAACGAGTGTTAGAAGCGTTAATTAAATCAGGAAGTTTAGATAATTTAGGTATGCACCGTGCGCAATTGATGGCAAATCTTGATGCGGCAGTGCAATTTGCTGAGCAAAATCAAGCTGCGAAAAAACAACAAAATTTATTCGGTGGCGATGAAGAGATTCATCACGATGTCATGACGGCTGAAAGATGGTCTAAAGCCGAGCAATTACAATTTGAAAAAGATATTTTAGGATTTTATCTGTCGGGTCATCCGTTTGATAATTATCAAGAAGAATTTGCAGGATTATTATCTGATAATTTAAAAGTGGGAGTGATGGCAAATTTTAGAACCATGTTTACTAAGAAGGGTGATCGCATGGCCTTTTTGGGGTTGGATGACGGAAAAAACATTTTAGACGTAACAATATTTTCAGAAGCCTTTGAAAAAAATAAAGAATTATTGGTTAAAGATACTATATTAATTATTGAAGGCGATATGGCGGATGATGATTTCACTGGTGGCCAAAAATTATTGGCGCGGAATATTTATAATCTAGAAACGTTTAGAGAGAAATTTGCTAAGGCGTTATTATTAAATCTAAAACACAACCAAAAAACAGATATAAATAATCTAACCACTGCGATGAAACCATTTAAATCAGGCAACTGTCCAGTCTATATAGAGTATGAACAAGCTGATAAGCGGGCGAAGATTTCGTTGGGTTCGGAGTGGAAAGTAAAATTACATGATAATTTGTTGGAGAAGTTGAGGATGGAATTGGGGGCGGAGAATATAAAGGTGTGTTACTGATGCGCTACGCCATGGGTGTCGAATACGACGGAACAAATTATTACGGTTTTCAATCGCAAGATAATCCGCAACTAGAAACCATTCAACAAAAACTTGAGCAGGCTATCTCAAGCGTTGCTGATCACAAGATTTCACTTATTCCCGCCGGTCGTACTGATGCGGGTGTTCACGCCACCAATCAAGTCATTCATTTTGATACAGAAGCTGTTCGTGAAGACCACGCATGGTTGATGGGAGTGAATACTAATTTACCCAAAGATATTAGTGTCAAATGGATCAAGCGAGTAGCGGATGATTTTCATGCGCGCTACTTCGCGAAGTACCGTAAGTATCAATATTTTATTTTTAACTCGCCGGTACGAAGCGCACTGTGGCACCAAAAAGCGACGGTAATTTATACGCCGTTAGATGAAAATAAAATGCACGAAGCAGCACAAGCATTTATTGGCGAACATGACTTTACCTCGTTTAGATCAGCCCAATGCCAATCTAAAACCGCCATGCGAAATATTCATCACATTAAAATCGAACGCATGGGATTATTTGTTTTAGTCGAAATTCAAGCTAATGCTTTTCTGCACCATATGGTAAGAAATATAGTAGGGGTTTTATTGGAAATTGGCTCAGGTAAAAAAGAAATCAATTGGGCCAAAGAAGTATTAGCTAAAAAAGACCGCAAATATGCAGGAATTACTGCTCCGCCGGATGGGTTGTATTTGGTTGAGGTGGGGTACTAATGTAGAATACCCCAAATAAGTATGTTTTTGAGGGGGTAGTATGTCGTCAGAAAGAATGAATATAAAGTTGAGCGAAGGGCTGCAGAAGGCTATTTCCGAGGAAAATAAAGACGGCATAATTCAGTATCGTGAAGAATTATTTGATTGGGCTGTTTTGGGACTTTGTGACCGGCAAAAAATGTTGGAGCTTGTTGATTTATGTGAACGTTTTGAGATTGCGTCGCACCAGTTTGAAGGTTGGGATCGATCAAAAGAAGAGATATTTGGTTTCTTGGTCACCACATATCTAGATGATCTAGATCGAGAAGACTTAGAATGGATAATTGCTAATATAGGACAAATCCTCGCTGACCCGAAATATAAAGATGCCATTCCGTTAGTAAAGCAACATTTCCAGGCTATTCTTGCTCCACACGATTTTCTAGCCTCGAATACTCGATGGAAAGGTTATTTAAATTTTAGTGATGTGGATTTTCAAGATCTGGATTTCTCATATAGAGATTTTTCTGGTTCACAGCTGTCACTTTCTGTTTTTACGAGATTAAATCTTTCATGGGCTTCCTTTGAGAATGCCCGCTTGTGCAGTGTTGAGTTTGACAATAGTAATCTTAAATACGCAAATTTTTGTGGTGCGCGTCTAAGTACCTCAACCTTTGTTGATAGTGATTTTCAGGATTCAACGTTTGAGAGAGCAAATTTAAGTTTCTGTAGATTTCCCCGTTCGAATCTTCAGGGTGTGTGTTTCGAAAAAGCGAGAATTGCCGAAGCAACATTTAAAAAAGCACGATTAGATTTTTCAAGTATATTAAATGTTGAGGATTTAGCGCTATGGAAACAATCCGTTAAATTTAAAGGTGTTAAATGGTGTGATAAAAAAATTTCTACTGAAGCGATAGAGTGTTTATTAAAGCGAGATGACTTTTTTGTTTTTTCTGATATTGTTTTTACTTTAAAACGTCATATGCTGATCGAAGTGAATGAAGATACTTTAAAAAGATTGATTTCTAGAGCATTGCGTCAATTAAGAGAATCTTTAGCTGGCAAAAATATTTACAAGATTTGTCGTTGGTGGAATGATATCAATATTCCGGATAATTTATTTTTGTGCGGTAATGATAATTTTTATAATGTTACAGAATTATTTGTAGAGGCTTTGTGTAAGTCTGGACAAAGCGAAGATGGAGATGATGAGGATAAGTTACAGATAAAAGCACTCAGCGAGTATTTATTAGAATTTATATCCAAGCGATGTCATTCTGCAAAAATACCATTTTTCGATACAGATATCTTGACGAAATGGAAAGCATTACTAGATAAACTGCGAAGATTTAATTACAAGACTTTTGGGTGTGAGAGTAGTCAGCCGGAGCTGGGTTAGAGCATTTTTTGAAATAATACGACCAGCGATCCCACAACAGTAATTAGCCCACCGAGTCTCGTCATGATTCTATATTCCATTAGGTTGAATTTATTATTTACACGGTGCTCAAAATCGCGGAGATCTTTTCGAGTGGCAATTTCTGCTTCCGATTGCGCATCTCTGAATGCTTCAGATATAGCTTTGGCTTTTTTCTCAGAGATGCCAGAATGTTTTAAATGTTCCACAAATTTCAATGTATCAAAAGTTATTACGGTCATGAGCAGTCTCTTATGATTGGGTTGAAAGTGAAAAGAATTCTACGCTTATTTCGCAGGCTGTACAATCTGATAAAACGTCTCATCAGATTTCACCATACCTAAATCATTTCGTGCATGTTCTTCCGTTGATTGTTTATCACGTTTCAATGCTTCAATATCTTTTGAGATTTGCTGATTACGTTGCATTAGTGCAATATTTTCTTGTTCTTGCAGTTTGATTTCATTTCGTAAGGTAAAATATTCGCGAACACCATTATCCGAAAACCAAAGTTCGTATTGAAGAAACGCTAAAACTATAACAAGACCGGCAATTAAAATTTTCATGCGAAACTAAATGTCCTAAGCGTGATGACTTAAGTGTTCTTCAATCCGTAGTAACTGATTATATTTTGCGACGCGATCCGAGCGACACAATGATCCGGTTTTAATTTGACCTGCACCCGTTGCAACAGCCAAATCGGCAATGAAACTATCTTCCGTTTCACCCGAACGATGCGAAATGATAGTAGTGTAGTTGGCTTTCTTTGCCATGTCGATGGCAGCGAGTGTTTCTGTCAGCGTTCCAATTTGATTTAATTTAATTAAGATGGAGTTCGCGATGTTTTCTGAAATACCCCGTTGTAATATTTCGGTGTTAGTCACAAATAAGTCATCACCAACCAATTGGATTTTGCTCCCTAATTTTTCAGTGAGGATTTTCCATCCCGCCCAATCATTTTCTGCCATGCCATCTTCAATAGAAATAATAGGATATTTTGAAACTAAATTCGCAAAATAATCGGTGAATTCTGCTGCGTCTAATATCTTGTCATCGCCGCTTAAATGGTATTTGCCGTCTTTATAGAATTCAGAGCTGGCGACATCCAAGCCCAGATTTACATCAACACCCGGGCTATAGCCTGCTTTTAAAATGGCTTCGAGAATGTATTCTATGGCGGATTGGTTAGACGGAAGATTTGGTGCAAATCCACCTTCATCACCAACATTTGTATTTAATCCCATGCCGGTTAATATTTTTTTCAACGCATGAAAAACTTCCGTCCCCATGCGTAATGCCTCGTGAAAATTTTTAGCACCCGACGGAATAATCATAAACTCTTGAATATCAATATTATTATCCGCGTGTGCGCCGCCATTAATAATATTCATCATCGGAATGGGCAATTTAAATTCTGCGGTTTTTAAGTATTGATATAGCGGTATATTTTTGGAAAGTGCAGCGGCACGCGCACATGCCATGGAAACACCTAGTAATGCATTTGCGCCTAACCTGGATTTATTTGGCGTGCCATCTAATTTGATCATTACCGCATCAATTTCAGATTGTTTTGTGACGTCGTGGTTTTTTAATGCAGCATTAATTTCAGTATTGATGTTTTTAACAGCAGTTAAAACACCTTTGCCGTTATAACGTTTGGGATCATTGTCGCGTAATTCTAACGCTTCGCGTGAACCGGTTGATGCTCCGGAAGGTACTGCTGCGCGAGCGGTAATATTATTGTCCAAAACAACTTCCGCTTCAACGGTGGGATTTCCCCGTGAATCTAAAATTTCGCGAGCGTGAATGTTTTTAATCGTGGTCATGTAATAATTCCGCTTTTGTTAATTCGTCAATTTTTTTCAAGTGTTCTAACAGAGTTTTCATTTTATGTAATGGCCAAGAGTTGGGCCCATCGCTCATGGCTTTTTCAGGATTTGGATGTGTTTCCATGAATATTCCTGCAATTCCAACTGCCATGGCAGCACGTGCTAATACGGGAATAAATTCACGTTGTCCGCCAGTGGTATCACCTTGACCACCAGGTAATTGCACAGAATGCGTTGCATCAAATACAACGGGACATTTTGTGTCACGCATAATGACCAGTGATCGCATATCAGACACTAAATTATTATAGCCAAATGATACGCCGCGTTCGCAAACCATAATATTTTCATTGCCCGTGGCTTTTGCTTTTTCCACAACATTTTTCATTTCCCACGGTGATAAAAACTGACCCTTTTTTATATTAACGGGTAAACTTTGAGAGCATGCTTTTTGAATGAAATTCGTTTGACGACATAGAAACGCGGGCGTTTGTAATACATCAACCACTTTAGACACTTCATGAAACGGCGTGTCTTCATGCACGTCAGTTAATATGGGGAGATTAAATTGTTTTTTGACCATTTCTAAAATCTGTAAACCTTTTTCGATACCCAATCCTCGAAAACTCTTGTGAGAGGATCTATTCGCTTTGTCGTAAGACGATTTGTAAATAAAGGGAATATGCAGTTTTTGGGTGATTTCTTTGAGATAACCTGCAGTATCAATCGCCAATTGTTCGGATTCCACAACACAAGGGCCCGCAATTAAAAAGAAAGGTTTTTTTAAATCTGCTTCAAAACCACATAATTTCATGAGTATGCTCGTGTTGAAAATGAAATGACCTAGTCAGAGGTTCGGGACCTGAGCGATCCCGAACATGCAATGTTCTTACTTACAAACGCAGCTGTCTTTACCGCATTTACCACAGCAACCGCTTTTGCCCCAGAACAGGAACTTGATGAGCGCGCCCGTAGCAAGTACAGGGATCATCGCGTCGAAGAACTTGAAGACCCGCATAACATTATCAATGCTGTCGATAGAGACGAAATTAACCGCTATCGCCAATCCAATGGCTACCAATACTACTAATCCTCCAAACATCTTGTTACACATCGTCGTTCTCCTATGTTAAGGTGTAGGGTACAACCCTGTTAGCTTAGCATAAATTATAACCATGTTCATGCATCGCAAAGACTTTACATTTGATTTGCCTAAGGCCCTCATCGCGCGATATCCCGCCTCCGAGCGGACGGGCAGTCGGCTTTTATGCCTGGACCCAACCTCGGGTCAAATTCAACATAAGGCTTTCCCAGATGTTCTCGATTTTTTAAATCCAGGTGATTTGCTGGTTCTCAATAACACAAAAGTCATGCCAGCCCGAATTTTTGGTGAAAAACCATCTGGCGGAAAAGTGGAGATATTAGTCGAGAAAATTGTTGATGACGTTGCGGCCAAAGTCCATTGTCGAGCAAGTAAGCGCCCTAAAATCGGTACAGAACTATTATTTGAGAAGGCAGTATCGGCGAAAGTAGTAGATGATCAGGGCGGTTTATTAACCCTAGAGTTTTCAGCGCGGGTTCTTGATGTTTTGTCTCAGTCTGGTCATATGCCATTGCCGCCGTATATGGAACGCGATGATGAGGAATTAGACAAAGATCGCTATCAAACGGTGTATGCGAAACGTGATGGTTCGGTTGCAGCGCCTACAGCGGGATTGCATTTTGATGAAGATTTATTATTAAAAATAAAGCAGAAGGGAATAAATATTGCTTATGTAACATTACATGTAGGTGCTGGGACTTTTCAGCCAGTTAGGGTGGATAATCTAGATGATCATGTGATGCATTTTGAAACAGCCGAATTGTCTCAAGAAGTTTGTGATTTGATTTTAGAAACGAAAAAAAACAATAAAAAAATTATTGCAGTAGGCACAACCAGCGTCAGAGTTTTAGAAACCGCCAAAAACAAGCCCTATTATGGTGAAACGAATTTATTTATTCGGCCGGGTTATGAATTTGTGTGTGTCGATGGAATGATCACAAATTTTCATTTGCCGGAGTCGACGTTATTGATGCTAGTGTGTGCGTTGGGTGGATATGAAAATACGATGAAAGCGTATAAAGCAGCGGTTGAAAATAATTATCGATTTTACAGTTATGGGGATGCCATGCTAATAAGTTGTCATCCTGAGCGAGCGGAGCGAGTCGAAGGACCTCCTGGAGAAACTGAACATGCGATTTGAATTATTAGGCCAAGAAAATTTTTCTCGTCGCGGGCGATTAATATTTGAACGGGGTGTGGTTGAAACTCCTGCATTTATGCCTGTCGGAACATACGGTACGGTAAAAGCCATGTTGCCGCGCGATATTAAAGCCATTGGCGCACAAATTATTTTAGGTAATACCTATCATTTAATGTTACGTCCCGGTACGGAAATTATTAAATCACACGGTGATTTACATGATTTTATGCAGTGGGATGGACCCATATTGACTGACTCCGGTGGATTTCAAGTTTTCAGTTTAGGTGACATTCGAAAAATTACAGAGCAGGGTGTGCATTTTAAATCGCCATTAAATGGTGAAATGATTTTTCTCTCACCGGAAAAATCCATGGAAGTTCAGCGCGCATTAGGCTCTGATATTGTGATGGTATTGGATGAGTGTACCCCATTTCCGGCAACGCATGATGCCGCAAAAACATCGATGGAAATGTCATTACGTTGGGCAAAGCGTTGCAAAATTGCGCATCATGAAATCGAAAAAAATCCTTCAGCATTATTTGGAATTATCCAGGGCGGTATGTATGAAGATTTACGTGATATTTCTTTGGCGGGATTAGTGGATATTGGTTTT
>JANRJR010000045.1:0-5191 GCA_033763845.1 Gammaproteobacteria bacterium | reverse complement strand
GGTTGAGGGGGTCAAAGACATAATCAAATTCTCCTTTTTGAACGAAGACCACTATATAATAGCCTGATTCGAATTGAAACCGGAGTACATCATGGCATTCGTGGTAACCGAAAATTGTATCAAATGTAAATTCACCGATTGTGTGGAAGTATGCCCCGTCGATTGTTTTTACGAAGGTCCCAATTTTATCGCGATTAATCCCGACGAATGCATCGATTGCGCATTATGCGAGCCCGAATGTCCATCAAAAGCCATTTTTTCAGAAGACGATTTACCTGATCAATTTAAAAATTTTAAAGAATTAAACAAAGAGTTATCACAAACCTGGCCAAATCTAACACGTCGAAAAGATCCATTACCTGATGCTGAGGAATGGAAAGACAAACCCAATAAGCTTCAATATCTAGAGAAAAAAGCGGATTGAAGATTCAAAAACTATGACAAACATTCTTGCGATTGATACATCCACTGAAGCATGCTCCGCAGCGTTATACGTCGACGGAAAAATTACCTCGCGTTACGAATTTGCACCACAACGTCATGCATTATTATTGCTGCCATTTTGTGATGAATTATTAGCTGAGGCGAATTTAACACCCGCTGATTTATCTGCTGTTGCCTTTGGTCGCGGACCGGGAAGTTTTACGGGTGTTCGAATTGCGGCCGCTGCTGCGCAAGGTATCGCTACTGCACATCATATTCCCGTCATTTCAGTATCAACGCTACAAACATTGGCGCAGGTGGCGTATCAAGAAAATCAGTGCGCAAAAGTCTACGCAGGAATTGATGCGCGTATGAGTGAAATTTATTTTGGGCGATTTGAAGCGAAAAATAATATTATGGAATTAGTCGGTGAAGAAGTTGTTGCACCATTGGAGAAATTAGGCTTATCTAAGCATGACAAGACGCTTCGTGTGGGTTCTGCATTTCAAACAAAAGATATTTTATATCCGCATGCTGAAATGCTGTTAACCATTGCAATAGAAAAATTTAAAAACAAAGAAACCCTTTCGGCAGAGCTCGCTTTGCCAGTTTATCTTAGAGATAATGTCGTATGAAAAATATTCCCAAGCACATCGCAATTATCATGGACGGTAACGGACGTTGGGCGAGTCAACGACTTTTACCGCGAATCGCAGGACACAAAGCCGGATATGATTCTGTGAAGAAAACTATTCGCGCATGTATAGAGCGTAAAATAAATGTCTTAACGCTATTTGCATTTAGCAGTGAAAACTGGGCAAGACCTAAACAAGAAGTCGATGCGCTCATGCAATTGTTTATTTATGCGCTACGACACGAAGTAAAATCACTGCATAAAAATAATGTCCAATTACGGGTAATTGGAAATGTGGCCAGTTTTAATAATGAACTCCAAGATGAAATTCAAAAAGCGATTAGCTTAACTGCAAAAAACACCGGATTGATTTTGGTGATTGCCGTGGATTACGGTGGTCAATGGGATATTCTCGAGGCGACTAAAAAAATCGCGGCTCAAGTTAAAGACAGCCAATTATCAATTGATGCAATTACAGCTGAATTATTTCAGCAGCAATTGAGTACAAAAGATTTACCGCCGCCGGATTTGTTTATTCGAACGTCTGGTGAGCAACGTATCAGTAATTTTTTATTATGGCAATTAGCGTATACTGAATTATACTTCGCCAATGTCTTTTGGCCGGATTTTGACGACACAACATTGGATGACGCATTGCGTTTTTATGAAACGCGTGAACGACGCTTTGGAAAAGTGAGAGAACATGCCTAAATTATTTGCCCGTACGATGACATCAATTGTTTTAATTTTTGCCGTATTTTATGCGCTATTCTTTTTGACGCCGGATCAATTTGCGGTAATTTCAGGATTGGTCATTGTAAGAGCGGCGTATGAGTGGGGCGTGTTGTCGGGGGTGAAAAAAGGCTGGCCGCAATTTTTTTATTGTAACGATATTTTTATTTTATTATTGTTAGCGTTCTTTCTGAAACCCATTTGGTTGTTTGCAATTTTGGTGATGGGTTTTGTCGGTTGGATTTTGATGTATCTTCGTTATTATCAATGGGCGGGATATTTTTTATTACCTTCGTGCTGGAAAGCGTTAAATTTTTTATGTTTTTATCCGCCGCGTCCTGTTTACTTGTTGACGTTATTGCTGATCGTTTGGCTTGCTGATATCGCTGCTTATTTTATTGGTTGTGGATTTGGTAAACACAAATTAGCCCCGAGCATTAGTCCAAATAAATCTGTTGAAGGTGCGGTTGGAGCTTTTTTAGTGGTTGGGCTTGTGGTCGGGCTAACTTTGCATTCAGCGTGGTGGATATTGCTTGCAATGATTACTGTGGGAGCTGCAATTATTGGGGATTTATTTGAAAGTGCGATGAAACGTTTTGCCGGTGTAAAAGATTCTGGTAATTTATTGCCCGGACACGGCGGATTATTAGATCGCATTGATAGTTTGATTTTGGCGGCGCCTGTTTTTACGCTAGTTATGTTGGTTTTACACTTAAAATAACTTGGCCGGTGGCGGTGATTTGACTCGCAGTCACTGAAATTTCATCGGATAAAATTTTGATACTGTTTCCATTTAGGTCAAGAATAATTTCTTTTTCGCCAATGATATATAAATCTTGTGCTGCATCTAAATTAAAATTCCTGTTGCTTTCTAGGATTGATTTTTGAGTATTAAGTAAAGATTCATCTTGGCACTGTTGAATAAAAACGGGCGATTTAAAATAAAGGACATCAGCTTCTAGACATAAATAATCCGGAGTTTGAGCAGTAATATTTTTAGCAGTGTAATTGATGTTTCCCGTGTGCGTTGACATGTTAAAGTCATATTGAACGGCCTGTATATAACTTCCCCCAATATTTTTTTCAGTATTCTGCTCGGTGCGATGATGAAGTTCCTTTGATTCGGAAATAATCTTTCCAGTAGAATTTTTGAGTAAAAATTTATCAGATAACTCCAGATGCGTTTGAGCAAATGTAAATTTAAGTGTATCGACTGCATCATCTATTAAAAATTCAACCTTGGAGTTTGCACGTAAAATATGCTCTGTGTGATTTTTATCCCTCACCGGATCCGTTTTTACGTGATTGTATAAAGTCCCAATAGCACAATTTTGGCTCAGTAAAATTTCAGTATTGTCGGGAATTGGCCATGATGTTCCCGCAGAAGGGCTGATTTTTTTAATATCGGGATAATCTGAATTGTGGGCTGTGATAACTGACGGAGTCGTAATCGGTAAAATTGGAGGCGAGGCTTCGACGGTAAATAAAGCTCGAATAGTTTTGGGATCGACCCATGAAAAATTTTCGGCAGTAATCACGCCAGAAAACGTTTCTGATCCGTCTGAAATTTCAACCTCATTGAGCAACCATGACTCATTCCAGTGGGTTTCATCTAAGAATAGCTCAAGTTCTACCATGTTTCGTTCTCTTGTTATCAGCGGCCGGGTAGGATAAGGATTTAATTATCAGGTGTCGCCCTATGGAACGCCAACCGCCTTTATTATTATCCAAGGAGCGCTGGATCATCGCCTTGAATACATTTAACATTAGTATTGTGTATTTTGTGGCGCAGTCTAAAGCGCAATAAAAAATGCGTATATCAGCATTGCTACAATAACCCTGTAAGAAATAACCTCAAATGGTGTACGTTATTAACCATGAATGATTTTGAAAGTGAAAAGCGTTCATCACCTGAAGCCCGTGCGCGGCGAATTCGTTATGTTCGAGAATCTGTCTTGGGCTTATCGCGAGAACAATTTAGCATTGTGAGTAAAATTTCGGCGTCGAGTTTGCAGAATTGGGAGCAAGAGCGAAATAAGGGATTAACGGAATCGGGTGCGCGACGATTAGTACAAGCGTTTCGTGAAGAAGGTGCAGATTGTACGGTCGAGTGGTTATTGTATGACATTGGTGAGAGACCGATGTCACCGTTTTCGAAGGCGACGATGAAAGAATTATTAAAATCGCCGGATGAAGAAATTATTGCGAAAGAATTGAAGTTGTATCACGAATTAAATCCCCACAGTATTGATATGGTCATAATGGATGATGGAATGTCGCCTGCGTTTTGGCCGGGAGATTATGTCGCTGGTAAGCGTTACATTAATGACGACATTAAGAAAACTATAGGGTTGCCGTGTATTGTGGAATTAGACTCCGGTGAAATATTGGTTCGCATGTTAGAAGTGGGTGATGATGCAGATAAATTTAATTTATATTGCGCAAATCCGAATGCCTTAACCAAAAAGATTTTCCGCAATGTTCAAATAAAAAGTTCAGCTCCCGTGTTGTGGATGCGAAGACGGACGGTGATTAAAAAATAATTATTTCTGCAAATATTTCCTCAGCGATACAATCTTATTTCTATCTAATTCATACGCATTGGGATCATCGATGTAGGAATAGAAATAACGTTGATTGCCTTGAATATCGACAGCGGGATGAAAATACTTTTTACATTCCGCTTGATCAAATCCAACAGACCAGTCTTTTTCGGTATGAAAATACGGAACTTTAATCCGATCTTTGAGCAAATTTAAAATATCATTCGGTGCTTCTTGATCTTTGGCGTATTGGTATAAATCTTCCATATCTTTTTCGCTTTTTACAATAAACCAAGAGGGTATGCCTTTTTCATCCAGCATTAAGAAGCTGCCATGCTCGTCTAATAAATAATATTCGGCAATATTATGTTTTTGACAAATGCTTTGAAGTAATTTCGCAAATGCCGGATCACTCAAGCAGGCTGGTGTGAATTTATATAAATCACTTGATGCTTTGTGCAATGCAATTTCGGATAATTTTGTAAAATAATCGTGCTCAAGTTTTTTGATATCTTCGAGTAATAAATCTGGCAAATTGACTTCGCCTTTGCGTAAAAATTTATGAATCACGCTTTCGTTGAATGCTTCGACGGCTAAACCTTGCCCAGCTTCACCGGTTAAAATTAAACGTTGGCTAAAACTTTCTTCGACTTTTCGGCAGAAATCTAAACCGTGTAATGTTGGCATCGCGTAATCGACGGCGAGTACGCTAATTTGCTCGAAGCGTTTAGGGTTATAAATTTCATGATGAATTTTTCTGAAATCGAATTGAGAGACAACGCTATCAATATCGCGATCGCGTGTGGTGCTAATGCATCGATTGGTAAATGGATCGGGTTGATACGTTTGATTCAAAAAA
>JANRJR010000044.1:0-20983 GCA_033763845.1 Gammaproteobacteria bacterium | reverse complement strand
AGAAAAAGGCGCGATACGCGCAGCAGATCATGAAGATATTAATTTACTGACATTATTGCCTGCAGCAACCGCAACGGGATTACAAGTCAAAGATGTAAATAATCATTGGCACGAAGTGGAATCCGATCCGGGAACGTTAGTTATAAATGTCGGTGATACCTTACAAGAGTGCACCGATTTTTATTACAAATCGACGACGCATCGTGTGGTCAATCCGCAGGGCGATGGAGCTAAAAAATCCCGCTATTCCATGCCCTTGTTTTTGCATGCACGAGGTGACGTAAAGCTTTCGTCGCGATACCCGACGGTGGAGACGTACTGGCGAGAACGGATGCGCGAGCTGGGCGTACAATAGGCCTCTCTCCCCGTAAAAAAACCTGTTTTTTTGTCCCCACAACTCCCTTTTATGGTCTATACCCATTGTATGGGTAGCCCAAAAGGGGGTAGGTGTTATGGCAGCAGAGAAAGGCAAGGAGATTGTTCTTCCCGGAGTACTGATTAATGAATTGGGGGATTTGAAACGGAAATTAGAATCCCAAGGAATGTCGCCCGGCTTAAAACAAGAATTTGCTGATATTAAGCAAAAATTTGATGCGTCTGCGACAGCTGCACGTGACACGGGAAAAACGGCATTATCGAGAGTGTTTGTTAAAGATGTTTCACCTTTGGTAAAAGAATTAGAACAAAAACTAGGTAATAATGCAGTCCAAACCTTACCTCGCTCATCAAAAGATAAATGGAATAAATTCAGCGAAGACTCTATTGATAAAAAAATTGAAAAAACATTATCTCAAAAAGGAAATGAACAATCTTCAAAAGCAGCAGAACAAAAACCTGATTCGCCAAAACCGTCATTTAAAATGGGCGGACATCGAGGATAACTAATACACAACCAACGCAGAGCCCCACGTTAATCCTGCACCAAACGCTTCGAGCAATAATTTATCGCCACGTTTAATTCGTCCATCTCGAATCGCAGCATCCATGGCAAGTGGAATAGAGGCGGCTGATGTATTGCTGTGATCAGCAATCGTTAAAATAACTTTTTCCATGGGTAAATTTAATTTTTTGGCAATCGCTTGAATAATGCGCATATTCGCTTGATGTGGAACAAGCCAATCAAGATCGCTACTTTTTAAGTGATTAGCCTCTAATACTTCGTCCACACTCTTGCTTAAATGATTTACCGCTAGTTTAAAAACTTCGTTGCCTTTCATAATTACAAATGGATCCAAGCCTTCTTTTTTTTGAGAAGGAAAAGCACTGGGTGCCCATAATAAATCTTTATATCCGCCATCGGCGTGAAGATGTGTTGAACAAATGCCGGGTTTGTCACTGGCTTGAATAATCACCGCACCTGCGCCATCGCCAAATAAAATACACGTCCGTCTGTCATTCCAATCAATAATGCGTGACATGGCTTCTGATGCGACTAATAAAATTGTTTTTGCAGCACCTGTTTTAATATATTGATCAGCAATGCTTAATCCGTAAATAAATCCTGAGCACGCGGCGCCAATATCCATTGCCGGACAGCCACCTAAATTAAAATGATCTTGTAATAGGCAGGATACACTGGGAATAATAAAGTCAGGTGTTACTGTCGCGACTAAAATTAAATCAATGTCTTTAGGCGAAATGCCTGCACTTTCAATTGCTCGTTCTGCAGCAATTTTTGCCATCGAACCTGACGTTTCATCCGGGCCTGCAATATGGCGTTTTTCAATCCCGGTACGTTCTACAATCCACTCGTGTGTGGTTTCCATGCGTTTCGCTAAATCATCATTGGTAACGATGTTTGGTGGCAAATAAGAGCCTGTTCCTATAATGCGAGCGTAACGCGTTGTATTCATATTGATGTAATTTCCTCAAGAATATTACTTTTTACTTGTAACATGGCTTCTTCAATGGCGCGTGCAAAGCCCGTGATGTTTGCACTGCCATGACTTTTAACCACAATACCTTTTAGGCCAATTAAACTTGCGCCGTTATAGCGTGCAGGATCAATTTGTTTCTGTACGGCTTTTAAAACAGGATACGCTAGCATACCTAAGAATTTAGTGAATAAATTTTTGTTAAATGCGCGTTTAAGATAGAACTGAACGAGTTTTGCGGTTCCTTCACTGGCTTTTAATGCAACATTTCCAACAAATCCGTCACACACTACAATATCAACTTTGCCGTTATAAACTTCATCCGCTTCAATATAGCCTGAATAATTTACCGCAGAATTATTTTGTAATAGTAACGAGGTTAATTTGACTAACTCGTTTCCCTTAATATCTTCATGTCCAATGTTTAATAATCCAACGGTAGGATTATTAATTTTATCAATAGCTGTTGATAAAATTGTCGCCATTAACGAAAACTGTAATAAATGTTCGGGTTTGGAATCGACATTCGCGCCCAAATCTAAAAAACGAATTAATTTTTGGGATTTTGTGGGAATTAATCCACAAATGGCGGGGCGATCGATACCTGGCAAAGTACGTAAAACAATGGTTGCAATCGCCATTAATGCGCCAGTGTTTCCGGCGCTCACACAGGCTTGCGCTTGATTCTCTTTAACCATGTTGACGGCGATGCGCATGGAGGAATCTTTTTTTGCGCGAAGTGCAGTGGTTGGAGATTCATCCATGCCGATGACTTCAGAGGCAGGTTGAACAGTAATTTGTGCGTGCGACTTTTTAAGGTATTTTTTGATTTTGTCAGGTTGACCGACGAGGATCAGTTCGAGTTCAGGGTGGAGCTCAACCATCCGTATCGCGGCGGGGACTACAATAGAGGGACCGTGGTCTCCTCCCATTGCATCTAGCGCGATACGAATGGTCGGCATGCGTTAGCCTTCAGCAGATTCGGCGGCTTCAGCTTGTTCTTTGGGTTGGATAATTTGTTTACCGCGATAGTAACCGTTCGGGGTAATGTGGTGACGACGATGAACTTCGCCGGTTTCCGGATCAATGCTCAATGTTGGCAGTTTAAGTGCCATGTGAGAGCGTTTTTTACCTGTTCTTGAGCGCGATTTCCGCGATTTTTGGACTGCCATAACACTATTCTCGCTATATATATCAGTATCAAAAGAGGGGCGATTTTACCTAGGTCCTCCCGATCTGTCTAGGGTTTTGCAAGGGATTCTAGCATTGCGCCCAAAAATCTTGAGGCTTCTCCACCCGTTACCGTTCGGTGATCAAACGTCAAAGACAACGGCAATTTTTTGGTTTGTTTATTAATTTTTCCTGACGCAACAATCGCCACTGTCGGAGGTAATACTACTGGAGTAGCAAAATATCCTGCCATCGTACCTATATTAGAAAGTGTAATTGTCCCCCCTTGAAAGTGATCGGGAGTTAAGTGAGTGGTTTTAAATTGGTTAATGGTATCGCGTAACTCTGAAGCAGATTTGGTTTGTGCGTTTTTGATGACGGGAACTAATAAACCTTGTGGCGTATCTAACGCTAATCCTAAATGAACTTCTTTATGAATTAATCGTTTTTGTTGACGACCATCAAACCATGCGTTTAATTCAGGTTCTTTTTGGCAGGCATAACATAACGCTTGAATTAATCGTGCAGTAATATCCGATTTTTCGGGCCACGCGCTGATATCTGCTTCATCAAAAATACTCGCGGGAACGACTTCGTCTGCAGCGCGACGCATATTTTGTGACATGCTTAAACGTATTCCGGATAGTTTTTCGGCGTTTGATTGCCAGGCTGAAGTTGTGTTAGCTTGTGTGAACGTTTCAGGCTCTAAAATAATATCACTGGTTTCTAATTTACCTGCAACGGTAGCAGTGGCAGATTGGGTTTCAATTTCGATTAATGCTTCACCGGTTTTGATAACATCACCCGCTTTGCCGAATAATTGCTTAATAACACCGTCATACGGTGAAGGAACTTCGACAACCGCTTTAGCGGTTTCGACAGAAACCATTAATTGATCGGTTTTTACGGTGTCCCCGGTTTTAACATGCCATTCGTGAATAGTGGCTTCGGCGAGACCTTCGCCGAGATCGGGCAAGTGAAATATCGTCATAGTATTCCCAATTAAGTGAGTCAAAAAAACATAGGATACTCAAATATGCAACTTAATCAACAACGTTGGTTACTTTGGTTAGCGGTGCTTGGACCGGGATTGGTCGTCATGCTTGCTGATACCGATGCGGGAAGTTTGATTACGGCGGCACAAAGTGGAGCGGTGTGGGGATACAAATTACTCGCACTCCAATTAGTTTTGATACCTATATTATATATTGCACAAGAATTAACGGTTCGATTAGGTTTGGTGACCGGTATGGGTCACGGCGAATTAATTAAATCTAAGTTTGGCAGTGCTTGGGCATGGTTGTCGGTATCGACATTAATTATTTCGTGTATTGGCGCCATCTTATCTGAATTCAGTGGTTTAGCGGGAGTGGGGACATTATTTGGCATCCCCGCGTGGAAAACATTATCGATTGTTGTGTCTTTCTTGATCATTATTGCGTGGACCAGTTCTTATCGTACCGTTGAGCGCGTTGCCATTTTCTTGGGTTTATTTGAATTAGTCTTTATTTGGGTGGCGTGGGATTCACGTCCGCAAATTCATGAAATGTTGCATGGTTTAATAAGTGTGCCGTGGAATAACAGTTCGTATTTATATTTAGCCGCAGGAAACGTCGGCGCGGTAATTATGCCGTGGATGATTTTTTATCAACAGTCAGCAGTACTTGATAAAGGACTGAGTGCAAAGCATTTAAATCCTGCGCGGTGGGATACTGCAATTGGTGCGATTATTACGCAATGTGTGATGGCAGCAGTCTTGATTGCAACGGCGGCTACAATTGGAAAAACAAATCCCAATGCGCCCTTAAATACGGTTCATCAAATTAGCGATGCATTAATTCCCAGTTTGGGTGAATTTGCGGGCAAATTATTATTTGCGATTGGCATGACGGGTGCCGCGATGGTTGCGACGATAGTTGTTTCATTAACTGCCGCATGGGGATTGGGAGAAGTGATGGGGTTTCGTCGTTCACTTCAAGATCATCCGAAAGATGCGCCGTGGTTTTATGGAATTTATACGGCTGTTTTAATTCTGGGTGGAATATTAGTTGCGTCTGGAATTATTAATTTAGTGAGTTTAAGTGTTGCAGTCGAAGTGATGAATGCATTATTGCTTCCCATTGTTTTGGGATTCTTATATATTCTTGCTCGCAAAACTTTACCTGAAAAATATCAACTAAAAGGTAAGTACGCGGTATTTTGTGGAATTTTATTAACGGTGACATCTGCGTTTGGATTATTTGCAGGATTGTGGGGGAGTTTTCACGGGTAAAATTTAAAGGGAGTTTTTCATGGAAAGTAACGTTGCGAAAAAAAATATCAATGTTTTATTATTTTTAGCAGTCGGTGTCTTATGTTCTCCATCTTTATTTGCAGAGCCAGTACCTATTGTTCCGCAAAATCCTGTTGCTAATAATCCTATTCAGGTTCCAAAACCAACGGGTGGTAGCTCTTTCCATGTTCCAAAACCGGACGGCGTAGGAAGCAATGGAAATCATAATGGCTTTGATAAGGGAAATGGAAATCACGGCCAAGGTAATAACGGAAATCATGATGGTTTCGGAAAAGGAAATGGCAATCATGGCTTAGGTAATAACGGAAACCATAATGGTTTTGATAAAGGAAATGGAAATCACGGCCAAGGGAATAACGGAAACCATAATGGTTTTGATAAAGGAAATGGAAATCACGGCCAAGGTAATAACGGAAATCATGATGGTTTCGGAAAAGGAAATGGCAATCATGGTTTAGGTAATAACGGAAACCATAATGGTTTTGATAAAGGTAATGGAAATCACGGCCAAGGTAATAATGGAAATCATAATGGTAATGGCAAAGGAAACGGCAATCATGATAAAGACAAAAATGGAAATAACGGTTGGCGCGGAAAAGATGACTCTGATCGCCGCAATTCATTTAAAGAGTTTAATCGCAAACACAAAGTTGATCTTCCAAACGTCGTAGGTAAATACCAAAATGCAAATGCCTCTTGTGGTGGTGGAGCGAATAATTCTGGTAGACAATCCGACGGTCACGGAAGAAATCATGGCGTAGAAAAAGTACCGCAGGTAAATATTTCCAATAACCAAGTTAGTGCAGCGACAGCGGGTTTGGGAACATTAGTGGGTTCCGACGTGAAAGATCAAACGGTTGTTCCGGTTCAGACTGCGGAAGTCCCATTACCGAGTGGAACAGCAAGTACAATTGATATTAATGGTGATGATTTAATTCATTTGGAAACCACTGCGCCGGCACAACCTAATAGTGGAGTACCTTTTGAGGTATCACACGGTCATACGTCTATGACGGTTCAAGAAGTGAAACAGGTTTTAAATGATTTAGTCAGTTTGGGTAACGTTGCTGAAGCTGAAGTATTGTCAGTAACGAAAGGTGGCGAAGTGGTTTTGCATGCAGTTGAAAGTTCTTCGTCTACTCCAACCGTTGAACCATTGGTAAATACAATAGTAAATAATCCAGCTCCGCAAGGAGAAGTTAGTGTTGTTCCATCTGCACCTTCTGTTGAAACAGTTTCAGAGCCAATTTCACCGAATGTTTTAGATTCATCATCTTCGCAGACGGTAATAAATAATCCACTGAATGCTTTATTAAAAGAATCAGACATACAATCAGTGTCTGATTATTCAAATAGTACAAGGCCATCGCAACTTGAAAATACAAATCAATCGTTAATTGTTGTTGGACAAGTTGTGAAAATATCGGGTAGTGCAGTAGAAATTGATCAAAATGGTGGTTCTCATACTTTAGGTGTAGGTAATAATGTACATTTAGGCAGTAAATTTAAATTTACAGGTGGCGCTGGCAGTTTAGTGATCAGATCATTCACAGGTGAATTGATTAATGTAGAAGTGTAATTTTCATCTCCTCACTCACGATGCGTGGGTGAGGAGATTTTCTTTTTCTTATCCTGAGGAGTGTGTTGGCACGACGAAGGAATTGGGGTTAAGCTTGAAGAGTTAGTGTCTGTTGGTTAAATTTTTCTTAAACGAACAATGTTTGTCGAACCAAGGCTCTATTCGCTGTATGTAAATTCTATCTGTTACTTGTGTGATTACACGTCCTAGAATTGTTAATGCAACCCATCCTAGGATACTTGAAAGCCAGAACCATGCTCGAGATAGTAAAGGTTTTGGATATTCCTTTTGATTTTGCGTATTCTCCTGAACGCGTTGATTGATTGTCGTAATTTGTTCATTTAAAGGCAGGTTAGCGATATCTTGTGTAATACCAAATTTAGTAGCTATATCAGGTTCATTGGGGAATCTAGCGTTTAGTGTATGTATAACAGTTTCATAGTTTTGATTTGGTTCTGCAGTGATTTTTTGTATTTCATGAGATTGAATAGCTAAGGTTTTATTAATTTCTATAAGTTTATTATTTTTGTCTACCAGATTGATGATTTGGCTAATAGAGAATATTAGAATAATAAGGCATAGAGTGGTTAGAGTGAGTAATGCGTAGGGTGATGTTTTTTCATGTGCAGTCATTTCTTTATCTCTCCATAGATAAAAATTTACAGCCAGATCCTTCGTTGCGCTCAGGATGACAATACTGGGAGGTCCCCGCTATGCTCGGGATGACATTAAAATATTTTCTTCACACCTTTGATAATATCTTCCACCTGCGGCATTGCATCATGTTCCATGCGTGCATAGGGCATCGTAATGTCAAATCCCGTTACTCTTTCGATTGGTGCTTTTAAGCAATAAAAATCTTCAGATAAAATCGCGGCAATTTCTGCACCAACACCACATGTTCGTGCCGCTTCATGAATAATTACCGCACGACCTGTTTTGTGAACAGAATTTAAAATGGTTTCTGAATCGATTGGTTTGATTGAACACAGATCAATCACTTCACAAGAAATATTTTCTTTCGCTAATCGATTCGCGGCTTCTAAGGTTTCATAAACAGTCGCGCCCCACGTAATTAAAGTTACGTCACTACCTTCGCGTAAAATAAACGCTTTATCCAATGGCATCGCTTCACCATTATCAGGAACATGTTGTTTAATTTTGCGGTAAATTCTTTTCGGTTCGAAAAATATTACGGGATCTGGATCGCGAATTGCTGCAAGTAATAAGCCATAGGCTTTAGCAGGAGAAGAGGGAATAATAACTCTTAATCCAGGAATATGCGCAAAAATTGTTTCCGGACTTTCAGAATGATGTTCCGGTGCGTGAATTCCACCACCATACGGTGCGCGAAAAACAATCGGACACGTTAGTCGTCCGCGTGTGCGATTTCGAAATCGTGCCGCATGACTAATAATTTGATCCAACGCAGGATACGTAAATCCATCGAATTGAAATTCAGCGACGGGTTTCAATCCTTGTGTCGACATGCCAATGGATAATCCAGCAATCATCGATTCAGCAAGTGGAGTATCTAAAACTCTGTCATCACCAAATTTTTGGGATAATCCTGCGGTTGCACGAAATACACCACCATTCGGGCCTACATCTTCGCCTAATACAATTACATCTTTATCGTGCGCCATTTCATAAAATAAAGCTTGGTTCACGGCTTCGACTAATGTGATAGGTGTTGGAGTCGTCATAGAAATTTATCTCGTTGTGCTATTAATGAAGCAGGCATATTGGCGTAATGATAATTAAACATATTTTCTTTCGGTTCTGGCGGCGTATTTAAATAATTCGCAACTGCTTTTTCGATTTTCTCAGAGCATTCCTGAAGCCATTGTTTTTCTTGCGTTTCATCCCATTGTTTATGTTCAGCTAAATAATTTCGCAAGCGTACCACTGGTTCTTCTTGCCAGGCTTTTGCAATAATATCTTTATTGCGATAACGCGATGCGTCATCTGCAGTTGTATGATCGCTTAGTCGATACGTAATCGCTTCAATAACGGTTGGGCCATTTCCGTTGCGTGCTTTATTTAATGCGTGGGAAATTCTTTCTTGAACGGCAATGATATCGTTTCCATCAATTTGTTCAGAATCAATTCCAGCTGCAATGCCTTTTTGCGCTAACGTTTTTGCATGCGTTTGTTTTTCACGCGGAACCGAAATTGCCCACTGATTATTTTCAATAATAAATACAACAGGTAAATTCCATGCGCCGGCAACGTTCATGGCTTCATACACATCACCTTGCGAGGTAGCACCATCGCCACACGTCACTAATACCGCGCGTTTTTGGTGACGTAATTTAAATGCAGTTGCAACGCCTACAGCGTGTAAATATTGTGAACCGATGGGGACGCACATCGGAAAATCTTCTTTTGCCGAAGCGGCTTTGAAATTATTTCCTGCTTCGCTGCCGCCCCAATATAAAAATACTTCTTCCATGGTTACGCCACGTAAAAATTGTGTGCCATAGCCGCGATAAAAAGTCAGAAAAACATCGTCAGGATTTAATGCCATGCCAATTCCCGTCGGAATTGCTTCTTGTCCCAGTGAGGATGCATAAGTCCCTAATTTGCCCGTACGTTGTAATGCGATGGCCTTGGTATCAAACGTGCGAGTTAAAACCATATGTTTATATAATTTTTTTAAATGGTCGAAATTTTTAGCAAACTCAGGAAGGCTGTCGACCACTTTACTTTCCGCATTTAAATATTGGTGATATTCGATTGAAAATTCTGCGACAAGTTTACTCATGTTCTAAGATCTCCAACGCTAATTCATCCGCAATATCACTGGTGGATTTGTGGGTTTTTTCTGAGCGCTCAAAAATAGTCATGAGCGTGTCATAAATGCCGTCGATTTTGTGAATAATTTGACCTTCTGAATCTTGATAATATTTTGCGCTGGCTTGAATTACACCACCCGCATTCGCAACAAAATCAGGCGCATACAAAATACCTAAGCGATGCAATAAATGTCCGTCTGACATTTCAGCCAATTGATTATTTGCTGAACCTACAATAATGGGTGATTGAAGATCAGAGATGGTATTGTGATTTAAAATGGCGCCTAATGCGCAAGGGGCGTAGACATCAGATTTGATAGCGTGAATTTTATTCGCAGGAACAACGGTTGCGTTAAATTCTTTTTTACATCGCTCCGTTAATTCGGGAGTGATATCCGAAACCGTTAAAGTTGCGCCCAGTTCATGACAAGATTTAGCGAGTAAATATCCGACTTGTCCAACACCTTGAATTGTAATGTGTAAACCTTTCAGTGAATCTTTTTTGAGTTTAAATTTTACCGCTGCTTGAATGCCACGTAAAACACCGTGAGCAGTATAAATCGCCGGATTGCCAATTTTGCTGGTACTGGTGACGTATTTTGTATATTTAGAAATAATATCCATTTCTTCGACTGTCGTTCCACTGTCGGCGGCGGTAATGTAAGTTCCATTTAATTCGTTAATAAATTCTGCAAACGATTGGAAATATTTTTCTTTGTCTTCAATGGGCTTTTTGGGTCGAAGAATAACGGCTTTTCCACCACCATGTGGTAAATGACTGATGGCAGATTTAAATGTCATGCCGCGCGCTAAACGCAGTGCATCGTAAATAGCATCGCCTGTGTTGTCATAGTCACGCCATCGACAACCGCCTAATGCAGGGCCGCGTTTTAAATTGTGAATCGCAATGATTGCAAACAATTGCGTGTCATGATCGATCTTAAAATGGAGCTCGCCAAAACCGAGCTTTTCTGCGTGTTTAAAAATCTCTCGCCGGTGTGGCATAATCTTTTGTCCTTCGTAGAACCCTTAGCAAAGAAGCCGAAGGATATCATGTTGCAACTTGATGAGAAACTTGACCGGGGGTCGATATGCGAAAAGGATTATGGCTGGGAGTGTTGTGTTTTGTGCCTGTCATCAGTAATGCCGTTGTTATTCCATCAACAAATGACTCTGCGCGTCCTGTGATCAATAAAGTTAATTATCAAACTAGTGCTGAAGGATGGGTGACGTCTCAAACTGCTGAAGTAGTCATTGATGTCAGTGCCAGTTTAACCGAGCAGCAATTAGCCAAAGCGCATTCTGAGATATTGGATAAACTAAACAATTTAGTAAAGGCCGACTGGCATATTACGCAATTTAATCGCAATCCGAATCAATCGGGATTAGAGCAACTTCAAGTTGAGGCCAGTGCACGATTGCCTGAAGAAGCGTTGGTGAATATTCGTAGCCAAGCCAAAAAAATCAGTAAAGAGGGTGAAACTTTTAGTGTAGGCAATATTGATTTTACGCCAACGCTGGCAGATTCAATAGCTGAGCGTGAAATTTTACGCCAGCAAATTTATACACAAATCCAACGAGAATTGGTGACACTCAATAAGATGTACCCAAGCCAACGTTATGTTGTTCATGACATCAATTTCAGCGAAACTTCAGTGCCACAGCCACAAATACGCGCGATGGTAGCAGCGGCGGGAGCCGGATCCCAGGAGGGCCAAAATGCACCACTGACTGTGCAAAATAAACTGACACTTAGCGCTTATGTCTCACTCGCCTCAGTGAATCAATAAGCGAGACATCTGGAATAGACTTGTCAACGCCGTGAAAATATCATTATGATGTCTCTTCGCCATACCAAAGGGGATAAACGGTGACTTACAAAAATATTACGACTGTGCCACGGTATCTGCCGTATTTAATTTGTATTCTTGCATCCATGTTTTATCTCTACGAATTTGTTCTTCAAGTTTCTCCCAGTGTAATGACAACACAATTGATGCACGATTTTGGTATTGGTGCAGCAGGCGTGAGTGTTATTTCAGCGTTTTATTACTATTCTTATACGCCAATGCAGTTGGCTGCAGGATTATTGTATGACCGATTCGGGCCTCGTCGTGTTTTAACTGCAGCTATTTTAGTTTGTTCGGCAGGGGCATTTTTCTTTTGTACTACTGACAGTGTGACGATGGCATCAGCCGGTCGTTTTTTAATGGGAATGGGGTCCGCGTTTTCGTTTATTGGCGCGTTGATGTTAGTGTCGCGTTGGTTTCCTCCATATTATTTTGCATTAATTGCGGGCATTGTGCAGTTAATGAGTTCTATTGGTGCGATTTGCGGACAAATTCCGATTGCAGCGGCGGTTGATGATTTTGGATGGCGATCTACTTTAAAGTGGGTTGCGATTTTTGGTGTGGCGTTAGCTATATTGATGTCATTGATTGTCAAGGATCATCCACCCGGTGCGGTGATTACACCACCACGCCATCAAAATGGCGAATTGGCTCGATTAAAAACAGTGTTATTAAAAAAACAAACGTGGTTTACGGGGATTTACGCATTTTCATCGTGGGGTCCGGTTGTTCTGTTTGCAGCGTTGTGGGGGATTCCCTATTTAGTTGCGAAATATGACATTTCTACTACACAAGCATCAACCGCCTGCGCCATGATTTGGTTAGGTATTGGTGTAGGAAGTCCGTTATTTGGTTGGCTGTCAGATTTTTTCCAAAAACGCCGTCCGTTATTAATTACGTGCGCGGCATTTACCTTGTTGTCAGGCATTTTAGTGTTATATGTTCCCGATTTATCTTACACCATGTTATTTCCCGTATTATTTATGTTTGGATTAGCCGCATCGGGGCAGGCGCTATCGTTTGCAGTAGTGAAAGATAATAATTCTAATCATGTAACAGGAACGGCGATTGGATTTAATAATTTAGCTGTGGTGTTGGGTGGTGCTATTTTTCAACCGTTAGCCGGTGTGATTTTGCATAAACATTGGCATGGTGCGTATGAACATGGCGTGCCGCTGTATCATATTGCTGATTATGTTGCGGCGATGTCATTGATTCCTTTTTGTGGAGTTTTAGGTTTAATCATAAGTATCTTCTTTATTAAAGAAACGCACTGTCGACGATGTGTACAGGAACACGATTAAAATGAAAGATGCCCAAGGATTGGCAGGTGTTACCGTTGGAGATACCGCAATATCAACCGTAGGAAAATCTGGTGTTGGATTAACGTATCGCGGTTATGATATTCATGATTTGGCTAATCATGCTAGTTTTGAATCAGTAGCGTATTTATTGCTTTATGGTGAGTTACCTCGAGAAGAAATTTTAAAAAACTATCAAGAAAAATTATCCAAACTTCGCGCATTACCTTTTGAAGTATCGAATTGTCTAAAAAATATTCCCGTGTCTGCGAATCCAATGGATGTGTTGCGTACCGGATTTTCATTATTAGGAACAATTGAGCCTGAAAATTCTGAAAGTTTTGATCGTGTGGTCGCAGTTGCACCCGTTTTATTATTAACTTGGCTGAAAAAGCAGGATATTAAATTAATTGAAAAAAGCACGGCGGTATATTTTTTAAAAGGGTTGCACGGAATTAGCCCGGAGCCGTTTAGTTGTCGGGCGTTAGATATCTCTTTAATTTTATATGCCGAGCATGAATTTAATGCGTCCACTTTTGCGGCGCGTGTAACAGCATCGACATTAAGCGACGTGTATTCGTGTATGACGACGGGTGTTGGTACTTTACGGGGTGTGTTGCACGGTGGTGCAAATGAAGAAGCCATGAAATTAATTCAATTATTTTCGGAGCCTGGGCATGCAGAGCAGGGTGTTAAGAAGATGCTTTCTGAAAAAAAATTAATTATGGGGTTTGGTCATAGAGTATATACAAAAGAAGATCCACGTTCGGCTGTGGTCAAAGAATTAGCGCGTAAATTAGCTGAAAAGAACCAGCAGCAAAAATTATTTGATATTGCCGATCGCATTGAAAATGTTATGTGGGCTGAGAAAAAATTATTTCCAAATTTAGATTTTTACAGTGCATTGGTGTATCACTTTATGGGAATCCCGACAGAATTATTTACGCCGTTGTTTGTGTTGTCGCGTGTGACGGGGTGGCTAGCGCACGTGAAAGAGCAGCGTACGCATAACAAATTAATTCGTCCGTTAGCAAATTATATTGGACCAGCGCCGAGGGAATTACTGTAACTTGATGAGCTTTCCATTTCGATATGTAAAATCACCCATTAAATGGACTAATTTTGTAATGTTTTCAAGCTTTAACGTATTGTCTTTTAATCGAACTAATTCATGTCCAAATCGATCTACGGCGACTTTTTCTTTAAAGGACGGTTTTAAAATATCCATTTCCGTAATATACGCAACGATGTAACCATCGTTAATCGGATTCTCTTTTGCGGCAATAACATCTTTGATGTCTTTTTCGCGTTTATAAATGGGACGGCCGACAATTTGTTTGGGAAGATTGGCTAACACAGATTCCCAGCGCGGAATGCTTCGGCCTTCAGTACAATATACAGAAACATACACTTCGACTAATCCGCTTCGTTGTTTTGCGTAATCAATCATTTCTTCTGCAGTGGGTGCTGTTTGACCACTGGTCTCAAGTTCTTTTTTTAATTTTTCACTGAGATCCCGTAATTTTTTTCCGGCGGCTTGAAAAAATAATCCACCTTCCCAATTGCCTTTGGCGATGGCTTCATCGAGTGCACGGATTAATTCGAGAGTGTGTTCGGTGTCTTCAGTGGTCATAGTAAGTGACAATTATCCCTATTTTTTGCGCTCGTCTTCAGGGTTAGAGGAACTGTTTGAGCCTTTTCGCATACCTATACCCACTGATTTTGTTTGTGTGAGCTGATTGACTTTACTGTTACCAAAATCATTTAAGCCTTTAATGATTCTGCCGTTACCTTCTGCTTGTTCTTTGCCAGGATTTTTTGCATTTGGATTTTCAGCCAAAGCTTTCAATGTTTTTTCGAGCGGACCCGTAACGTCGTGGATTTCATTCCATACCGCTTCAGTCGACTTAGGCATGATATTGTACCCTCACTCTTTGCCCCTTATGAATATAAACTAAAAAAGGGCTAATCATACATCAGTTCATCAAGCGGCGTCACGGGCTTATTGGGACTGGCATTGATGAGCTCTGCAATGACATCAGCGATACAAAGATAGCGCAGGCTGTTAGGGGTGACGTCATCAAAAACCACTTTGACGCCTAGCGTTGTTTTTTCAGCTTCTTCAAACGAAATGCCAATTCCATACCCTAAACAGAGAGAGCAGAGCTGATCGGCTCTGCGAGAAATGGCAGGAAGCAGTCCTGTTTCAGATAACGCATCTTCAATGCTGATAGCTTTGTCATTGAACGTAAATTTTGCGCCGAGACCGCGCGCAATTTGATGGATTTGTTTAATAATGTCTGCCATTATTTTTTCCACCATGGATGCGCGGATTTATGAGGGCCACCGAGAAAATTTCGAAACCATCGAGTAAAAACAGTTAGTGTAAAACCGTATTTCTCAAGCAATGCAAAAAAAATCATCGTGACAATGGCTAAAATAAATGTCCATATTCGCATATGAAGTAACCACAGCAATAAGGGAAAGGCAGCGCGTGCATCGACAAAGAAAAATCGTGCAGCACGAGCAGAATCTCGCCAGTGTGTGCTTCCATCGGCCATTCGTTATCTCCTTTATTTAACGAGAGCGACTTCTTCTTGATCTGAAGTAATTTTTTCCAATACAAATCGGATTGTGCTATCAATTGTTTCTGAGGGTTGTAAGCTATATTCTTGTGCAGCGCGATTGGCGACAACGGCGCAAACGGATGCTGCGCGATGACCAAGAACTTTGGCTAACGCAAAAATTGCAGACGTTTCCATTTCAAAATTAGTCATGTTCAACGCTTGTAATGTTTCAAAAAAATTATTGATTTTGAGTGGGGCTCGAATGACGCGTCCTTGTCCCGCATAAAAGCCGCCGCTAGTTACGGTTGTTCCAACAATGGCCTGTTCTGAGCCAAATAAGTTTACTAATCGCTGATCACCTTCTGCTGTGTAACATGCTTCAATAGCAGGGTGGTGATTGAATTTTTCAATGACTTCTTGTCTTAAGGCTTCTTCTTCGGGATTAAAGGATATTTCATAAAAATTAGCTAAACCATCTAAACCCACGGCGCGTCTTGATACAACCATGCTATCAACTGGTACATCTTTTTGCAGTGAGCCACAGGTGCCTAGTCGAACAATTTGAAGGCTTTTGTGTGTAGGATTAACCGTGCGGGTTTTGAAATCTACATTGACGAGCGCATCTAATTCATTCATGGCGATGTCGACGCCACCGATGCCCATACCGCTAGAAATAACGCTGATGCGTTTTTTACCTAAATAACCCGTGTGAGTGACTAATTCGCGTTTTTGTTTTCGGACTTCGATGCTATCAAAATAACAAGATACTTGAGGAACTCTGTCGGGATCTCCAACCAAAATAACAAAGTCAGCCAGATCTTCCGGCAATAAATTTAAATGATAAATGCTACCGTCTTTATTTAAAATCAGTTCTGATTCGGGAATGCGCATAAAATATCCTCTAGTAGTCGGCTCGCACCAATTCTGAAACGGCTGGGTGAAAATGCAGCATCGCCTAAAATTTCTCGGGCTAAATTAACATAAATTGCCGCATCTTCCAATGTTTTAACGCCGCCAGATGCTTTAAAGCCAACCGGTTTTCCGCTGTTTTTAATACAATTGAGCATAATGGTTGCTGCACGCGGAGTTGCGCCCACAGGAATTTTTCCTGTCGACGTTTTTAAAAAATCCGCGCCGGCTTGAATGGCGAGAATGCTTTTTCGTTCGATGGTTTTGTCGTCCAATTCACCCGATTCTAAAATAATTTTTAATGACGCTTTATCGCCGCAATGTTTTTTGCAATATTGTACAAACTCGCCATTGTCATCGTGTGGCATCACTGCATCAATTTCTGTTGCGCCATCTAATATTGCTTGTTGAATGTCGTGGGCAACTTTGTCAAACGATTCGTTTGGTTTCGGAAAATTTACGACAGTTGCAATTTTAATAGGCGAGTGCATTAATTTTTTCCACACGAAAGAAACAAATCGCGGATAAATGCAAACTGCGCCAACATTACCTTGTGCAGTAGTGGCCTGAGAGCATAATTGGGCAATTTCAGATTCTTGTCCGTTATCATTAAGATTCGTTAAATCAATGCAATTCAGCAATGTTTTTAAATCAGCAGGGTTCACGGTGTAAGCTCTCCAATGTTTCTGTTATAAGTTTAGATAAGTTTTTTGCTGCAATTTGGCCATAATGTAATGTGCCTTCATGGGTTAAGGATTCTTCTTGCATGCCGACACCAAAATTTGTAATCGATGCAATGGCGGCAACGCGTAATCCGCAGTGGCGTGCAATGATGACTTCAGGAACGGTCGACATGCCAATACAATCTGCGCCTAATAACTTATATGCCCGAATTTCTGCGGGAGTTTCAAACGATGGGCCAGTCACACCCATATATACTCCTTCGGCCAACGGAATATTTATTTTTTTCGCAATATCATGAAGCCGTTTTCGAAGTTGAGGATCATATGCGTTATCCATTGCGTGAAATCGTTCACCAAATTCATCTTCGTTCATGCCAATTAACGGATTGCGATGAGAAAAGTTTACGTGATCAGAAATCATCATTAATTGTCCGGGTCCAACTTCTTGTCGTAATGACCCCGACGCATTGGTAATAAATACCATTTCACAGCCCAATAATTTTAGGGTGCGAATAAACAATTTAAATGCAGAGCTTTCGGCGCCTTCATAGCCGTGAACTCTGCCTTGCATACACGCAATAGGCATGTTGCCCAGCGTTCCCAAAATTAACTGACCCTTGTGGCCCGCGACACTACTTTTGGGGAAAGCAGGTATGGTCGAGAAGGGAATTTTTACACTGTCTTTAATTTCATCGCCAAGACTGCCGAGGCCAGAGCCTAATACCAATCCTACGCGAGGGATAAAGCCAGGTTTTTGGGACTTAATATAGTCAACAATCGCGTTCTGTTCTGTCATGTGGCACCTTTGGTATTGGGGTGAAGATGGCGATCATATCAGATCCAAAATTGCAGGATCTACTTTATCAAGACTATTGGGATTCCACCGAGGATTACGGTCTTTATCAATTACCGCAGCGCGAATGCCTTCATAAAAATCATGACTTTCACAGAAGTAACTGGCCAGTTTGTATTCCAGTGCAATACATTGATCAAAATCCAGTGATTTAGTCTGACGCAATAATTTCAGCGTTAGTTTTAAACTGGTGGGTGATTTTTGTTTTAATGTTGCTAAGGTTTGTTGCGCCCATTCTTGTTTGTCATGCACTAAGCTTTCAAAAATTTCTTCGACTGTATTATATTTAAAATGCGTAGCAATCTGCGTTGCAATTTTTTTTAAATGGTTTTCTTGCGCGCCATTTGAGGTATCAATATCAATTAAGCCTATATCGTTTGCTTCCGTTGCATTTATCCGCATACTCGTTAAGGCTAAATAAATGCCAATTTCATTCGGTAATCGCGAAAGAATATAGCTGGTGCCCACATCGGGAAAATAACCAATGCTTGTTTCAGGCATCGCAAAACTAAATTTTTCTGTGGCAATGCGTAATTTACCGTGCAGCGAAACACCCGCGCCTCCACCCATCGTTAATCCATCAAGAAACGCAATATAGGGTTTGGCGTAGTGAAAAATATACTGATTCAATTCGTATTCTTTTTTGAAATACTGTGCAATGTCGGGGACTTTATTTTGATGGGCTTGGTAGACTGCTTTAATATCACCGCCTGCGCAAAATATGCCGGGGGTTGAGCTTTGAATTAAAATCGATAAAATTGCCTTGTTTTTTTCCCATAGGAGCAGTTGTTGATGAAGTGCGTTGAGCATCTCAATATTCAGTGCATTGAGTGCAGCAGGGCGATTAAGTGTAATGACCCCCATTCCATTGTCCACGTTAAAATGAATTTCGTCTTGCATAGCGGGTCCTTACATGATAGCCTTTTCAAAAAAATGAAATCGACAGATGTGTCCATCTCCACATTCCCCACAATTTACCATACAATTCGGATTGATTAATCTATGACTGCAAAACAAACTACTCCTCCTGTGACGGAAGCTGCCAGTGATAAACCTGTAATTCCGCCTCAAGCTGATGGTCTGCATAAACTCATGAACTTAACAGAGCTCAAAAAGAAAAATCCCACGCAATTAATGGAGATTGCTCAAAGCATGGGGCTGGAAAATCTGGCTCGTTTGCACAAAAAAGACATGATTTTTACCATTCTGAAAGCTTTTGCAAAACAAGGATCAGATATTGAGGGTGTTGGTGTATTAGAAATTTTACAAGACGGTTTTGGATTTTTACGTACCGACGAAACATCTTTTCTTGCAGGTCCCGATGATATTTATGTTTCTCCCAGCCAAATTCGCCGATTCAGTTTACGTACGGGTGATATCGTGCGAGGCACCATTCGTCCGCCGAAAGAAGGCGAACGTTATTTTGCCTTATTAAAAGTCAGCAAAATTAATTTCGAAGATCCGCAAAGCGCGCAAAATAAAGTCTTGTTTGAAAACTTAACACCGTTGTTCCCGAACAAATTAATTAAATTAGAGCGCGGCAATGGCAGTACGGAAGATATTACTGCACGTGTGATTGATTTAATTTCACCGATTGGAAAAGGTCAGCGTGGATTAATTGTTTCGCCGCCGAAAGCTGGTAAAACAATGATGCTGCAAAATATTGCGCAATCTATTACCGACAATCATCCTGAATGTTTCTTGATTGTGTTATTAATTGACGAACGTCCAGAAGAAGTGACAGAAATGGCGCGTTCGGTTCGTGGTGAAGTGATCGCAAGCACATTTGATGAACCCGCAACGCGTCACGTTCAAGTTGCTGAGATGGTTATCGAAAAAGCAAAGCGATTGGTTGAGCACAAGCGTGATGTTGTTATTTTATTGGATTCTATTACGCGTTTAGCGCGTGCGTATAACACGGTTATTCCAACATCCGGAAAAGTATTAACCGGTGGTGTGGATGCAAATGCGTTACAAAGACCGAAAAGATTTTTTGGTGCGGCACGTAATATCGAAGAAGGCGGAAGTTTAACCATTATTGCTACGGCTCTTGTGGATACGGGATCCAAAATGGATGACGTTATTTACGAAGAATTTAAAGGTACAGGTAATATGGAGGTCCATTTGGACAGACGTATTGCTGAAAAACGCGTTTATCCGTCCATTAATATTAATCGTTCGGGTACACGCCGTGAAGAATTATTGATGAAGAATGATGAGCTTCAAAAGATTTGGATTCTGCGGAAAATTTTACATCCGATGGATGAATTAGCTGCGATGGAATTTTTATACGATCGTTTACGTCAATCGAAGACGAACGAAGAATTTTTTGATGCAATGAAACGCGGCTAACCTTGGATAAGATTTTTTCCGTTGATGTCATTGAGTACAAAGAATTATCAGGATATGTGATGCGAGTGATTGCATCACAGCCCGCTGAAAAATTCCATTATGTGTCGGGTCAATATGTTCAAATCATGGTTGATGATTATCCTGCGCGGCCGTTTTCAATTGCGAATGCCTACGATGAAAATACGATTGAGTTTCACGTGCGTCATGCGCCAGATAATATTTTTTCGAAAAAATTAATTTCGCATATTCGAGACGATAAGCAATTACGCTTTACCGGACCCTATGGTCAAATGCATTATGAAAATTATCCACCATATCCATTAATTTTAATCGCCGCGGGAACAGGATTTGCGCCATGTAAAGCAATCATGGAAGAAGCCTTGCGCGATAAAAATCATCCTGAAATTTATTTATATTGGACGGTGCGTAAACATGCGGATTTGTATTGGCATGATGAATTAATTAAGTTAACCAAAAAATTTTCGCAATTGAAATATATACCAGTCATTTCGACGGAGCAGCGAGTTGATGCAGTGGTGTTGAAAAATCATGTCGATTTACGACCCTTTCATGTGTATGTCGGTGGACCAGAAGAAATGGTAAAAGATTTGCAGGAAAAGTTCTTCTTTCCGCCGCATTTTTATTCGGATTGGATTTAGCTGTCATCCTGAGCGAGGAAAGCGAGTCGAAGGATCTGGTTTTAAGCTAAATTGGTGAGTTTAAGGATAATGGGGATTAGTGTGGTAGCGATTCC
>JANRJR010000043.1:0-7472 GCA_033763845.1 Gammaproteobacteria bacterium | reverse complement strand
GGCTCTGCCTAGAGCACCCCAAAGGATTTACGCCCTTCGCCTTCCCCATTCTGGTGGACCGCCTGCGGGCCCGGCTGAGCACCGAAAAGCTGGAGGATCGCATCCGCAAGATGACGGTGATGCGGCTGAAGTGAGGGGGGGCTTATCGATGGGCTCAACCGGATTCAGGATACCAAACTCAGGCTTTTGGAATTCCTTACGCCCCAGGGCGCGGCTCCGTGATCGTAAAATCGGGAAGTGAGGCAAGATGGGGTTCATCGTAGGCTTACAGAAACAGAATGCAGCCAATTTTTTTAGCCGCTGGTAGCTGTAGTGTAGGTTTTTTAGTTTAGGTTTCTATATTCTTTTGGGGTCAGCCCAGTCTTTTGTTTAAAGAGTTTGCTAAAATATTGTGGATACTCAAACCCCAGTGAATAAGCAATTTCACTTACTGAGTTGTCTGTGTTCACTAGTATGTTTTTCGCTGCATCAATAAGGAAATAATGTATGTGGTCTTGTGCATTCATCCCGGTTTCCTTTTTAAGTAAGTCACTTAAATAACTTGGTGATAAATGCACTTTTTCTGCTAAATATTTTACTGTCGGTAAACCTGCTTCTTTTTGATTGTCTGCTTTTATATAAGCTTTAAGCAATTTTTCTATTTGTGAAACTATTTTTGTATTTGAGCTTTTTCGGGTAATAAATTGCCTTCCATAGTAACGGGTACAATAATTTAAAAGCAGTTCTATGTTTGAAACAATAATGGTTTGGCTGTGGGTATCTATGTTTTCCTGTAGTTCGGTTTCAATTTTTTGTACGCAATCGTACAAAACTTGCTTTTCTTTGTCGGATAAATGAAGTGCCTCAGAAGTTTCGTAAGAAAAGAAAGTGTAATCACTCATTTTATTACCTAACGAAAAACCACGCAAGATATCAGGATGAAAAAATAAACCCCAACCCAGCATATCGTCTTTCCTCTCTATTTCCTTTTCCATGGTAAGTATATGATTGGGTGCGATACAAATCAATCTTCCGTCTTGAAAATCGAGAGATTGTCTGCCATACTTTAAATGATTGGTACCGTAGTTTTTAAACATAATCGTGTAGAAATCAGCACTCATTCTGGTGCCTTTTTCTAAAAATTCTTCAACTTTGCTTAAATCAATTACAGAAACAAGCGGATGCATCATTTTAATTTGCATAAACCGGTTTAAATCGGCAATACTTTTAAAATGCGTAATAGCTTTCATTGCACTCAAGAATTAATCAATAATTACGTTGTTAAAATTCGACAAAATAATCTCTGGACCATAGATAGATGGCGTATTAAATCCAGTAATGATATCACCATTTATGATCTTTAAACTAATATTTGTCAAAGTTTGAGCTGTAAACACATAAGCTTCTGGACCTTTGATGTTTATCCTTGCTGTTTTGCCTTTTTCATTTTTAACTTCAGCAAAAATATACGTTTTACCTTTTTTTAATGCTTTTTCGGAGGGACCAACGGGCAATAGATTGATCAGTCTATTTAAAATAAAATCTCTAAGCCAAAGTAGCTTTCCTTTCATCATGCTTTCTACAAAACCAGGGAAGTTAGCGTAAGTTTGAATATTGGCAATTTGGGTTGAGTACTGAGCTGTAAACAAATCGCCTCGCCAGGGATTGGATACGACTCTGTAGTTTTTTCCATCAGCTTCAAAATTAAAATCGGATTTTGCGGGCATTGCTTTTACTGCTTTCCCATTTACTATTTCGATACCTCCTTTATGAATATCTTTTAAAACAGTTTTAAGTGTGCCTCTTGTAGCGCCCCCAACGGTTACATACGCTAATTTTAGGTGTGTAGCGTCTGGTAATTTTTGATGGGCTAATTTGGCGGCAATATCAGTGGGTACTACGCCAAATCCAGCTCCAGGCAAAATCATGATATTGGCTTGTTTTGCTTGTTCGTGAAAACGAAAAGCCGATTCAAATTCAGGTACTTCTCCAGAAATATCAATATAATGAGTACCGGTTTCTAAACATGCTTCAATAAGTGCTAGTTGTGTAAAAACAAAAGGACCTGCCAAATTTACTACGAGCTTTACGTCGTGTAAGTATTGAATTATGTTAGAAGTATTTTCTAACGAAAACAACCTTAACTCTTCTTTTGAATTAAAGAAATCTCTGCTGCCCAAGACTATTGGTAATTGTTTTTGACTGGCATATTGAGTGAATAACTTACCCATATAACCGCCAGCACCATATATTAATATTTTATGCTTCATTTTCAATGCGTTGTTTTAAAATATTATTGTGTTCTACAAAAGTATTCTCCATTTTTTGAAGAAGACTTTTAGGAATAAACCACGAGAGTAACCCCGTAAACCATTCTCCGTGTAACACTTTGGTTTCTGTATCGCTGATTTTCTCTAAACGGTAATAATGCTTACCAGCCAGCAAAAACTTTGCCCCTTGTGTACCTAGCCAAACGAATTCTTTTTTCGGTTTGTAAACGAGTAAAATGGGATGGTATGTTTTTCCCAATGGAACGATGAAAGTGCTGATGGTACTTCCCTTTTTCATTTCTCCTTCTAACTTGCCAACCAATGGATTCCAGTAAGGATAAGAAGTGAAATCAGTGAGATGTTTCCAAACTACTTCAACTGAAGCGTTAATGGTGACAGATGTATGATATTGTTTCATAGCCATTATTTTACTTGACTCATCACAATTTTATCAAACAATCTATCACCCAGATAAATTCTCATCCAAACCATTGGCTTGGCAAAGTAACCTACACGGTATCTTGTTTTTGGATTATTTGAGTTAACAATCTTTAAAATTGTATCCGCTATAACTTTCACTTTTGAACCTTGACCTTTTTCATACATGGCTTTGGTAGAGGCTACCAATTTTTTGGTTAGGGTTGCATAAGCTCCTTCGGCAGAGAATTTATTAATGTTTTCAAGCATTGTATCGCTCCATTCGGTAATGATAATCCCCGGCTCAAGCACAACTACATTAATCTTAAACTCTTTCAGCTCTAGGCGTAAGCAATCGCTAAACCCTTCAAGGGCGTGTTTACTGGCATGATACCAGGCACCCATAGGCGTGTACATTTTTCCACCCATTGATGAAGTGTTGATAATGATGCCACTTTTCGCTTTACGCATATAAGGTACGACCTTTCGGGTGACAGCAGCCACTCCGAACAGATTCACTTCAAATTGTTTTCTGGCTTCCTCAACAGGAACATCTTCAACAGCTCCGTAAAGCCCATATCCAGCATTATTCCATAATACATCAATTCTGCCTTCTTTTTCAATGATTGTGTCCACCACATGTTGGATGTCGCTTTCTTTGGTTACATCCATTTGAATGGGATGTCCACCCAAATTTTCAAGGTCTCGCATCTGGTCAATGCGTCTTGCTACAGTGTAAACGGTCTGTCCTTGTAGGATTAGTGCTTTTGCAGCTTCTTTACCCATTCCTGAACTTGCACCGGTGATTAAAATTACTTTTTTGCTCATTTTTTTACAACTTAAAATTATACTGCAAATTTCAATACCATGAGCCGTGGTGCGCTAATACAATTTCACGGTTCTTGTATACTTTTTACGGATTTTCAAGTTTTCGGGTCTCTGTACGCTTACAGCCAACGCAGACTGTGCAGAAAAGAGCCATCCTGAAACACAGCCAGCCAATGCCTTTACCTGAATTGCCGGTAGGGGGTTAAATCCGTTGAATTAGCATATTTTTGGTGTAAAAGATGGATTTTGGTTAAAATCAGTGGAAGGCCACCATAAAATTCTTGACTCCCGGCCACGCCTATTATGCCGATCAACGGATAGGAACCATTACCTAGATTTCATTAAAAGGTAACGGGGGGATATAGGAATGTGCGATGCTCAGGAAGCATTGGCGTATATTCGTTGTTTGATGTGTATTTTTATTGTCAATCTTTTAGATTTCCTCTCGGTCGCTGGCCATGCTTTTCTTTATAGGTTTGAATATGCTCTGTTTCGCTACGTTTTGCTTCTCTCCGTCCTTCAATATCGCGGATTAGAACTCTTGCGAAAAATCTGTCCCAATTGTCAATCAGGTTGGCCAATCGCAACTGCACCCGCATCCTTTTTGACATCCCATCTTTTTTACTGATAGGGTCGCTACTTATGCCATACTTGAACAGTCATAATCAACTTTGTCCACTATTTCGTACAAATGGTGCAATTCTTCGCTGTCGTCAGAGTTCTTGTGAGGCATGATTTATTGCGTTAATTGCCAACCAGACTTATTGCTTTGGGTCTCATAGTTATAGGTCGGCATATAATTAAAGGGAACGTTCATCTTAGGAATTCCATCAATGGGCTACGCGTGGCAAATTTTATTTTACTCATCGTTAGATTTTTCGCCGAATCGCCCGCATTCGGCTGCAAAATCTGCCTTGATTAAAATAAAATTTGCTCTCGCTCGCCTCATCATGAAAATCCAAACAAGCTCTTAGCCTCAAAGGCATCGTCGGCGAGATAAAGCAATGGCTCGAAAATTATATCTTCGGGCATTTGAGCAGGGTCATTTAATACCTTTTCATAATATTCTTTTCCTTCTGCAATCACGGCGCATCGGGCGTATAAAAAGTCATCAGCAGAAATAAAGTTCTCGGGCTCGTTGGCTGCGTAGGTATTGGCATGTGCTCGTGTGTCCAATTGGAATAATTTTTCCGATAACTTGTCAGCAAAAAGGCAAATATTGACTACCGGCATTTGGGAGAGCACTTGCATTGCGGGTGCAATCTTGTTTTCGCTACCTTTTTTTGACCAGTCAATTTTATCAATCACACTCCAAAAGTCGTCATCGGAGAACAAGTCATCCGCAGGCGATTGATCTTGAAGTCGAATTTCAACCTCTATTGTCGTCGTACTAAATTTTTGCTTTAAGTCGTTGATAAACTGACTGCTTAGGTCGTCTAAACTGACGTTTAGTACCGTTGTCATGCCAAATCTGTTTTATCATACAAATATGAGCGTATTGTATTTTATGAAAAAAACCTCAAAAATTTCACACTAGCTAGTGTTTTTTATTGGTTTTTCACTTTGTGGTCAAAGCGAACGACAGGTGCGTAGGCGCAGTGCGACATTAGGAGTGTTTTTGACTACGCAGTGTTGGTAGATTAATGTCGTCTTATAAGCTGATTCGCGGAATAGAAATCCTTTATCAGCTTTTCAAGCAAATGGCAAGTTGAATATCATTTTTTTTTATCCAAGCATTTAATGGTTTGTCAAGTTCAATATTGACTGTAATTGTTTCTTTTATCTCCGAAAGCGGATCTTCGACGACCCGTTTCCACTCATAATCATCAAATTCAGGGTCCTGAGCGATATCAGCATCGTTGTACTCGATCAATTCGTCGGGTACATCTACTCCCGCCTTACCCAACTGAAAAGCATCGAGGGCTTTTATTTTCGCTCCCGAAAAACTAATGGAAATTCCTTCAAGGGTTTTGCCGTTTTTTACGCGTGCCAACGCTTCAGTTACAGAAATGTTACTGCTGTTCATCGTCTGCTTTCTTTAGCTTGTTCGGAAATCCCCGAAGTGCCAGATAAGCGGAAACCGCATAAAAACAGGCATAATACATCCTGTTTGCCGCTGAGCTCCACCTTTCCTCTTTCACTAGGATTTCCGCATCTTTTAGCGATTCCCTTGCCCGCAACATTCTGTATTGAACCAACTCCTCCTTTGAGTAGCTCATGCGCGTATGCCTTCTTCGGCAATGATTTGGTAGAGCGGAGTAATAGCGCGATCCTCCCAATTTGCCTTGGCATGAATAAGGGCGCTTATTACCTAGCCGGAAGTAAGCTCGAGTTCGTATAATCGTTCCAGGATTAACGCCTTCAGACTGGCATCCAAAGGCTGATCAAGCAAGACCAAAAAGTCCCAATCCGAATCCTCGCGCTGGTCTCCTCTGGAGCGAGACCCAAATAATATGACCGCCGCCTCGGGGTCTAGCCGGAGAATCTCCTGTTTAACGTGCTTGATTACATCCATATCGCTCTACCCAGGTTGTTTGAAAGCAGCTTAAAGATAAGGAAACTTCGGTAGCTTGTCAGCCTGGCTGGGTGTTTTGGGAGTGACGCTAACGGTTTGCGGCTTGGCGTAGTGGCGGATTTAAACCACAAATGTTTCTACGAAGCACACACTTCAAATATAGCACAAATGTTTCTACCAAGAACGTTAACCGCCATTTCGCCAAACCGTTGTTTGCTGCTGGCATTCTTGTTAATCATCTAATTCTATACACTCAAACCCCTTGTCATTTAGTATTTTAATTATTTGCTCTGAAATATTTTTTTGACTCTCTACACGTAAAATATAATCGCAGTCATCAAGGTCAAAATTCCAATGTGATATCTGCAATAAGTTGTTCAAAAATGGGGATAATGATTTAACTTTCTTTTTAGTGTTTACCGAGGTTTGGAATACCAATATCATTTTTCATTCTATTTAGTCTATTCTGCTTGTCGAACTACTCTAAACAGCATATAACCGCTTAGTACGAAACCTAAAAATGCTGCGATTTGTCGGTAGTAAAGGTCTGTCCACATCAGTTTTTCGTAAAGACCTTGGTCAAAACCTTCTTCCAATTTGAACTGAATAGGAAGTTGCACCAACATTGTAGAGATTGTCGGAATGAGATAACCTACAAGCGAAGCCCAAATTGTCCATTTGGGTAATGCTTTGCTACGATGCCAAAACATTGTAATTAAAGGGACATAAACCAGCATTGTCGGAACAACATAACGTGGAATAATTAAACTGTCCACCAACTTTTTGAACGCTATCCAGTCCGAATGAATGTGTTGCCAAGATGGATAGTAAACAAACACTTCCATTACGGTGGCTCCATAAATGTAGAATGCAAGTAGAAAATAGGCAGTCATTGCCGAAGCTGAAATATTTTTATTTGTTTTCATATTAGTAAGCAATTACAGGTTTTTGATGAATAAATTCGTTTGAGGTTACTTGCTTGGTAATAAAGTCAGCAAGGTCGGCACGAGATATTTTCCAGCCTTTGTCGGGCGAATAGGTTTTGTTTACACGATATTTTTTTGTGAGTTCACCGTTTCGCAAATAGGTTGGTCTAATACAAATCCAGTCAATGTCTTTTGATTTTTCTAACGTGCTTTCCCATAGAGTCATATCAGCATAAATGTGTCGCAAATACCAAAGCCCAACATATTTGTAGAAGAAACTTTTTTGGATTACAGGGTCGTTTTTCTGCACACCGCCAGATGTTAAGGTGATGAGTTTTTTGATACCCGCTTTTCGCATAGCGTCCAAAATATTTTGTCCACCAACGGAATAAATGGTTGTAGGTTTATTGTTGCTACCCGTTCCGAGAATAGAAACAACAAGGTCGTTACCTTTTATGCTCTCTTCAAAACTTGAAGGATTGAAAACATCACCTTTGACTAATGTTAAATTTGGATGTCGGATAGAAATAGTTTCAG
>JANRJR010000042.1:0-3670 GCA_033763845.1 Gammaproteobacteria bacterium | reverse complement strand
AAGTGTTGTTGATCCGGGTGATGAGACGCATTTAAACATTACTACCAAAAAAGAATTAGATGCGGTGGGTAACATTGTTAAAATTACGGATCCTGACAAAAATGTCACACGTAATTATTTTACGCCATTAAAGTTGATGCGCTTTACGGTGACGCAAGAGGGGCAAGTCACAGAAAAGTTTTATGATGCGAATAACAAGATTAAGTATCAGCGTGTTTTTGCGGTGGCTAAAAAAGTTGATGATTCAACATCATTAGCGGATCTCGAGGCATTTGCGGCAAGTCAGGCGTCTAACTCACAAAATAGTTTGTTGTATTATTTTTATGATGCGAATGGAAATGAGGTTTATCAGGTTAATAGTTTAGGAGCGATTAGCCAGTCAATTTATAATACTGCAAATCCGCAGGCAGTTATCGAAACGGTTCAATATTATAAGCAGATTGATCCCAGCGTATTAAATCCAGATCTTACAACGAGTGGGTTGGCGGCTTTAGTTGTGCAAAATGCTAATGATAGAAGCACAATTTATGTGAGAAACGCTAAAGGTCAAAGTATGCGTGTCGTTGATCCTGAAGGTTTTGTCAGAGATCAAATATTTAATGAAGTTGGTAAGGCAATTACGGTCACGCAATATGCGAATCCTATTATTGTGCCGACAGACAGAACACAGCCGTTACCTGATCCGGTTAAAGACCCTGTGAATGATCGCACAAGTTATTTTGTGTATGACAGCTTAGATAGAAAGATTTTTGAAGTAGAGTCGTTTGATATTGATAAAGCCAATGGGCGAGTGACACAGTTTTTTTACGATAAAAATAATAATCCTGTTCAAACCTGTAAATATGCAGATAAATTTATTATTGATCCTGATTATAAAGTGATGGTGAGTCAGCTTTTGGCATTAAAGCCAGATAAAAATAAAGATAATATTGATGGCCAGGGTTTTGATAAAGCTAATCGTTTAACCCAGCAAACTAATGGGTTAAATAAATCCGATGTGTTTGCTAAAAATGCATTAGGGTTAACTACATCGCATACCGATAAAATGGGGAATGCATGGGGTTCTGAATTTGATGCGGCAAAACGCTGTACATTAACCACTGACCCACAAACGGATTTATATGATGTAAGAAAAGCGGCGGACAATTCGCTTTCGCTTGTTGTATTGGGTAAGACTTCTGTTCAAACCAAAAAAGACTACTATCTTGGTGGAAAAGAAAAGCAGGTAACGCATGGTGTAAACACACAAAATCCTCGTATAGCTGAGTTTGTTTATGATGGCAATGAGCAATTAACTGTCATGCAAACGCAAAATGTTCCTGTGGATGATCCGACAAAAAATGGAAGTTTTGAAAATTTCCCTACGACTCAACAAACATTGCAACAGCAATTTGTATATAACGCCAAAAAATTAAAAGTGGCAGCGCGTGATGAGTCAGGTAATTGGGTATTTTATGTTCATAATTCTGAAGGAAAAGAAGTTTACTTTGTTGATGGTGAGGGCGCTGTTAAAAAACAAGAGCGAAATGCGTTTGGGGAGGTTGAGCGAGTTATTTTATTTGAAGAATCCAGTGGATTAGATTTAACGCAATATCAAACGACAGGTATTCCGTTGGATGTTATTGAAACTGCGATGAAAAATAAATTGGCTAATCCAAATAATCGTATTATACGGAATACGTTTAATAAAAAAGGTAAGCCGGTTAATCAAAAAGTCGAAGGCCAAGTGTTTTGTTATTCTGTTAATGAAAATGGAGATTCGACGTGTGAGCTATTAGCACCCGAAACAAAATTTCAATATAACGCGTTCAGCGATTTAACCTACAAAGGTGTTTTGCAGTCACGAAATATTTGGGCTGAAGAATTTTATTGGGTTAATCGTGCTGGCAGAAGAATGGCAGTATTTAATTTTAATGGCCGTGTTGATTTGTATGGTTATACCAATCCATTTCAACTGCAAACCGGATTGATTCAATGGTCTGCGACTACAACACAACGTCCAACAGCTTCAACTACGTATGCTGAATTATTAACGTATCATCAAGCTGATCCAATCAAGCCTGATCGCGTACATCTTTTGGAATACGATGTCATTGGACAAAAATCCGGTGAAGGATTATCTAATGCGATTGCGCAACAATTGGTGACAAGCAATCCGTTGCTAGGACCGTATTTAGAAAATCTTCCTGCCAAAACATTAATGACACGCTATGTGCGTAACGCGTTGGGCAAAGTTGTTGCAACAATTTATTCCACCGGTGCAGTGGCGTATACATTTTATGATGCCAGAGGTTTTGAAATTGCTACAACAGGGGTGCCACAAAGACGAAATGATGGCAGTGTGTTTATTCCGCTTACCTATAAATTCCCTAATGTTTTTGGGCAAGAAGTTGGCCGTACTAAATTTGAAGCAGGTGCGGAGTTAGGGCAATACGGTTTATTGCCGCCTTTAATTACGCCACCGCAACCGAGAGCTTTGGATTCCACTAAAGATCAAACTCAACTGAAATTATTAGATACGGCCAGAGGTAATCCTTTAATTACACAAGATGCCAACAATGATTTAATGGGTTTCACGTGTAACGCGACAGGTCAAATTGCACGAACGTTTCGTTGGTGCACCAATAAGCTATCCGATACGATGATTGAATTAACGTTGCATGAAATACGATTTACGTTTGATGCCAATAAAAAACCGACTTCAAAAGCAGCATATATCGATGGTGTGCAGCAATATAAACTCCTGAGTCTGTATAATCTTTTTGGTGATAATATTGCGGAAGGTTCTGTCAATGCTCAAGGTCAAGCAGTTTATTATTTATTTACCGAGTTTGATATTATCGGAAAGCCCTGGAAAACCAATCGACAAAAAGGAGTCGCGACTCTTTTATTGCGTAATGCTGCAGGTCACGTGTGTCTCAATGCGGTTTCGCAAACGCAAGATTTAAGTAAAGTAGAATACACAGCTATTCCTGCACTATTATCTTCTGCTACACGTGATACGTTGATGCAAACGAGAACCCGGCGTGATTTGGGGAATCATGCAATTGCTACTTATCTACCTGATTATGAAAGCCAAGATCCGAATAGTCCTGGGGATATTTCGTTGAGTATGGCGGTAGGTGCGCAATATCCAGACATTGGAAAAATTAGCATTTCATGGCCGCACCCGGCAGTGACGATCGTGGTGCCCACGATGACGATATCACCCGTCGGAAATCCTCAACAAAAAATAACAATTCCAATTAAGAAAATTATTAAAAATCCAGAAAATGCAGATCGTTTACCGTTGCTTTTTAACACAAAAGGTAGTGTTGGTCTCAAGCGTGCTTTAGTTACAGCCGCATGTCCACAAAAATTTCATCTCGGTATTTCAAAAAGTAATGGCGATAGTTTTTTTGATGCCATTGCTCAAGAATTAAATCGCATTATTGGTCGAGATGAAATTACTGTCGCAACGTTAAGAGAGTTGTGTGGAGGTTGTGAGGAAGGTAATTGGAGTGCTGCAAGTAACGTTATCACTAAACACTTTAACGTGAGATTGCACGTTATAGATGTGCATGTTAATCCAAATAGAAAAGATCGCAGAAAAAATCCGTATGTGCTTGAGCACAGTGTGGTTGATGCAGCAGGAATGAGAGTTGTAGAAGAGAAAGACGTCGATTGGAAA
>JANRJR010000041.1:0-18883 GCA_033763845.1 Gammaproteobacteria bacterium | reverse complement strand
AGAAAAGAAGCGTATTGGGATCTGAATATTCTCCTTCTTCATCCAAGAGATCTTGATACCATTCTTTTTCTGTTACAGTTTCTTCCGTGCGTGCGCGTTTGCTGGTACGCATTGCATTGCTCCACAGCAATGGCCAATTTGTTCTGTTGAAGATTTCGTGCATAAACGATTTCCTTAAGGTTTACTACACTTGCGTACAATGCGCACAGTGTGTTGCGTTTACGCGCATTTTAAAAGTCAGATCCTTCGCTACGCTCAGGATGACAAGAGTCTAACAAGATGACAAAAATCTAACAGGATAACAATAATTAAATTGGTGCCGACGCCGTGACTCGAACACGGGACCTACTGATTACGAATCATATTCAATTAACGAAGCACAAATCCCAGCAACAATTAACATCATATAAATCAATGAGATAACATAAGCCGCTTATAGTACTTGTTTGTCAGTAAAGGCCATTATTTGCTTTTAAGTGCCCCACCAGTGTCCCAATATTAGGAAGATTAAAGGTTCAATCTATGCCAAAATTAAAGCACATAAAAGAATTTTTTAGAGCGAGTTAATATATGAGACATTGGACACCGGAAGAGAGAGCGCGACAAGCAGAATTAATTCATGCGTGGAGCCCGTGGGTAAAGGCGGGAGTGAAAACCCCAGAAGGAAAAGCCATAAGTCGAATGAATGCGTATAAGCACGGGGGATTCTCACGTAGAGTTCGTGAAGATCTCAAGCTAATTGCTTATTGTCGAAAAATGCTTAAGCAATTAGCTATCTGAGATATGTTTTCTTAATTATTTAGAAGTTCGGTCCAAACTTGGGCTTTTAACTGGCGATGTAATTTCTTCCTTTTTTCCGACCGCTGTTGGTTCGGAGACTACTTTTACGTGTGATGGTTCCGAATTATCAAACATTTTTCCTGGATAACTAATAAATGCGGCAGTGTCGTTGGTTTGGCTTTCTGCCGCAAGTATTTCGCTGACTGAGTCTGCGGCCGGGCTAGAAGCGACAGCTGGTTTTTTCTTCTTTTTCTTCTTTTTCTTTTTTTTAGCCGCATCATTTTGAGGAGCAGGAGGCACTGCAGCTAAGAGTTGTGTTCTTCCCCCTTCATTTTTTACTATGTTGATGTTATGAGGCCCCGGTAAAAATATGCTTTCGTAGCCCTTAGTTATTTTTTTTAGAGCTTTAGGATGAGGAGGAGTATCTAAAAAAAGTAAGAAATCTGGATTGTCCCAGGTGAGACACGCATCTCCAATTTCATATTTTGTAAAAAAGGGGACTCGAGTATGGATATTTCTTAAGTGTTCTTTGTCTGTACATAAATCTAAATCATGAACACTAATATTTACTCCAGGATAATTTTGGTCTTTTAAGCGGCGAGAGATACCTACCAATCGTAATTCCTCTTCAGGAATGAAGGCATCTGTTTCTTTATTGTATTTTCTGAAGACACTGTCTGATGTATGTCCCATACCCGCGAAGATTAATATTCTTGCGGTTGGATCTTTTTTTAATATGGCTGTCGCTCTCTCAACACCTCTATCGTTAATTTGATTGGTTCTTTGCGCATAAGCTTTTGGATCGCCTGCCTGTAGACGATAGTACAAAGCGGCATTTCCATCATCTTGATATTCAATACTGTGAATCGCTATGTCTTTTCCGAAGAGAGTTTGATAGAGGTTCTCTATAGTATATGTTTCTTCAGGATTGCTTCGACTGCTTTCGCGTTGGCCTACATCTGTTTCCAGGGTTTTACGTTTTTCACCTAATTTTTTTTTGGCAAGCGGATAAAAATTTTTGTTTTGTTGCATATTGGGAATCAAGTGTAAATCAGTTGGCAAAAATTCAGTAAGCAGATGAGTTTTGCGGCCATCGCTAGGAGCTAATAGGTTTATGTTATCTAAAATAAATTTAATGGCGCTTCTTGAGTTATGTAACTCTCCAATTGCAATGAAGGTTTCTTTTCCAGTAATCTTTTTGAGAACTTCCGCGATATTAGTGGTAACTAAGGTAGAATCTTCCATATATATCTCCTTTAATAATCATGAATAAAAATAAGAGCTTCGGTTTAGTAGCATGATTATTGAGGGCTATGTCAATTTTACTGAATTTGATTAGTTAACTCCGCGATTCTATTGCATGCTGCATTCATTACATCCCAGCCTTGTTGCAAAACTTTTAATAGGCGTGGAAAGTTTTCTTTCGAAACATTGTTCAATAGTTCCTCACCCATTTTTTCATGTTCTTCATCTGCTTCAGAATGTATTTTAAAGTAATTCGTTTTTTCGTATTTCCGCATGATTTTGTAGGCTTTTTGGAAAAATAGGTTTCCGCTGGATTCAAGGACAAAATGAACTAAAACCGTTTTTTCTGCATTGTTTAAAGTAAACATTTTCCAAGCAAACCACGCAGAAGTTGCTTCAAGGATCGGATCCCATAGAGCAGGCCTGTTTTTTCGGTCTTTCATGAGTGATACGTTGTGAAAGAACTCTTCTTTAAGGTGTTCTTGTGTGATTGAAGTATAAGACGGGTCATCATTGAATACGTTTCGAAGCATTACTACTTTTTGAAAGTAATCGGATAAAGTTTGTATGCAGTCCATTAAAATAATACGTGTTTTTTTGGATTCTATTTTTTTGCTGTCCATTAATTGCATCAATGCATTTTTTTTATATGAGTTTATATACTCTTTGTTTTTTTGAAAAAAGCTAAGATGTGAAATATTTTTCTTCATTTTTAAATCCTTAATTAAATGCTAAAGTTTTTCTTGGTGTAATCATGTCGTGTGTAGCGACAGGATCTAATATCCACGGAAACAATGTAGATGGTGTATCGAAACCATACGCTAATTTGTGCGCAATATGAGGATCTCGAGACGCAGCTTGTAGTAGTTCAATAATATGTGGGGGTGGCGGTGTGAGTAGCATATTGGACCATTGTGTTGCCCATTTACCGTGATTGTCCCAATATTGTTGAAAAGTTTTTTTCATCCACATTTCATCAAATGCATTTCCAGAATGATTAATAATATTTTCTGCATAAACGTGTGCGGCTTTGCATGCATTGTTTGCGCCTTGTCCTGCAATCGGATCATTTAATACGACGGCATCGCCTATTCCAAGAACAAATTTTCCGGATGGAAGTTTTGCTGTGGGATGTCTAACAGTGGGTGTATAAGAACCTATAAGCCCAGCATTTTTATCTGTAGGCTTAGCATTTCTAAATCTTTTCGCTTCCCAAGGAGCAAATTTTTCTAATAATGCTAACCCAGTGCGGAATTGTTCTTCGACGGTTTTAATATCTTTCCAGCAATCGAAAGGACCATTCGGAATTCCTTCAAACAACATCATTTCGCAATGACCATTGAGTGTTAATCCAGGAATAACAAAAAATTCACCGATTCCAGGGATGATGTTAGCGCGAACACCAGCAGGATTAGCAGGTACTACATCATTAACATATATACAGGAAAGCATTCGTTGCGGTGAGGTAAATCGAGATTCTTTTTCATTTCTGGGGAAGAGTTGGGAAATTTCTCCTTTTCCAGCAGAAATGATTGTTAAATCATTTGATTGAGAAATTTCGTCTAAATCTTGAACGTTCAAATCTTTAACAACTAATTTTCCGCCTTCTTTTTCAAATATATCCATCCAATGTGAAAATTTTATCCGTTGATCTACTGATTGATAAGATTGAATTTTACTTTGCCATTGAATAGCAATTGTGGAGTCTGCTGGATTGCTAAGTGTAAATGTAAGGGCATTATTTTGGGGAGCTTTCTCTTGCCAGAAATCAATGCCCAAAGATCTTTCAACTGATAGGGCACTGTCAAACATTCCTTGGCTAGATAAAATAGAGCCTGAGCGTAATTGTTGCGCAGAGCGATTAGTGACGAGACTTACCGAAAAATTTTTTCTTTTTAGAGCGATAGCTAACTGTAAGCCTGCCTGACCGCCTCCGATAATTGCAATTTTTTCCTTCATAAAAATCGTTCCTTATAATTGAGCGCTGCCTATTTATTTCAGAGAAGGGGCTTCATTGAAAGCTGCTATCTTTGCTGCTCCATCATAAATACTGATAATTTTTGCTAAATCTTGGGAGATTTTTGGCAGATTTATACGAGTTTCTTTTTTGAAAAGAGTGATAAGAATGCGCTTTCTTGCTTTAATAAAATTGTCGGTGTCTTTTATTCCGGCTTCTGTAATTTGATAGGTTGCCCCTTTTTTTACTGATCCCTTTGATTTTTCAATAAGACCTAGCTTTAGTAGTTTCTTGACGCTGTAGTTAATATTAAACATATCCTCGCGGTTTAAAAGTTGAGCTATTTGCGTTGTGGTTTTTGGCTTATTTTTCATTCGAACAATATGCAGTATCGAAAGTTCATTTCCGGTAAGCGTCGCTCCATTCGTTGCAAGCTCGCAGTCTTCCTGCCATCGTAGAAAGCCATGAAAAACACGCCAAAGCAGCAGTTCAAATTCGGTGACATTCATTTCTTCTTCATTTTCAGCTAAGTGCCATGTGTTTTCGCTCATGAGTCTCTTTCTCCCTTAGATTGGCGTTAGAAAGCCTTTTGGCATGTATTTAAGCCGGTGCGTGGCCATTTTGTAGCTGTTAGGTATGGCGAAATGCTTACGTGAAGTTCAGCGATTCGCGAATATACTTCCATAGCAACAAAGAGTAAATTAATCATTAATTTAATGATAAAAATGGTTAATAAGTGGTTATGTTCTGATTGAGGTGCGGTCTTATGAATGGTTTAGACACTTATGTGAAATCCACAAGAAGCAGTTTACTCAGTATTTTACATAAAGAGAAGAAGTGAATTACGAGCCCGATAGGGCAGGCTCTGAAGAATTAACGCCGATCCAGCGTTGGTAAACGGCTTAGGGCTGAGCAGCTAATAGAACATAAGCAGAATGTGCTGCTCACCCTACTAAGCCTGTTGTTTGACTATAAGAGTGTTATGAGAAGGAGATGTATACATGTTAAGGCAAAGAAACGGAGCTGCAAGAAAGGTTCTGCTGATAGATGGAGATGAATACAACATTCGTGTTGCAGGCTCATTTTTATATGCATGCGGTTATCCAGATGTGACTGTGGCACGTAGCGCAAAAGAAGCAATTGATAAATTTACGGATAGATTTTGTCTCGTTTTAATCAATGTATACCTGCCTGATAAATCTGGTCTCGAAGTATGTAAAAACTTGCGTCAACTTTCAAAAAGTAAGGGGCTTCCAATTTTAGCGTTAGCGCCGAAAGGGAAAGGGATGAGAACCAAGTGTTTTAAAGTTGGGATGAGTAATGTGATGCCAAGCCCAACAAGTTTTCAAGGATTTAAAGAAGCGGTTCAACGCGTAATTAATTAAAAAGATTTTTTTATTCTAAGGAAAAGAGGTAGTGAGAATATGTTTATTGTCGTAGCTGGAGTAGTAGTTTTTTTTGCAGGGGTGCTGGTGTTGACGTTGGGGATTTCTGCCATCGTTAAACTGATTCAAAAGGAATATAGGCTTAATAAAGCCATAAAAGAGATGAATGGCGAAGATCCTTATAGCGCATTGTACGAGAGCGATAACTTGTACGCTTGTGTCGATCGAGATCATCTTAAGGAAGTTATTGCAAGAGAGACGATAGCGGAATACAACCAGGGAATATTAGGACGAATTAAAGGTTTTTTTTCAGGGGAGAAGAAAGAATCTTCTAAGTTAGTCAAAAAAGTTTATGAAGTTAAAAAACAAGAAATTACGGAAGACAATAAAAACCCAGAAATGGGAGTCTTAGAAAAAACAGTTAACAAAGAACATTTATCAAAAGCAAAAACGGCGTCTCTCATTCTCAAGTCGCAATGTGGTCGAGAACAATATCAAAAAAGCTTAACGGCTAAATCACTGCGTGTTGCTGAGCATAAAACTGGTGAAACTGCTGGCAATAAAAATTCGAACACATCAAAAAATAAAAGAACAAATAGATATGAATTTGAGTTCAAAACGACGTGATTCCAACGTTTCTTGATGTTGTTTAAGACAGCTCGCCAAAAACAATATCAACCCTCAGGATTATTTAAGAAACATTCTAATCAAGCAGAAAATAGAGGAAATCAATATGAACGATAAAACAGCAATGAGTGGTACAAATGCTACTGCCTCTGGTAGTGAGCCTACCTTTAAAAAAGTGCGTGGAGCTTTCTTTGGTCGAGATTTGGAGAAAGAAGTTTCCTATTTTAAAAATGAATTATTTAATTTAACAAATAATGGGGTTGTTTTGGCAGACGGTGAGTTTGCAGAAATTAATCGATTGGTAGATCAGAAAATTGATGAGCAAGCTGAAAAGCCATGCCATCAAACGGATCTGTTGGCGTATATGCCTCGAATAAAAGCTCTTTTGGAATTGTGTTTCATTCTTAAACGAATAAAGCCGTATTGTGAATTTGTTGATGAAGCAATTCTGCCTTATATGAGAACAGCGCTTGCGAAAATAAGAACTGCTTGTGGTTGTGATTTAAAACATCCGCGAACGTGGACTAATGCGCAAATGCATACTGCAAAGATTTGTGAAGAAGCCACTCGCCTCGAAATCTCAAAACTTAAACTAAATCAATTATATGACCACGTGCTGGATGGTATGGAATGGTTTGTCATGAGTTTTAAGTCTGCTGTTTGGGAAAATAAACGAGATTTTTTTGTAGAATTAAATAAGGACGAAAAATTATTGGCTTGGATGCAGACCTGGATTGATGTTGCAGAAGGCAGAGAAGGCAATTGGCGGAATGCTTTATTTAAATCGATTGACTCACTTTCAGTGAGGGAAGTGATAGTTGATAAAAGAGTTTACGAGTAAATTTAGTAATTTGTAGGTTTGTGCAAACGCTGATCCTTCAGGTGAACTTTTATTGCATTTTTTAGTTCATTGATGAAAAATGAGCTTGTCTATCGAAATTGAGCTCAATAAATTTTAGGACACGTTTGGACATGATTTTAATGTCTAATACTAGGAGTTTTAACGTGTCAGGTGAGAATAAAGAAAGTGTTGAATTACATGAATTAGAAAGCGGATACCAAGCAAGACCTGCGCAAGTTTTTACTCCTCCACGAGAGAGGAAGGTAAGAATGTCGCAAGAAGGTGATGAGCAAAAGATACGTGGTGAAGATACGGTAGTTGATTTTGAAAGTAGTGCGCAAGCAGTAGATGCTGAGGCAGAACAAGGGGAAACGCGATCCCTTTTAGCCGGTCACATTCCTCTGGGTACTTCGACAGAACAGTCTGGAGAAACTGTCGCATTATATTCCTCCGTTAATGCTTCTCGTTGCCCAACGGGTAGCGATATTTATCGCAAATTTGTAACGCTTGTTGCTCAAGATCTCCATAAACAACTTCCTGCTAAAACTCCCGAGAGATTAAAACATTTTACGCAAGGCTCTGTTTTCGTTTTAAATAAATTATGGGCGCCTGCGTTTTGGGGAATGCTGACGTGGGATGTGTTGGCGGGTGCCGCTGCCGCTAATCGTCTTTACCATATTTCGTTAGGTAATATCTTAATTGGCATGTCGAATGATCCTATTACGGTTACCTCAAATTTGGGCAGTGATGTTGCGGGTGAAGCTTTATATTATTGTCCTGTTTTACTCGGTGTTGCACTGCCGATAGTGCTCGGCGGAGGAGTTTGGGGGTCTGATTTTTTACGGAGCAAATTGGAGCCAGAATTTGAAGCGTTAGAAAAACGCATGCCTGGAATTTATCAAACTTATCTTAAATGGAAAGCGGGTGAGTCTCGAGTAACATGGAAAGATATTCCCTTTTGGACAGTTGTGTTAGGGGTGTTGTACGCCGATGTGCGTTTATTAGAACTATTTATTTTAAAGTTTAAAGGATTTGTTGCATTTCTTATCGCGAAAACGAATTGCGAAAATCAAAATAAAGTGTGGGCTTATTTAAATGATTGGGGAAATTTTGAGTGTATAGTTACAAGTGCCGCATATTTGCCGGATTACCGTAAATTTACAAGTCAGCTTGCATTAGATGGATTGTTAGGTGAAAGCCGAGATCCTCAATTCATTTTAGATAATATCGATGAATTACTTAAACATCCATTTGGACGATTGGATCTTTCACGCCAAAATTGGCGAAACTGGCCTCGTCCTCAACTGAGAGCATTATTAACTAAAGTCTCAGCAAATATTAAATCTTTGCATGGATTTAATATATCTTCATCTGTTCAATATTCTTCATTTCCGAATGATGGTCGATTAGATGATGTTGTGGAGTTTTTACGCAATGTCACAACTGTAAGTTTTTCAGGAATAAATCAAGGTATTGGGCAAACAGGGTTTGAGCAAATATGGAATGCAACCGTTCAAGAATTAAAAGCAATAGAAATGGGTGGAAATAATATTCAATCTGTACCTACTTTCTTAAATGAAACCGGCCTCACTCGTGTGAGTTTTCCTCATACATCACTAGGCGATGCTGGTGTGACGGGTTTAGAAAATAGCAAAGTTGAAGAAATTGATATTTCTGATGTGGGTATGACAGGTCAAGGTATTGCATCCGTTGCGCAAGCGTTACCCAAAGCAAAAGTGAAAAAACTCATCGCTGCAAATAATAATTTCCAAGAGACTGATATGAAACTTGTTGCTGAAGGTTTTGCTGAATCAAATCTGGAAGAGGCTGATTTTTCGGGTACACAGTTGGTTGATGAACAAGTTGACGATTTGACCAGCGTACAAAGCAAGACAATGCAAAAATGGAAATTGCGTAATAATGGAATGACGAATGTAGGGTTGTTCAGTGTGGTTAAAAATTGTCGCAATACGACTGTGACAGATATTGATGTATTTGGAAATGCGATTGATGACGACGGTGTGAGCAGCAGTATTGGTTTTCTGCCTGAAACAGCATTAGAAAATTTAGGCTTAGGAAATACAGCCATTACTGCAGAAAGTATTAAGCTGTTAGGTCAGAGTGGAAATTTAAAATCAATCGATGCGTCTTATAATCCGATTGGTCCAGATGTTGTTAATGTTTTGATGCAAAATAAAACTTTTCTAGAAAGATTAGATTTAACTTCTACAGGGTTAGATACTGCATCAGGCGTAAAATTAGTCGGTGTGTTACCCGGTTCTGCATTTAAATCGCTTGTTCTTGAAAATAACAATTTACAAGATGCTTTTCTTTTTGCGTTTGCAAAGGCGATGCCTAATACAGGAGTTGTAGTTTTTGATGTTAATTTAAATCAATTAACGGATGCGAGTGTAACTGCATTAGCAAAATTGTTACCGCAATCAGGACTTCAACAATTAGTGCTTGATAATAATCCAGGTATTACCGATGCAGGTGGTGTTGCACTGGCGCAGTCATTAATTGAGCCAACAGCTGAGGCCGATACGATTGGCCAAAATCAAGTGGGACGTTATGAAGCACGTGCGATTCGCAATGCAAAATTAATTGTGAAATTAAAAGACGTGAGTTTGGAAGGTGCTAATACCGGAAGACCTACGGTTCGTGCAGCAGAACAAGTTTTATCGGGAAGAGATTTTTCATTTAGCACAAATAGTTCGTCTCAATTTTACAGTAACCCACCAGCGCAGCTTCGTTTGGCTGGGAATTCAAATGCTAATGGGAGCAATATGGCGGCAGGTGCAATTGGCTTGGGACTTATTCCTGGTGCTCTTCTATTTTTATTAGCTGTTTATCTTGTCTATCGAATGTCTAAATTTGCTTATAACACTTTATATTCAGAAGGAACGCCGTCATGCAAGAAATAATCACATATCCTTATTCTCCTATTACAAGTAATGGGCTAGGCCTGAGTTATTCTTCCTATGAAAAAGTCGGTAGCGTATTAAAAGAAAAAAGTTATGGCGGAGCAAAATTAAAATGCTGGCCAAATTTGACGACGGGTAATTTAGTTTTTCAAGATAGAGTATTAAATATTCAAGAAGCCAATTTTCAGCTTAATTTACGATTTACGTATAACAGTCGTATTTCAGATACTACAAAAGCATGGCAGTTCAGTCACAAAAAATTTCTTTCACTTCCAAACGGAAATAATCCAGGGACATTGCAAGAAGAGGATGGCCATCTAACAACCTATAAGCAAGACCCTGCTAATCCCAATAACTATCTTGCACAAGAATCAGTGGGTGGTACGAAATTCATGCGATTTGATTCGCGTGCCGAATACAACTGCTGGATTTTGCATGATCCTGAAACAGGCAATGTTGAATATTATGATACCAATGGATTATTAACGAAAAAAACTGACAGATGGGGAAGGGCCACAACGTATCGTTATGAGAATGGACAGTTAAGACATATTGTAGGCCCTACCGGAAATGATTATGAGATTCGTTATGGACAGAATGTCATCACTATTTATGATACCTCAACGGGTAATCCTTTAAATATTTATGAATTTGATGCGTTAGGGCGATTAATTACCAGTACTGCGCATGGTGGTTACCAAACAAAATATACCTATATTAACGACAGTTCGTTATTAAGTTCGGTAACGCAAACTGATGGAACATTTTTAGGATTTGTGCATGATCCTCGTTTTGGTGTGAGCATGATTAAACGAGGCGATGGGAAAGGTGCACAAACGTCTCGAATTACGTATGCGGATGCAAATAATCCCAATCGTGCAATTATTACGGATAGCTTTAATAGCCAAACAACACTTAAATTTAATAATGACGGAGATTTAACATCACTAACGCGTCAAAAGGGTTATAACATTCCTGATAAGGTACTGGATGTCACACAATATACCTATACCCCTACTACGCATCAGCTCCAAGATACTGTTCTTGCGAATGGCGGAATTGATCATCGAGAATATAATTCCCAACACTGTAATTTATTAAATAACCATGTTTATCCTGAAGGTCAGCGTACAGAGTACGTTTATACCAGTGATTTTGAAACGCGAATATTGTTGGTTAAAAATGAATATTTAGGGGCAAATAATCCACTTACTACAAGTTATGTCTATGAACGTGTCAATGACGGCATTAATCTTAATATATTTTTGAGATTTGTTATTACGCCTGAAGGCCGAGTGACAGAATTCCGTCCCGACAGTCGAGGAAATATTGAGACAAAACGAACTTATTTAAAGACAACTTTCCCTAAAAATTTGATTACGCCAAAAACATCCCCAGATGTTTCCGTGATGTTGAAATGGGTTTCTGATCAAGAAAGCAAAAAAGAACCCAATGCGATTAGCTTGGAAAAATATTTATATGATACCCACGGACAGGTGAGTGTAAAAACGACCTACGCAAATGTCGACGCGAATGGTAATGGTATTGAAGATGCCTTCATGGGTTACCAGGTTATAATTCATGATTTATTTGGAAATTTGACGGAACATGATGTTAAACAAGATGCGCAAACTACTGCGTCAACGTTGCAAGTGTTTGATGGAGTTAATCGCCGCACAAAAGCCGTTGATGCCTTAAAAAATGCGACAACGACCGAATATCATGATGACACGATGCAGGTGACAACAACCTATGCCAACGGAAAAATTACCGTTGCGCATAAAGCAAACAATGGATTAACGCAGATATTATCCAGTTCCGCAAAGAATTTAGCCAATCAGCAAGAGTATCGCGAATATGATTATGCGCGAGATACTGGTGGACGTATTGAGTTGACTACGCGACCCGATGGGAAACAAATTTATTCGTTTTATGATAGACAAAATCGTATAGGTTATACCGTTTCAGCGTTGGGTATTGTGACGGAATACCAATATGACAAACAAAATCGATTTAATACGACCATTGAATATGCCAATCCTATTGATCTATCTCAGCTACAAGTACCGCCTCCGTTAATTCCTTCAGCAAGCACTCTTATAAATTTAGTGACGAAAATAAAAGATCCTACTAAAGATCACCAAAGCTATACGTTTTTTGATAAATCGGGCCGCAAAGCCTATGAAGTTGATGCAGACAATTATGTCGCTCAATACTTTTATGACAACTTAAATCGCAGAATTGCAACAATTCAATATGCCACACAATTATCCGCTGCAAATTTAGCGACGTTAAAAAGTGGGGGAGTGATTAATCTTCCGCAAGATTTTACGAAAGATCGTGTATCCCGTTCATTTTGGGACAATGATGGTTTGCTGATTGGTAAGCAAGATGCGGCGGGATTTGTTACGCAATTAGTGCGCGATGCGGGTGGAAGAATTACAGGCAAATTAGTGTATTACACGAAAGCCAATCTCGATTTAACATTAACGTTTGATCAAATCATTCATCAAGTCTCGCAAGGTAAAATGGGGGTCACGTATTATGAGCGTGATGCTCGTGGACAAATCATCGCAAAATTAAATCCTGAAAGCTATTACACGGAATATACCTATTCGCCGAATGGTTTACGCTTAACGGCAAAATTATATGCGAACAAGCCAACGGGAGTTTTTCCATCAAAACCCGCTGCCAGTCTTTTAGATCAATTAACCACTTATAGCTATGATTTATTAGGTCGCAAAATTAAAACCACTGCGCCATTTAATCGAATCGATAATATTCAATTCGATATTATGGGCAATATTATTTTAAATAATGGGTTAGACGGTTCTGCTTCACAAAGTACCGATGGTGATCATTTACGCCAAACGGCAACGCAATATGATGGTTGGAGCCAAGCCGTCAATAAAGCCAACGTTTATGTAGGCCAATTATTGGCCGAAGCCGGAAATGATCAAACAAAAATACAACAAATTTGGGCAAATCAAAGTCAGCGCAATAAATATGACCAAACAGGATTATTGCTATCAACGACAGACCCGTTGGGTAATACGACTTATATTTATTATGACGTAGATAGACGACCCGTGTTAAAAATTAATGCTAATTTGAGTATTGAAGAAAGTAGTTTAGACAGTTTTGGAAAAGAAATTCAAAATCGTAAATATGCCAATTTTTATGATATGTCTTTAGGTGTTTTAACGGGTGGATTTTTGACCCCGGATTTCCAAGCTAAAATTATAAATCTTCGCAGTGATCTAGATCATATTAGGGTTTATGAGCGCGATAAGCGTGGAAATGTTATTAAGATTACCGATGCTGAAAATAATATTTCTCAAAAGACTTATAATGCATTTGGTCAAGTTGATACAGAATTATTACCCGTTAATTCAGCGAATCCTACTTTACAGATTCAACATGGATATGACACGCGTGGCAACGAAGTTGCGACAACAAAAACAGATACGTTGACGAATGCGGTTATTTCAGAATCATGGGAGTTTAATAATCCTTTAAATAAACAAACGAAACATACGAATACATTGGGTGGTGTTGAAGAACAAGAGCATGATTTGTTGGGGAATGTCATAACAGAAAAATCGAATGGCGTTGTACGTAAAACCTACACGCATGATTTTATTGAACGAATCGCCACGGAAAGTGATGCGTATCAAAATACAACAACACACACGTATGGCGCTGATCATTCACATACGGTTACATCACCAAAAGGTAATGCAAAATTAGTTTCACAGTTAAATGTCTTTGAAGAAGTTGTTCAAGAAACTGATGCAGAAAGTAATACTACTGAAACGTCTCATGCTCCAGATGGTCAGGTGAGTTCACTCGTTGATCCTCTGCAAAATAAAACAGCACAAGAGTTTGACTTGTTAGGTCAAAAGATAAAGCATGTTGACGCAATTCTGGTCGAAACAGCATTTGATTACACGTCGGTGGGTTTTGTCGATAAAGTCTCGAATGACGCAAAAAGTGCGAGTCCTCAATCTGAAAAATTTGGTCGTGATGCGTTTGGTAATGCGCAGCAAACCACGGATCCTCGTCTGACCAATTCTAAAAATGAATTTAATAAAAATAATAATCTTAAAAAAACCACGACAGATGTCGGTGGATTAAATTTGGTTAAAGCTATGGATTATAACGCGCAAGGTAAACAAAGCCGCGTTACCCAAACAGACGTTGCTCAAAGCGCAACTTATGTTGTTCAAAATAGTATAGATGGTTTTAATCGCGACGTTGGGAAAGTGGTTGATCCGACTACATTAAAGATTACGATCACCAAAGTATTGGATGCAGCTGACAATGTTATTCGGCTTATTGATCCCAGCGGAAATATCACGAGAAATTATTTTAATACGCTTGAGCAAAAGCGTTTTAGAGTGACAGCTACCGGTGGATTGCGTGAGCGGTTTTATGATGAAAATGGGCGTATTCGCTTTAAAAGAGTTTATGCGACCAAGGTGAATGTCACAGATGCTACAACGTTTGATCAAATCAAAGCGTTGGCTGCACAAAATAAATCAACAGACGATGGTTTATTGTATTACTTTTACGATGAAAACGGGAATGAAAAATACCGTGTGAATAGCATGGGCTTTGTGAGTGAATCCACTTACAACAATGCTAATCCACAGAGAGTGATTAAAACTACGCTTTACTATACGGCTATTGATCCGTCTTTATTGACACCTGATTTTAAAACCAGTGATTTGGCATCCAAAATTACAGTAGATCCCAGAGATAGAAGTACTTTTTATGGGCGTGATGCAAAAGGACAAGTCACAACCAAAATTGATGGTGAAGGTTATGTTACTGCGCAACAATTTAATAAGCTTGGAAAGCCAATAGTAGTTACGCGTTATGCCAATAAATTAGCAAAGCCTATTGATCCGAAAATATTACCCCTTGCAGATGCTGCCCGCGATCGGGTGACCTATTATGTTTATGACAATTTGGGACGTCGAACGTTTCAGGTGGAATTAATGGATGTTAATTCCAATAAAGGACGAGTGACGAAATACACTTATGATGAAAATAATAATCCGACGCAGACCATTAAATTTGCTGAAAAAATGATAATTGATAGTGATTATCAAAAAATGGTTGGGTTTTTAAATGGTTTAGTTGTAACAAATCAAGATGATGTTCACGTTCACGAATTTGATAAGGCTAATCGCGTATTTAAGAAAATTAATGGGTTGGGTAAATATGATGAATTTACCCTAGATTGCCTAGGGCTTTATCGTAAACATAAAAATAGAAATGGTTATGAGTATGGTTTTGAATATGATGGTGCAAAGCGTTTAAGACGTGAAACCTCGCCAGAAGTGAATGTGGTGAGCGTCGCTAAAAGCATTAATGCAGACGGTGTTGTGACGTTAACGCCAACCCAAACCAAAATGACGGTAGATGATACAAAAGACTATTACGATAACGGTAAAATCAAAACTGTTACGAAAGGCGCTAACACAAATACACCACGCTCACAGGGTTTTACCTATGATGGCATGAGCCAATTAGTTTCTACAAAGATAGACGGTGTGAATGTTGATGATCCGTCTAAAGACAGTAGTTATGTAAATAGCCCTACACAAACACAAAGTATTGAAACCAAGCAAGTTACTAATGCAAAAAATCTGATTGTCGCCAAACAAGATGAAAGCTTGCGCTGGAGCTTTAGTGTTTACAATTCGGAAGGATTCGAGGTGTATGCTATAGGTACAGATGGTTCAGTTCATCAAACTGTACGTAATGCCTTTCAGGAAGTGATTGGTGAGGTACTGTTTGCGGAAGGGACGACATTAGATCTTTCTCAATATACTGCGACAGGTATTCCCTTAAATATCCTTGAAGCAGATATGGCTCCGAAGTTAAATAATCCAAAAAATCGCGTGAATAAATATACGAAAAACAATGTCGGTAATACTGTATTGGCAGAAACGGGTGGACCTATCGTTTATTATGCTCTTGTGAATGGTGAGGTGAAGTGTGCAATTGGAACACCTGTTACAAAATTTGAATACAATGCGTTTAAAGAACGAACCTACCGTGGCGTGTTGCAATATCCAACTCAAGATCAAAAAGGCGTTTGGTCAGAAGAATTTTGGTGGCAAGATAAAGTGGGTAACACGCTTGCACATTTTAATACGAATGGTCGAGTCGATGCGTATGTTTATGATGATGCGTTTCATAAGTATACAAAATTAAATCGATGGGCAGCTCAGCTCACACAACGTCCGACGTCACAAACAACGTATGCGCAATTGATGAGTTATTATCAAGCGGATCCCAATAATCCTGATCATCAATTTGAGCGTGATTATGACGTGATTGGTCGAGAAATTGCAGATAGACAATTAAACGCAGTGGTTCAGGTATTGGTTCTTGATCCGAAAACGAATGAACCGACGCTTCAAAATCTACCCCCCAAAACGTTAGAGAAAAAATATGAGTGGGATGCGTTAGATAACAAAGTGATGATTACTTATCCCGATGGCGGAAAAGAATGTCATTATTTTGATGGTAGAAACGATGAGATTGCACAAACTCAAGTTTCTCGCACCAGCCAAGATGAGAATGGTGCGCCCGTTTTAATTACGCCGTTAACGTATTTTGGTCGAGATGCATTTCGTCAGAAGGTTACTAATACGAAATTTAAGTTGGGTACTTCTGCCGCGATACCTTCAGTATTTCCTCAACCGCTTGCATTAAGTCTAGAAGATCAAGAAACCGTTAAATTATTTGATATACGTGGGCTAACCAGTTTTACTTCAGATGCAGAAAAGCGCGTGATGGGACATACCTTTACGCCGACACGTAAAATTGCGCGAAGCTTTGGTTATTTAACGGATCCGATGCCATTGCAGGGTCCTGTACGTGTTTCACGTCACATTGATGATATTCGATATTTGTTTGGATTAATTGATAAACCGGTTCGAGAAAGTCATTACAGAGATAATCAATTACAATTCGCGCGATTGAGTCGATATAACCTATTTGGCGAAATTGCAGCCGATGGACGTCTAACAGATTCTGGTGGGGAAGATTATTTTAGTTATTATGATAGAGATCCTACGGGGAAAATTTGGCGTACTAATTCAAAAGATGGTGTCGATACACTCAGCCTTAGAAATTTAGCTGGATATGAAGGTTTATCTGCACAGTCTGTGAAAAAAGGTTTAATTCCCAGTTTAGTGTATGCAGATTTGCCGACTTTCTTAAGTGCAGATACAACAGATATTTATACGTTGGAGCGAAAGCAAACAGAGCGAGATCAAGCCAATCGTTCGATTAGTACAATCTTACCGGGGTATGAAATATCTGACCCGAATAACCCTCAAAATATTACGATGAGTGCGGTGGTTTGAAATAATTATCCTACAATCGGAACAATGAGCATTTCGTGGGAATTACCCGCAGTAACAACCTGTGTTCCATCATTTCAAATTTGGCCTGTCGGAAATCCTAACAACAAACAAACATTAGTGATTAAAACCGATGGCAATCGATCGGGTGTTGATGTTTCTACTTTACCAACCGATGTTTATGCATATGCCATTAATTATGATTTAAAAAATTCGGATGGCAGTGATTCTCATAAACTGCAATATCAAGTTCAAGGTCAAGTACAATTTGATACGAAAAATACCAGTGGTAGTCAACGGTTGGTGATTGATGTTCAAAATGACAATTCCCTGATATTAACAGGAAATACAACAAATCTTACGGCGATAAAATTATTTCAAAATAATGTTCAAGTCGGGGCTGATATTCCTGTGACGATTGACCAGCCAGTTGATTTAAGTAAGATGGTATCAGGTGTATATACGGTTGAACCAGTTGTCACTGGTCAGCAAAATTTACCGCAAACACTGCCATTTACTATTTATACTGCAACACCATCTGCTACACCGCTTTCGCGCGAAATTGACGCGATGTTTGAATTAAAGGCAGTGAATCAATTTGGTCTGAGTGGCAGAGGTCAGTTGGTTTGGATTGTTTCAAAGCCGTATGACACAAACGCTGTCAATGTGACGGTTGCATATAAAGATGGAAATAAACAGGCGCAAACCTATAAAACGACTATCACAAAAGAGACTAACTATGGAACGTTTCAAGATCAGCACGGTAATGTGTTAACGGCGAATATTCAATTTCCTTCTCAAGTTTCCGAAATTTTAAATTTAACGGTGTCGCTGGATATTGGAAATAGTGAAGAGATTTGCATATTAAACAATTATAAACCCGTAACCGAATCCGGTGACGGTACCAGTTACATGATCAATGCCGCTTTTAGTAATACAACGACATTGTATATCTCCTCTGAAATTCCTTATACAAATCCTCCTGTACTGGATTATTTGGATGTTTCAACCGGTGTGAGACCTCAATGGAAAGCATTGCAAAGTATTGGGAGAACGCGAGAAGGGATTGTTGTGGATGCAACAGGAATTCCTGATGGAAATTATTCTTATACAGTTGGTCAATCGATAGAAGAGTTGTATCAACGTCGACAAGAAAAAGCCGGTGAAAAAATAAAAGCACGACATGACAAACAATCTCGTCAATCACGCTTAAGAAGAGAAAAACTTGAGTTAGATGAAAATGAAAAAACAAATGTATTTACCATTGGGCATGGTGCTGAGGTTTATAGTAGTACGCCAGGTAAAAATCTTCCGCCGGTGCTACAAGTCCCCGTGTTTACAAAAGCGTATGACAACTTTGATAAGATAAAAAGTCAAACTGATACTTTAGGGAATACTACAGCGTTTACGCATGATGTTAGAAATAAAAAAGTATTAGAAATTTCTCCTAAAGTCGATGTTCAAAATGAAGATGGTACTGTTACAAAAGATGTTCAGCCGCAAACTGCGCATGGTTACAACGAACGTGGATTTAAAATTGGCGTGACGGATGGAAATGGTCATACAACGGGATTTGGTCTAGATGAAGCGGGTCAACTTGTACAAAGTATTTTACCGTCAGGGTTGATTGAAAAAACACAAGTATTTGATGCGCTAGAGCGAAGAGTGGCGCACATCGATACGCGTAAAAATAAATATACGGTGACATTTGATAGGTGTGATAACCAAACCAGCATTAC
>JANRJR010000040.1:0-2368 GCA_033763845.1 Gammaproteobacteria bacterium | reverse complement strand
ATTGGCCCATCCAGTTCTCATACGGTTGGGCCTATGAAAGCGGCCTATCAATTTTCACAATTGGTGAAAGAAAAAAATCCTTCCAAAATTCGCGCGGAATTATTTGGATCACTTGCACTTACCGGCAAAGGTCACGGAACAGACATTGCGATTTATCATGGATTAGCGGGACAACAACCGCATTTAATTGAACCGAATTGTCCGTTACCTAATTTGGATAGATTTGAATTAATTTTTCATAAAGATAAATTATTGCCCAAACACACTAATGGCATGTTATTTACAGCGCTAGATCGAAACGGCAAAGATATTGCGCATCAAATTTATTATTCCATCGGCGGAGGATTTATTGTCACCGAAGAAGAATACGGTCATGAAAAACATGACAGAAAGCCCGAGCCCTATCCTTTTAATACAGCCGAACAATTATTGCACCATTGCGCAAAAAATAAATTATCGATTCGAGAATTAATGTTAGCCAATGAAAAAACCTGGCGCAGCGAAGATGAAATTAAATCCGGTTTATTACATATTGCAGATGTCATGCAAAAATGTATTGAACGTGGATGTCATACCGAAGGGATTTTACCTGGCTTTTTAAAAGTCAAAAGACGCGCGCCAGATTTGTATAAAAAATTATGTTCACAAGGTTCACCGAAACCAAGCGAACATGCCGATGTTATGCATTGGCTGAATGTTTATGCAATGGCAGTGAATGAAGAAAATGCGGCAGGTGGAAGAATTGTCACAGCACCTACGAATGGGGCCGCTGGAATTATTCCATCGGTATTGCATTATTATAAAAATTTTCTACCCAATTCAAATGACGATGGTGTAATTACATTTTTATTAACAGCGGGTGCTATTGCAATTTTATATAAAAAAGGCGCATCAATTTCAGGTGCAGAAGTCGGATGCCAAGGTGAAGTTGGCGTTGCATCTTCAATGGCAGCCGGTGCACTTACTGCCGTTTTAGGTGGAACGTTATCTCAAATAGAAAAATCCGCCGAAATTGCAATGGAACATCATTTAGGTATGACGTGTGATCCAATCGGTGGATTTGTACAAATTCCGTGCATTGAACGAAATGCGATGGGATCAGTCAAAGCCGTAAACGCTACGCGCATTGCATTAATGGAAGATGAAAGTGGCGGACATAAAGTGTCGTTAGACAAAGTTATTGCAGCAATGCGACAAACAGGCAAAGACATGATGTCGATTTATAAAGAAACATCACTAGGTGGATTAGCTGCTGCAATTAAAGATCCACATGGTGTCGCAACAGCGAATATTCCGGAATGTTAATGGCTAAAAGGTTTTTAATTTTATTAATTATTATTAATTTTTTAATTATTATTGCTGCAGGATTTATGATGCCCGTGTGGGCAGAATTTGTGCATAAAATTCATGGTGATATTCGCACCGCTGGAAATGCCATTTGTATTTTTTCCATAATATTGGGATTTTTTACCTGGTTTACGGGGAAATGGGAAAACCAATTGGGGCATCAAGAGATTATTCTTGTGGTTTCTCAAGGTTTATTTTCACTGAGTTATCTTGGCTATTTTTGGGTTTACTCCCCTTTCACCTTATATATAGTACAAATTGCGCTGGGAATTTGCGCAGCGATTCAAGCGCCAGCATTATTTGCGCTCTATGAGCGATATATTCCGAGATCAGAATCAACGTTTTATTGGGGGATTTGGGCGGGCTCGTACAATATTGCGATAGGTTTTGGGGCGCTAATCAGCGCATATACTGTCCATCATTTTGGATTTAGAGTAATGTTTGAGGCCTTATTTGCGGTTTCTCAGCTGTGCTTCTGGTTTACGCTAGGAACGGTGTTAAAAATCCGCAAAATCTGCTAGTATTTCAGCTGTTAAATCTTCGGGAGATTGCCAATGTTTGATCCAGCACCACAAGCTGCCACTTTCACCACTCGTATAAGACTGAGCGATTTTTGGGAATGGTTTAAAAGCTTATTTTCCCGGAAACAAGCTTCTCACCTCAACATGAATGCCCTTGATAATGACCCCGCCGACACAGATGACTTAAATGTTGATACAACTGCTGATGGGTCTAACAGCGCCACACAAATTGCCACTGCTTTGAGACCAAAAAATGACCGGATGGAGATGGGTTCTCCACTTACTCCAGGGAAAGATGCTCAGAATCCATGGGAGTCAGATGATGAAAATCCGTCGGTAGTTGAAATGACAGCGAAAAATTGGTTATTTTCTAAGCTTGCTGCGCTCGTCCTTGCGATTGGTGAATTTATCAAAAATGCCGCAAATGCAATTCGTGAGCATGTAGAAAGTAGTTCAAAACAGTATAAGGCAAGTGTTGAGGCGTATGGTCCTACACCAAT
>JANRJR010000039.1:0-8297 GCA_033763845.1 Gammaproteobacteria bacterium | reverse complement strand
TACTGGTGCCGACGCCGTGACTCGAACACGGGACCTACTGATTACGAATCAGTTGCTCTACCACCTGAGCTACGTCGGCAAATTTACATAAGGTCGTGGATTATATGTCGATATCTATATGGATGGTAGGGATCGGGCCATGCCCGATCCAATAAAAATATTTAAAAGGTAAGAAGGGCGAGGCATGGCCTTGCAGGCTGCAAGCCTCGCCCCTACAACAATGTAGATTATTGTTTCACAGGATTTTGCGCGGGGATCGAGACATCGGTCGGATAACCAAATCCTGCACCGTCTGCGCCATCAACGATTAAGCCAATCACTCCACCAAAAATAATGTTCCCAAAATACATCGGTTTTACCTTTGAAGCGATTTTTGCATTTCCAACTGGGCGTCCGTCTTTTTCGCAATGAATTAACATGTCTTTAAAGCTTTGCTGAACCGTAACAGATCCCGGTGTTCGATTAACATACCAGGTACCCTTGTCATTCTTTAATGAACACGTCGCATCTTTTTGAAGAGGTGTGTTTACAGAAAGACTTTGGTGGTTACCTGAAACAATCGAAGCACAACCGGTTAAGAAACAAAAAGAAAAACCAAAGAGAACAGCGAGTATTTTACGTATTTTCATCATTATCTCCATACTGCGTAATTATTAAGAGCGCGCATTTTAGATAAGGGAAATAATACTGTAAATAGTCAATAGCGTACAAAAAATATTGGAATGTAAGCAATTGGCGTGTTTATGAATAGTGGGAGATCCCTCGCTATGCTCGGGATGACAGATTATGCTCGGGATGACAAACGCTGTCTTGTGACCTCAAACAAACATATTCCCGCTGCGACCGAAACATTCAAAGACTCAATCTCACCTGCCATCGGAATCGCAATCAATTCGTCACAATGCTCACGCGTTAATCTTCTCAAACCTTCACCTTCACTGCCCATCACAAATGCCGTCGAATGTTTGAAATCTTGAGAAAATAATGTTTTTTGAGCAGAACCATCTAAGCCATAAACCCAAACATTATGTTTTTTTAATAATTCTATGGTTTGAGAAAGATTGGTAACGGTAATGACATTTGTAAATTCTGCAGCACCTGATGCAGCTTTTTTTGCAGTTTCGTTAAGAGGCGCGGCTCTGTCTTTTGGAATAATCACAGCGTCTACACCGGCTGCATTCGCAGAACGAATACAGGCGCCTAAATTATGCGGATCTTGAACGCCATCTAAAATTAAAAATAAAGCTGGTTTTGTTAAGTTCTCGAGAATGTCTTTTAAATCAGAAAATTTAGGAGAAGATGAATGATGCGAAGCACGACACATTGCAACAACACCCTGAGAATGGTCAGGAATATCCGTGAGTTTTTGAATAGAAATATGGTTAAGTTTGGCAAGCGAAATAATTTTTGCGAATTTTTCATCTTGACGCGATTGATTTAAAAACAAATCTTGAATTTTTTCAGGAGAATGAATTAATAAAGCTTCAACGGCATGTATGCCAATGACGGTATTTTTAGCGCTTCTTTGATTTGCCATTTTTAACACCACTTTTCTTTGCAGAAACGACTAATTCAAGATCAATCTTTTTATCATCAATATCCACACGAACGACTTTAACTTTTACTTTATCACCCAAATTAAAATTCAATCCCGAACGCTCACCCAATAATCGATGACGCTTTGGCTCAAAACGATAATAATCTGCCGGTAATAAACTGATATGCACTAAACCTTCGACATATAAATCTTTTAATTCGACAAATAATCCAAAGCCTGTAACGGTTGTCACAATCCCGTCAAATATTTCACCGACGCGATCAGAAATAAATTCACATTTTAACGCGGTCATCGCATCGCGTGTTGCTTCATCGGCACGACGTTCGGTAAATGAACAATGCTCGCCCATTTGTTCTAATTTTACGATATCGCGATTGGGTGATTTAATTTGTCGATGAATTAATAAATCCGGATAACGACGAATCGGGGATGTGAAATGCGTGTATGCGTCATACGCCAATCCAAAATGGCCTTCATTTTCTGGGCTATAAATAGCTTGTTGTAATGAACGTAATAAAACAGTCTGAATCATGCCAGCTTCGGGGCGATTTTGAATATTTTGTAGTAAATCTGAATAATCACGCGGGCTGGGATCATCACCACCCCGTAATCCTAAATTAAACTCTTTTAAGAAATCGCGTAAATCTTGCAGTTTTTCAGGATTTGGTCCTTCATGTACTCGGTAAAGTGCAGGAATTTTTTGTTTCAGTAAATGTTTAGATGCACAGACATTGGCGCATAACATCGCTTCTTCAATCATTTTATGTGCAACATTTCGTGTGGCAGGAACAATCTTTTCAATTTTTTTATCTTCGCTAAAAATAATCTTGGTTTCGACGGTGTCAAAATCTAGCGCGCCACGTAAATGACGTTTTTTTAAGAGTTTTTGATAAAGCTCATGAAAAGCTTCAATGTGAGTATATAAATGCCCTAATTTTTCACGGGCTTTTTTATTACCGTCTAATGCGGCAGCAACTAATGTATAGGTTAATCGCGCTTTGGAATTCATTACGCCTGGATAGAACTGGTACTTTTTAATTTCGCCATCGGTGGTGAGTTCCATGTCACACACCATACAGAATCGATCCACATTGGGATTTAGTGAGCATAATCCGTTGGATAAATGCTCAGGTAACATGGGAATGACTTTGCCGGGGAAATACACGGAATTTCCACGTAAATACGCTTCGTTATCCAGTTCAGAGCCTGGTTTAACATAATGGCTGACGTCTGCAATCGCGACGACTAATCGCCAACCATTTTTTACCTTTTCGGTATAGACGGCGTCGTCAAAATCCATTGCATCTTCGCCATCAATTGTCACTAACGGCAAATCACGAATATCTTTGCGATCGGAATAATTGGCGCCCGGTTTTAATTCTTTAAATTTTTTCGATTCTCTAATAACGACGTCAGGAAATCCATGCGGAAGTGAATGTGTGCGAACCGCAATATCAATTTCCATGCCAGGATCGCGTTGATTGCCCAAGACTTCAATAATTTTACCAATGGCTTGTTTATACAATGTAGGCTGTGACGTAATTTGAGCGGTGACAATTTGCCCGCTTTTTGCGCCATTTTCTTGGCCCGGCGGAATTAATATTTCTTGTGTAATACGTTTGTGGTCGGGTGAAACAAACATCAAACCGTGTTCTTTAATAAATTTTCCGACGAGTTGTGTGGTGTTGCATTCTAAAACTTGTACGAGACTGGCTTCGAGTCGGCCGCGTTTGTCGATATTCGCAATCCGAACCAGTACGCGATCGCCATCAAACACAGAACGCATGTATTTCGCAGGTAAAAACAAATCATTCTCGCCGGAGTCAGGCACAACAAAACCATAGCCATCGCGATGGCCAATCACGCGACCGGCAATTAGGTTCATCTTTTTAGCGATACCGTATTCGCCACGACGTGTTACATGAAGTTGCCCATCACGTTCCATCGCGTTTAAGCGACGATTAAATGCATCAATACGTTCGGGATCTTTTTTAGTGATGCCAAGGATTTTTTGAAGTTCCTTTGCGCTAGCGGGTTTCCCGTTCTTTTTAAGCATCTCCGTAATCATTTCCCGGCTGGGAATGGGATTGGAATAGCGCATTTTTTCGCGTTCAGCGAAGGGATCTGATAATAAACGACGTTTTGCCACGGTGCCTCTCTTTAGTTACAATCGCGAAGTCTACCATTTTTGAGGGGTTCATGCGATGAAATTTGCCACACGAGCAGTGATTTTAGTCGGTTTGGCAGCTGTTTTAACAGGATGTAATAACCATACATCAGGTGGTCCGCAGTGGTTTCCGCCGTCTAAAGATTATAAACAAGGCCCTGTTAATTGTGTGGAATTGAAACGCCAGCAGTTATACAACATGACGAACATGAACACTGAAACCAACGATACGACCACAGCACAGCGTCAAGAGTTGGATGATTTCATAGCAAAAAATTGCAAGTGACACTTGTGTCATCCCGAGCGTAGCGAGGGATCTCAGGATTAAACCATCAATGTTCCCTGCGAATATGCGACCGCGCTTGCTTTAATCATCACGCGATCTTGTTTTAATTCACAAATTAAATTTCCCCCGCGTTGAGAAACTTGTTGGGCTTGCAGGCGGTTTTTGTTCAACCGTCTTGCCCAGTACGGCATCAACATGCAATGCGCTGCGCCTGTTACGGGATCTTCTTGAATAAAGCCTCGTGTTTTAAAGTACCGCGAAACAAAATCAGTTCTGTCTCCGGGTGCGGTCACGACTATTTTGTATAATCCTAATTCGTCTAATTTATATAAATTAGGTTTGAGTTGACGAACTTGTTTTTCAGATTCCAATATAGCCAAATGAAATTTATCATTTTTGAAAAGCTGTCGAGGTTCTACGCCCAGTCCCAATTCAATACCCTGAGGAATATCGAACGGAAAAGCAGGATGTGCAGGAAGGCTTAATAAATAGGCATCTTGTTGTTTTCGGACGGTTAGAAGTCCGCTTTTGCTTTCAAAAGTAATTTCGTCCATCCACGGATAAATCCAGCGAAGTAAAACATAGGCGCCAGCAAGGGTCCCATGACCACATAAGGGTTCTTCTTCGGTGGGCGAAAACCAGCGAATTTCGTGCTTTTCGTCTTTGGAAATGACAAAACTGGTCGCGGGAAGGTGATTTTCAGCGGCAATCGACTGCATTACCTCATTAGGTAGCCATTCGTTTAATAAGCAAACAGCGGCAGGGTTGCCGGCGAAAATCTTATCAGTAAAAGTATCTATATGATAAATCGGAAGTTCCATACTTTATGGTACCATTTAGTTTATGAATAGCGTAGATAAACACAATTATTTTGAGGTCATCATTATAGGCGGTGGTCATGCAGGAACGGAAGCGGCATTGGCCTCGGCGCGTTCGGGCGCAAAAACCCTTTTGTTGACGCACAATATCGAAACCTTAGGCCAAATGTCTTGCAATCCTGCGATTGGTGGAATCGGCAAAAGCCATCTTGTGAAAGAAATCGATGCGCTCGGTGGCGCGATGGCATTAGCAACCGACAAAGCGGGTATTCAATTTCGTGTTCTAAATGCTAGCAAGGGTGCAGCGGTTCGTGCAACACGTGCACAAGCCGATAGAGTGTTATACAAAAAAAATATTAGATTTATTCTCGAAAACCAAATTAATTTATCTATTTTTCAACAAGCCGTTGATGATTTGATTATTGAAAATGATCAGGTTGCGGGTGTAATTACGCAAACGGGTTTAAAATTTTATGCGCGCGCGGTTGTTCTTACGGCAGGAACATTTCTAGCCGGAAAAATTCATATTGGATTGACTAATTTTAGCGCAGGTCGTGCAGGTGATGCGCCGGCATTAACGCTCGCACAAAAATTACGTGAATTAAATTTACGTGTGGGAAGACTCAAAACGGGAACGCCGCCTCGGATTGATGGAAAGACTATTGATTATTCGCAATTAATTCCACAGCCGGGTGATACCCCCATCCCTGTTTTTTCATATTTGGGTAAAGCCGAAGATCATCCTGATCAGATTAGCTGTCATATTACGCATACCAATGAAAGAACACATGAAATTATTAAACTGGGTTTAAAAGATTCGCCATTATATACAGGCGTTATTGAAGGTGTGGGTCCGCGTTATTGTCCGTCTATCGAAGATAAAGTGGTTCGATTTGCAGAAAAAAATTCGCACCAGATTTTTTTGGAGCCCGAGGGGTTAGATACACACGAAGTGTACCCGAATGGAATTTCAACCAGTTTGCCGTATGAGGTTCAGCTAGAACTTGTTCATTCAATGAAGGGATTGGAGAGGGCTCATATTATTCGACCCGGTTATGCTATCGAGTATGATTTTTTTGATCCGCGAGATCTCAAGCCATCATTAGAAACGAAATTAATATCAGGCTTATTTTTTGCAGGCCAAATTAATGGCACCACAGGTTATGAAGAAGCCGCGGCGCAAGGATTAATTGCTGGGCTTAATGCGGCAAGATTTGTGCGCGAACAAGGTTCTTGGACCCCTCGTCGCGATCAAGCATATATTGGCGTTTTAATTGATGATCTTATTACGCGTGGTGCGCCTGAGCCATATCGCATGTTTACCTCGCGTGCAGAATATCGATTAATGCTGCGTGAAGATAATGCAGATTTAAGACTTACTGAAATTGGCCGTGAATTAGGGTTAGTCGATGATAATCGTTGGGAAAATTTTAGTCTTAAGAAAGAATTAATTGAAAAAGGGTTGGCAGACAAAAACTTTGAAGTATCAGGTGTAATTAAAGAACAGATTGAAATTCAAAAAAAATATGCGGGATATATTGCCCGCCAGCAAACCGAAATTGAGCGTGATAAAAAACAAGAAAACAGACGGATTCCTGAAGAGATTGACTATGATGATGTCCCCAGTTTGTCTAACGAAGTCAGATTTATCTTAAAGAAATCACGTCCTACGACAATTGGTCTGGCGTCACGATTGCCAGGGATGACCCCTTCGGCCGTGTCTTTACTCCTTATATACCTTAAAAAACAGGCGACTTTAATAAAGCCTTAGGCTTTTGTCGGGTATAATGGCTTCTCATTTTTGGAGCATATAAATTGGAAGAGTCATCCTTAGGCGAAGTTAATCCTCAAACGCCAGAAGAAAAAATTGAGCTGTTTAAACGTATGTGCGAAGAGCTTCGTGAAGGCACAGATGAATTTTTTGCGTTGTACCAAGAGTTTATTAAAAATCTTCATAGTTATCCTGATGAATTATCACAGAGATTTGCCAAGGCTATAGATAGCATCAATAATAATCTTTTTTTTGCTTTTTTAACGGCGGAACACAGTGATAAATTAAGTTTATATTTATATTTTGCAAGCAGAAAAGATAAAAAGGAACAAAATAATTCCCGTGCTTTACAGCTTTTAAATAGAATCATCAATAATTTCCAGTCCAGCAATTTTACGCATCAACAGTGTTTGCAATTAATGCAAGCAGTAATTAACTATAATCCAGATCGCCGTGAGGATCTTCAAAGGTTAATTTCTCCAGAAAGTCTAATAGAAGCAGAAGGCGTCGCGGAAAACGAAAGAAAAAGAAAAATACAAAGATTAGAAAAATATTATCGACTTAACTTGTCGGGAAAAAGTTATTTTTCTGCTGAACGTCGTGCAGTTCGGCGATTAATTTTCGCGCTCGGCAAAGGAAGGTTTCAGGGATATCGTCAGCGATTATTAAATGAAGCATCAAATGGTAGTGACGTAGAAACTGCAAAACTGATAAATCAAATCCTCCCTCATTTGCCGGTAAAAAGTAACGACGGTAAACGGACGTATTGGCTAAATCTTGAAGAAACAGAAGCAGTGGTCATTATTCCTGAATTGGGAATGCCGCATCCCGACAAAAAATTTCGTGTAAAAAAACTTCCACAAGACATTGCAGAGCGACGTAAAATTGCTTCAGATTCTGAAAGCATAAATGAATATTTTCATCACGATATCGCCGGTGATTTTGTTATCAGTGACTATGTCCCAGGAAAAAATTGGAGCGAATATGATGGTCGAGTTGCACCAAAAGGCCTAACAGTTGCCCAGCATATAACATCATTATGCGAAAAACTTCGAAATGTTGCGGAAAGAAAGCCACCGATTGATTCAGAGGGGCGTTCTTATTTTTGGACGCGTCGTGAACTTCATCAGATGGACGATAGTCGAGAAAATATAAATCTTTTAGTTCCTGTTATACGGCATTATTTAGGCGTGTCTGATCCGCTGTGCAATACTAATTTTGATGCCATAATGCGACTTGCTGGTGCAGTTGGCATTGACGATGAATTCAGAAAAATAATAGGCGGATTTCTTGCGCGAATGCTAGGTAGTATAGATAAGAGGCCTGATATTAAAGAGGTTGTGGAATTTTTTGAGTGCGCAAAACGTTATCAAGAAAATAAAGAAGAAGAGGAGCTAGAAGTACTTAATTTTATTGGGCATAAACGTGATGTTTTTATAGGGAATTACGGCCTTCCTCAATTTCCTAAAGCGCGATGGCTCTGGTTTGTTGAATTATCTAATCAAAAATTTTATGAATATGAGCGTTTGAAATGGAGAAAGCTTGCAGAAAAAATTGCTGCTGAAAAAGAAAAATATACTCCTCAGCAACGCCAATTTTTGCGAAAAAAATTACAAGAATATCGAGAACAGCAATTTGATCGAGATGAATATAAAAAAATTATTGATGCAGCAGGTTCTCTTTTTGATGAAACTCCA
>JANRJR010000038.1:0-11786 GCA_033763845.1 Gammaproteobacteria bacterium | reverse complement strand
TTTGTTTGCCGTGCGGAGGAGTGTGGCTGGTGATGGGAACAAAAATAAAAGATTATTTAACCACTGACACGCATCGACGCATTTTTAATTTCAGTATGGCAGCTGCATTAATCGCATCTATCGGCATGATATTTTTTGAGTAGGAGAAGAATATGTTTAAAGTAAAAGGCATTGATCATATTGTGTTGCGAACAACACAGCCCGAAAAAATGTTAGATTTTTATTGCAATATTTTAGGCGGTCACATCGAAAAAGAACAACCAAAACTTCGACTTACCCAATTACGTTTTGGTGAAAGTTTAATTGACATCGTTGAAGTCGATGAACAACCATCATCTAATCCTAATTTAGATCATTTTTGCTTGCGTATTGATCCGTTCAGTTTGGACAGTTTAACAAGTTATTTTGAAAAGCATGGCATAACAATTAATGATCAAGGTCCTCGTTATGGCGCAGAGGGAACGGGATATTCGATTTATATTAATGACCCCGAAAATAATACTATTGAGTTAAAAGAGAGCGCATCTTGACTAGGTTCACCCGAGTATTTTTCTATATTTTAACAGCCTACACCTGTCTTACGATTGGCACTTATTTTTTCAGTGATGCATTAATCTTTCCAATTCCTCCACCCGGTTATCACGATACTCAAGAGATTCTTAAAATTACAACAAAGAATGGGGCGGTGATATCAGCAGTTTATTTACCCAATACAGAAGCAAAATATACAGTATTGGTTAGTCACGGAAATGCAGAAGATTTGGGATATATCATGCCATTTCTAAAACAATTTCATAATAAAGGCTTTGCTATTTTTGCCTATGATTATCAAGGATATGGAACCAGCACTGGAAAACCAACTGCAGCAAATGCGTATACGGATAGTCGCACTGCGTATAATTATCTTACAGAAAAATTACACGTTTCACCCTCACATATTATTGTCTATGGACGTTCCTTGGGTGCAGCTGTAGCAATTAATTTAGCTGTACGTAAACCTGTTGCCGGTTTGATTATGGAAAGCCCGTTTTTAACAGCATATCGAGCTATTACTCAAATCCCAATATTTATGTTTGATAAATTTCGCAACATCGACAAAATTCAAATAATTAAATGCCCTGTATTAATTATTCACGGTAAAAAAGATACTGTAATTCCATTTTGGCAAGGAAAAAAATTATATGACCTTGCGCCTTCACCAAAATCATTTTTATGGATTGATGATGCTAACCACAATGATGTCGCGAGCATAGGCGGCGAGACGTATTGGAAGAGCATTCAGCACTTTTCGAAAACCCTTTTAGCAGAGGATTCACATCCCCAAAAAACCCGATAACTCTCATTATCGGTATTTATGGGGCAGATGTTGTAAGTGCATTCAAACAATAACTGCAACATCTTATATGATGCATACTGCATACTGACGAACACTTACATGGATTTATATTTCATTAATTATAGAAATTTAGAGCTTCAGCCCGGAATTATTGCGTTGCAATGCTTCTATACGCTCGATAATGTTTCCTGCGTACATCCCAACTAAGAATTTAAATTCAGAGGTACTACAACGAACCATATGACACACCTCGGGCAACACTTCTTCAAGAATTTTAGTAATGCTTTGAGCATCATTGTTTTTATCAGTCATACAAAGTTCATTATTTTTGAATATCAATGGCCCCTCAAGTTTGACGATTTTAGCTGAAATTAATTTGTTAACTAATTGCAGTTCACTCTTACCTTTACCCTCTTGCAAAAGATATTCAAGAACAGCAAATGGTGCGGACTCTTTCGCGCGATCATCTAGACCATTATATCCAAAAACACATTCTGATGTGTAACCATGAAATAATGCTACAACGCCGTAGCATTTCAAAAGCAGCTCTTTCATCTCAACTATGTCCATTCGTAATTCAGACTTATCTTTTCCTCTGAACAATGGATTAGCAGTGATATCAAGAACCTCTGCTTCGAGTTGTTTTAATGGTATAAATAATTGAGCTTTAAATTTTGGTTTCTCAATAAATGGTGAGATCATTTTTTCTAATTCGGCAACATTAGCTTGTTTGCAAAATGAACGATCTTTTAATCGCTGCAATAGTTTTTCGAAGCGGATATTGCCTTGTAAAAGAGAACACCATAATCGTGAAACAGTGCAGTATCTTCCGGCCTCATTTACTGGAATATGCGATAAAACAGCATCTACTAATTCATCTGGCAAGTCTGATAAATTTAAATCTGCTTGTTTTTCATAGGTACTCATCATGGCTAAATCCTCGTATAAGGTAAAAAGAACCAGAACATTATAAACATCTAACCTTAAGGTTTTATTAACACAAAGCCCCAGATTCAATAAAAAATGAGTATTTTGAGGCTTTTTCGTCGGAATGCCGTTCTGTCGGGTCCCATTTTGATGGATTTTTGCGGATTTTAGGGTGGTTTTTAGAGGTTCGATAGCCTTAGGCTACACACATTCTATTAAACACCTCATTTGGCGTGGCATAACCCAAGCTTTTTCTGGGTCTATTATCGAGTTTTTCCATGATAAGAATAAGGTCTTCATCGGTTATATCATCAAACGCAGAACCCTTTTTTAAGTACTGCCGAACCAAACCATTAGTATTTTCATTCAGCCCCCTTTCCCAGGAAGAATATGGATGAGCAAAATAAAAATCAGCATTTAATTCCTGACTAATTTTTTCATGGTTTGCGAATTCACTGCCGTTGTCTGCAGTGATAGTAAAAATTGCGTGGCCAAATGCTTTTAAGCTAGAAGATGCCGAAGATGGGTATATAAATTTCCGCCAGCTTCTTTATTCTTTAAAATAAACTGATAGATACGTTCATGACTGATGGAGAACAAATTGTGCCTCTTGGCATAACCCGAAATCTGTTCTGGACTCCAATCAAGCAATAACTTCTCTTCTAGGAATACCGCTATCATTTTAGTAAACCGTGTACGTTTTGGTTTGGATTTGTGTCTTTGTTGGCAATATTGTTGCGCATAATCTGGCTTATATTGAGGAATACGGCTGTTGTACCAAAAAACATTACGTTTGAATTCACGACTGATCGTTGACTTGTGAACGCCAACTTCTTTAGCTATTCCTGTCAGCGTATATCCTGCCTGCCAAAGTCCATATATGTGATATCTCTGCTCACGCGTTAGCTGTTTATATTCCATTACAAACTCCTATTGATCAGATAGGCTAAGCCTACTGATTTTTAATAAGAGTTGCGGTTATGACTTGAATCCAGCTGTTCTGGGTGTGTTTGTTGTCACGACTCGCTACGCTCGCTCAGGATTTATATTTCAAATTATCGATTATAATATTCATGAAGAAGATAGCTACCTTCATCATCATCCATTTGAACAACATTTGGTACTTCCGTTACATCTTGATCTTGCCCCTCCATTAATACTCTTTTAGGTTCAAGCACCGAAAAAATTCCATACTTATCAATTAAACCCTGGCCAAAATTAATTTTTTCTCTTAAATTAATTACTGCTGCGCTAGATTCAAGTATCCGATTGCCGATTGCTTGAGTTGTTTTACTCACGGCGTAACTCACTACGCCTGACACAAAACACGTTATAGGTACGCCCCACGTAATACCATGCGCAATACCAGTCATCTTTCCGCAAGGCTCACCGAAACAAAACGGATAGAGTGTCTGCATCACGGAATCTATACAACATGGTCTTACGGTTCCAGTGCAACAACCACCCGGTTCACAGCAACAACAGTGGCAAAAAAAATTATTTTTAATTAATGCTCCTTCTATACTCATACTCTCAAGCAAAACACTACCGCAAACACAAACCCCCGAGCAACATTTTGCACATTGAAAATAGGTGTTTGCCCGATTAATGCAATTTTGGTAGGGATGATTATCCTGTAAATATGTAGCGAGCTCTGTTTTAAACTGATTTAAAGAAGGTTGTATGTAGAATGCATTAAGGAATTCATATTTAAAATTAACATGATCTGTCACTTCAGAGGTTGAATGTCCCAATTTTCCTGATAAAGCACGCCAAATGACTCCCGCACTAAATATTTCACGGAATTCACGATTAACGCAAGCAAGAATCATCAAATCTTTTGCGTTAAGTTCACCACGCCGCACAAGTAAAGTGACAACTACCTCAGTCACATAGATTGGCGCAATTTTACCTTCTGCTTTAGCTTTTACTTCTTCCACAAAAACACCCCCTCTGGTTTAATGATATTTTGAGTATTATAGAGGGGAAACCTTAAGGTTTCCTTAAGGTTTCCTTAAGGTTTGAGGGTTTTCCCTAGGATTACACCCCCATTTTGCAGCCCTCGCTAAGAGTTGACCGCTACCCTATCCGCCCAAATCTCATCCACGGTTAAATCCATCTCCCAGTGCGAATTAAACTGATACCCGACACCAACGGCTGTTTCAGGTGCGAAAGAATCGAGATTTAAAGTATGTCCTGTGGGAAATGAAATCAGCGGCGAATCTAAGTTTTTCGTAACAGTTTGAGAAACAAACGCCGAGTAAACTAAGGTTATATCCATCAAAATCCACTTAATGTTGTTGAACCCGGTTGAATAGTATTTATGCCTGTTTTTGCGTCAATACAAAATCCAGGTTTAGCAAATGCGAAAGAAGGAATAAAATTTAAAAAAATAAAGCTTAGTAAAATTGTAGCAATTTTTTTCATTATTTCTCACACACCATAAAATCATTGACATACTCATAACCCAACGGTGAACAACAGACTTTTCCGGTATCCGGATTTTTTTGGCACGTGAATGTTGAACCCGCGCCATTGTCTCCTAATTGAGCCACTCCACCAATGACAGGGCCGCACTGTTTTTCCCACGCAATAGAATATTTCGATGGATTTTCTTGGTTGTTCCATTTACCCAAACAATTATTGCCAATCTGACAGCCCATTGATTTTGCAAAACGTGGAACTAACTGTTGAAGTAATGTATTTTCAACAGTATTAGCAGGTTTTTCATTATTATGAGTACAGTATTGAATTGACGTTTTTGCAAAACTCATGCGAGAGAGCCCAAGCAACGCTATTAAGGTTAGCAGACTATACATGACGCATCGAACACCGTATAAAACATACTTCATATCAATTCTCCGAAAATAATATCATGTGTGCCTTTGGGCACTCTTAGTCTAGACCTAAATCTCTTCCGCATACTACGCTCAGCGAGATAATTAGGCTATAATCTCTTACCTTCATTGCTGGAATTAAACTTTACTGCTGGAGATTCTGATATGAAAAAAAGTGTGCTCAGATGAGTAACATCGTTGTAAGTATGATGAGGCCAATGTTTTCGAAAATAGCAGCCTACTAAGTGCGTCTCTTTTTTAAAAAGTGGCTGCCAAATCATACTGAGTTCCAGCGCGAGCCCAAACTACGTTGGTTGAACTCTTTTTTATTTCGTCATCAAAACCTGTGGCACATTAATCGCCACTCTGTCGCTAGAGGATTTGCTGTTGGATTATTGGTCTGTTTTCTTCCTATCCCTTTTCAGATGTTGTTGGCAGCACTACTGGCATTGTGGTTTCGTGCCAATCTACCTATCTCTGTTATAGTAACCTGGATTACGAATCCACTTACATTTTTACCTTTCAATTTTTTCATTTATAAAATCGGTGAGTGGGTTTTAGGTAAAAAAAATACTGTATCTGTTATTCCTTCTATACCAGCATGGCAATGGAAAAATTTAGGCACCTCCGCTCATGAATTTTATATATGGTTTCTTTCCTTAGGAAAAACTTACTTGGTTGGCTTACCGATCATGGCTTTTGGTTCTGCTTTACTAGGATATTTTGCTGTCCAAATTATTTGGCGCATTTTTATTTACTGGCAGTGGCGTCAACGGATAAATAAATAACGTATTGCTGCTTACTCTTATGGCAATTATTAGGCTATAATCTTTGCTGTTGTCCTGGAATTAAACTTTACTGCTGGAGATTCTGATATGTTGCTTATTGCCTTAGCTATTCTTGTTGTGATCATTGGATTTGTCATTTTTACCTATAACGCTCTTATCGCCATTATTGAATCTGTTCGTAACAACCAAAAACAAATCGATGTTCAATTGGACAGACGCTTTAAAGTTTTCGAATCTTTAATTGAAGTGCTCAAGAAATACATGGATTATGAAAAAAGTGTACTTAGCGATGTCACCGCCCTTCGCTCACAATCACAAGAAGCAAAAGCGAAAGGCAATTTAGCAGGACAAATGGCCGCGGAAAATCGGATCTCCGGAATTTTGGGTGGAATTAATGCCGTATTTGAACAATATCCAGACTTAAAAGCCAATCAAAATGCGATGCAATTACAAGAAGAAATCGTCAGCACAGAAAATAAGTTGGCTTTCGCTAAACAAGCTTTCAACGACAGCATTGAAAAATACAACGCAACTAAAAAATCATTTCCAACCAATATTGTTGTGAGCGCATTCAGTTCTAAACTGGATTTTGATTATCCTTACTGGTCTTTAGGTTCTGAAGATGACGTAAAAGCTAAAGATAATTACACCGTTAAATTATGACCGCAGCCTTAAATCAATACAGTGAAAGTGCGAGTGATTGGCGCGCCGCACTTTCACGGAATTCGCGCCGCACATATCTTGTCATCGCCCTCTTTATTTTACTTTATATATTATTGGGTTTATTGATCGATACCATTGTTTATTTTGAAATAAGTTATCATACGATCCCACCTCAAGATATTTTTCTGGATTTAATTACCTTAAAATTAATGCCTCGCGTAACTATTGTTACAGCATTAATTGGCATTGTTTCGCTTATCGTTGTTTTTATGTTTCATGACAAATTGGTTTTGATGGGCACGCAGTATCACGAAATCACACCTAATTCCGCCAGAGATCTCGAAGAAAAGCAGCTTTACAATATTATTGAAGAATTAAAAATTGCGGCAGGATTACGCTTTATGCCTCGCGTATTTATTATCGAAGCAGATTACATGAATGCATTTGCCAGCGGATATAGCGAAAAATCTGCGATCGTCGCAATTACACGCGGCTTAATGAAAAAACTTGATAGAGATGAGACACAAGCGGTTATGGCGCATGAATTAAGCCATATTCGTCACATGGATATTAAATTAACCCTAATGGCAACATTATTGAGCAATATCATGCTAATGATTGTAGACATGTTATTTTGGAATGCATATTACCGCGGAGGACGTCGACGTGAAGGTGGTGGCGGCGGCGGATATTTGATGTTAATTATTGTGCTACTTCGTTATATATTGCCTCTGGTTACTATGCTTTTATTGCTATTTTTAAGCCGTACACGTGAATACATGGCAGACGCAGGATGTGTAGAGCTTACGCGGAATAATGAACCATTAGCTCGGGCTTTGCTAAAAATCAACGGCGACCACGCTGAAAATACAGCGCTGTACACTAAAGAATACAATCAATCTTCGCACGACTCTTTACGACGTACCGCTTACTTCTTTGACCCGACGGTGGCAGGAATAAAATCTCATAACGCCTTGGGCGAGTGGCTCTCAACCCACCCTTCTCTCCAAAAACGGCTTGCAGCTCTTGGATTTACAAAAAAACTTTAATTTGATAGCACTCTATAAAATAATTTTATTGAGAATCTATTCTAAAATTAATTTAATAGATAAAACTATACACGGCAAATGACATTCCTGCACTTGCAACCCAACACACCACTCTGTCACCGCGTTTTAATTTATTTTCTTTTAGCGCAAGCGCCATGGCAGCTGGAACTGAGGCAGAGACCAAATTCCCCGTACGCGGATAAATGTGGTACATCTTGTCGGCAACACCAACGGTTTCGCCTCCTTTTTGCCATGCTGTACTGGAAGATGCATGAGTGAAAACTATATTAATTTTTTCGCGAGGAACGGATAATTTTTGGAATAATTTTATTCCCTCCGTATTTCCATAAGCATGTAATTCTGAACCATACGACGTAAATACCAGCGGACCATTTTTGCCTAACTTGTCTGAAGTGTTATCCGTAAAAACTTTAAACTGTGGCAACGGAATAGTACATAAATCAGATAAGTTAGGCTTAGATGAAAAATGAAATTCCCAGGCATCTTTAGTGTTATTTTCATTTGATAACAACGTTACAGTTGCAGCTTCGCCAATGGTATATCCTGGAAAACGTGAATCCAACATAGATTCATCTGTCACGCGGTAAATTTCAGGATAACCAAACGCCGTGCTGTTAAATTCCGCATTTACAATAATAACTCGTTTATATTTTCCTAACTTAAAATAATTATGAACAATTTCTAACGCACGACTCCAACTCATACAGGCATCCAATAAATCAAAACAATCCGCATGAATTAACCCAAACGATTGCGCGACCATGTACGCATTTCCAGGCTCTAAAAACCCTCTCCCTACACCCACATAAATTAAAAGATCAATCTCTTCGGGTTTCCAACCGACTTCGCTCATTGCTTCGCGGTATGATTTTTTTAGTAATTCAATGGGCGTCTCACTCGCTTCTCGCCAATAACGATCTTGCGAACCAGATAAACGCAATAAAATTTTAATCCGAGATGCAATTTTATCGAATATTTCTTGAGGAACATCGTGACTTTGCTCACGAATAAGTTCAACCATATCTTGATTTGTAATACGTCTTGACGGCAGACTCACTTTTACTGTTTCTATTTTCATAGTTCCTCGAGCACTTGAGCTTAAACCTAAAATGAAAGTATAATACTTGTTACCGGCCTGGATAAAGGATTTTTCCCATGACTACAGCAGGAACAGCTACACCGACCCCCATCTTCGATAATCTCACCCTACTAAAATCCACACCCATTACTTCTGATGATATTAAATACGCCGTTGAATTTCTGGGTGCATATGCAGGATCCAATGCGACGTTTAATGCGTATCGTCGTGAAGTCGAACGATTATTACATTGGTGCGGTGAAATTAGTCATAAATCATTGCGCGATATTACGCGCGCAGATTTCGAAGATTTTTTACGTTTTTGCCAAAATCCTCCAAAAAGTTGGATTGGTTTAAAAAACGTAACCCGATTCACAGATAAAGATAACACTCGTGTTCCTAACCCAGACTGGCGTCCGTTTGTTGTTAGCATCAGTAAAAAAAGTTTCCATGATGGAATAAGGCCATCTGTTGACGATTACTTATTATCTCAAAATGCATTGCAAGCTATTTTTGCAATTATCAGCAGTTTTTATCAGTTTTTAATTCAAGAAGGTTACGCTGAAGTAAATCCTGTCGCACAAATTCGTCAGAAGAGTCAGTTTCTTAGGAAAACGCAAGGCTCAAAAGTTATTCGCAAATTATCTGATGTGCAATGGCGCTATGTCATTAAAGCTGCCGAAAATATGGATGACAGAACCCTATTTATCATGAATGCGTTATATTCTATGTATTTACGCATTTCAGAATTATCGTCCAGCATTCGCTGGGAGCCTCAAATGCAGCATTTTTTCAAAGACGGCGATGGCAATTGGTGGTTCAAAACAGTTGGAAAAGGGAATAAAGAACGCGATATAGCCGTGAGTGATGCTATGTTAGAAGCATTAAAACGTTATCGCACCGGATTAAATTTATCTCCTCTTCCATCACCCGGTGAAGCCATTCCATTAATTGCAAAAAACAAAGGAAAAGGAGCTGTTACAGGAACGCGACACATTCGTAAATTAGTTCAAGCATGTTTTGATAAGGCTGCTGATGAATTAATCCGCGATAATTTCCATGACGAAGGCGATCAATTACGGTCTGCTACAGTTCACTGGCTTCGCCACACAGGCATTTCTGAAGACGTGAAAGTGCGTCCGCGCGAGCATGTTCGCGATGATGCAGGTCATGGCTCAGGCGCGATTACCGATCGCTATATTAACGTCGAATTACGCGAACGACATGCGTCAGCAAAGGGTAAATTAATTAAGGTGGATTAAGTTATTTCCCAAAAATATTCTTTAACCTCCCAACAATTCCCGTATCTTGAATTAAAGATACATCAGAGTTAATTGATCTTTGTGGTTCATGTTTTTCCAGTTGCTTGCGCAACTGGATGACTTCACGCTTTAGTTCTTCCACCGTATCGCCTTGCACAAAATTGTATCGCTTTTGCGTGGCTTTATGTGCTTGCATTTCTCTTACTAATTCAAGCCGCAACTCTTTTGTTATCTCTGAACGATGCTCTTTCATGATTTCAACCAAAATATTACGCAATACGCTTTGCCCACGAAAAATAAACCAACCCGTTCGAAATTTTTCTAAACGTTGCTGCACAACCATCATGCACTCTTCTTTAGTTTTGTAATCTAAGCTACACGAAATTATATGCTGAATCGCACTGACATCTTGCATGCGGCGGCGCGATATTTTTTTACGCTGACTTCGATAACGTTCCATGCCATCACTTAACGCTCCACACAACAACTTGATTTCTAAGCGATTCATATTCAATTGGATATGCGCATTTTCAGCCTGCGACAAGTCATGGTGAATGACAAACACATCTTCAGCATCTGAAATGTCATCAAAACTACTGTCCATTAAAAACTCGTTCATCGTATTATTCTCCTGAGTGGATAAATTGAAAGTTGTTTTTCAGCAAGTGTGGCCTCTCTACAAAAAAGTTGTACAAACTTTGCATTATTTTTATTCAAATACATCCCTTCTTGGCGACGAATGAAGCGATAAATCTCATCAAGATGATGTTTAACATCCGGAATATTATTTAGCGTAGGAAAAAGTTTTTCAGTTGATTTCAATTTCAACATGACATTAATAAAAAAATTAATTTCAGGGAACAATGCCAAAAAACTCTTATCAGAGCACAATAATTTTTGCGATTCGTGAACATCAGAGACGCCCTCTTGTCGCAGCGATGTTATTAACTGCATCAAATAATGCTTTTGATCGACGTAATTAAATTCTTCGACATAATCTCTGATATATTCTTCAAGTGATTCTGTCAGATGATGAATCTCATCCTGAATTTGTTGTTGCAATAAAGTGGGGCGTTCACGAAATAAATCTATTAACCCCATTCCAGCCCATAGCTCGACTGATTTCAATTGGTTACTGAGCCGCAACTCTCTTATCTTTTCAACACGAAAACTCCAGCGCACTGGCAAAAAAACCATTAATGCCGCTTCATCTTTTTCTGAACGCTCATGCACTGCTTGAAGCTGCTCAGCCGTTAATGTTTTTAATGAAGCATAATAAGCCCACTCGGAAAAATATCGCTTTAAATGAATTTCATAGTTAGGCGATACACGACTTTCAAGAACAGCAACATACTGATCGTACTGTTTCTTTAAGACGGGAGGCAAACGAGACGGAAAGCTACGAAGCAGTTGATAAAGCTGAATTTCTCTCAGACTTTCAATTGGTGCAACGCTGATACAGCCTAATAAATTCACTTTTTCGCATAGCAACTGAAATTGTTGTAATTTTAGTGCATCTTCAATTCGCAAAAGAAATCTGAGTGTATTAGCAGAAAAATACTTTCTAAATCCGCGTTGGCACTCTCTTCTTGCGCGCTGGATTCGCGCAAATTGTGATTGAAATGCCGTTTCTGCAGAGTGCAGTGCTAAAACACGGTGCGCAACAGAATCCGCTGTTGATTCAATCGCAATTCTAGCCATTTGAAGATAGTGTAATGTCGAATCGATTTTGGCTTGCTCATAAAAATCATCAAACCAATGAAAACGTAAATTATGAAAATAATACAAAAATTTCGGCGACTTAGACGATTCTGGCATTAGATGG
>JANRJR010000037.1:0-2542 GCA_033763845.1 Gammaproteobacteria bacterium | reverse complement strand
AAAATGGATAGTATGGTTTTTGCAAACCTTACACAGTGCAATTTTACAATCGGAAACGTTATTATCAACGGTATTACATAAAGCAAAATTCTGGGAAACCCATTCACATAAAGGATTAAATACGCGCCAAATTGCGATGCTGAATAAACTATTTGATGGCTTTGAAGGAAACTTAACTTCCTCCAAATGGGCCAAAATGATGAAGTGTTCGCAAGATACCGCGTCGAGGGATATTAATCATTTGATTAGCTTAAAGATATTAATTAAAAGTGATAAGAGTGGCAGAAGCACGGATTTTTTGTTAAAAGATTTTGAGATAAACAGTAAATAACGTATTTTGGAAAAAATTATGCGTGCCATTCTCAACATCCCCCGCCGTGTTGTCACTGGACATAAAAACGGTATCGCGACTATCATTAGCGATGGCACTGTTGAAGATGTTATGACGCACGAATCTGGCTTTGTGGTATCTGATATTTGGGCAACGGATTCGATGCCAGCAAACTTAGCAAAATCCGCGAAAATAGAAGATTCATTTTTTCCTGTGATACAACCTAAGGGTACGTTACTGCGCCAAGTGGTTATTCCACCCGATTCAAGTGTCCTCAAACATTTTGAACCCCAACCTGATCAACCGCATCCGCTGATGCATAAAACGAAAACGCTCGATTACATTATCATTTTGTCAGGCGAAGTTTATTTAGTCATGGAAGATACGGAAACCTTATTAAAAGCAGGCGATATGGTAATTCAATGTGCGACAAATCATGCGTGGAGCAATCGAACAGATAAACCGTGTATTCAGTTGGCGATATTGTTGGATGCGCGGGAATGATATTATGGTCAAATACCTAATTTTTTAAACATATCTTCAGCGTTTTTGACTCGTATTAAATCCAGCTTTTTATCTGTAGATTTAAAAGTCTTGGGTCTTTCTTTTTTTGGTATCACCAACTCAGCTATTTTTTTACTATTGCTCACTTTCATCATTACTACTCCTCAAATTAAAAATTCCTATTTTAAACATTTCCAAGTTCTTCATTCATAATCTTTATTATTTCTTCAGAAGATTTATTTATAAATCCATTTTTCTGCGCATATCTGGAAGCTATTGTTAAAAAAGGTAAAAGCCGATTTTGTTCTTTCAACGTTTCATAATCCTCACCAATGGGATTTTTTAATCCTCGCGCAGTAATTCTTGAAATTGCAGCCTGAACTTCTTCTTCACTTTGAAGTAAAGCAGCACCGGCTCTTATAAAACAAGATTTCCCGGAGATAATATGTTGAGGAGTATTAATATGGTCATCAACAACCCTGGAAACCCTCATTTCACTTTCAGCTTGTCTTTTTTCACAGCCAGCTTTTTGATCTTTTTTTCGGTTATAAAGAAAAATTCCTATAGTAATAGTAAATCCAATTACAGCGAGAACAATAGAAGTAACCATATTTATGATTTCACCTTCACATACTGCGGCAACCCATTCTTAAACGGCGGATAATCTTCGCCCGTAATTAACGGCAATAAATATTCTCGACATTTTTTGGTAATTCCAAACCCATCCGCCGTAATATAATTTCTGGGCATGAATTTTTCTTGGTTTGCGACTTTTTCTAATTTTACTTCGCCAATCGTCCACTTGTATGGCTTGTTGGATTTTCTAATAATGGTCGTCATGATGTCTGTCTTGCCTTTCACGGCAAATTCTACAGCCGCTTTGCCAACCGCATACGCTTGTTCAACGTCTGTCTTTGATGCGATATGACGTGCCGCACGTTGTAAATAATCGGCAACTGCCCAATGATATTTATAACCTAATTCAGATTTAATTAAATTTGCAATAACAGGAGCCACACCGCCTAACTGCGCATGACCAAACGCATCTTTCAATCCCGTCTCAGATAAGAATTTTCCGGATTTATCTTTCACGCCTTCCGACACAACAATGGCACAATAGCCATATTTTTTTACGCAGCTATCAACTTTGGCTAAGAATTTTTTCTGATCAAAAGCTATTTCGGGAAATAAAATAATATGCGGCGCATCACCCTCTTTTTCAGACGCTAATCCACCCGCTGCTGCAATCCATCCTGCATGTCGCCCCATCACTTCCATAATAAATACTTTGGTGGATGACGATGCCATCGATGCCACATCCAATCCAGCTTCTCGAATCGAAACCGCAACATATTTTGCAACAGAACCAAATCCCGGACAGTTATCCGTAATGGGCAAATCATTATCAACCGTTTTGGGAATACCAATACACGTTAAGTCATAACCTAATTGCTGACTTAATTGTGATACTTTATGCGTAGTATCTTGAGAATCACCACCACCGTTATAGAAAAAATAGCCAATATCGTATTTTTTAAAAATCTGCATGAGCTTGTCATATTCTTTTTTGTTTTCTTGCAAACCCTTTAATTTATAACGACACGATCCAAAAGCACCTGCAGGTGTATAACGCAAGCCCGCAATGATTTTTGCGGATATTTTACTGGTATCGATTAAATCATCATTTAACGCACCAATAATGCCATT
>JANRJR010000036.1:0-14633 GCA_033763845.1 Gammaproteobacteria bacterium | reverse complement strand
TTTGTTTTCTTGCAAACCCTTTAATTTATAACGACACGATCCAAAAGCACCTGCAGGTGTATAACGCAAGCCCGCAATGATTTTTGCGGATATTTTACTGGTATCGATTAAATCATCATTTAACGCACCAATAATGCCATTGTGACCCGCGTAGACTTTTCCAAAAATATTTTTGTATTTACGAGCGGTTTCTATGACACCACACGCCGATGCATTAATAACAGAAGTCACACCACCGGATTGAGCATAGAAGACATTTTTAGGTTTAGTTTTTTTCATACTAAAACTCCTGATTAATAAACAAACTAATTAATTCATGCGCGATGCTAATTTTATTGGGCAATTGGGGCAACTTATCGACAGAAAACCATCCAGCATCGCAAATTTCAACACCATCAATCGTAATCTCACCCGCCGCATGTTCGGCGGTATAACCTAACATTAATGAATTCGGAAACGGCCATGGCTGGCTACCATGGTATTTTAAATTTTTTATTTTTATCCCAACTTCTTCCCATACCTCACGATGCACGGCTTCTTCCACACTTTCACCCGGCTCTACAAATCCTGCCAGCGTACTGTAAATATTTTCCGAAAAATGCGGTGAACGCGCTAATAAAATTTCTTTACCCCGCTTTACTAATACAATAATAGACGGAGAAATTCTCGGAAAAAAATGATAATCACATTCTGGACAGATTTTTGAACGCTCGGTAGTACTTTCAAATAATTTGACGCCACAACGCCCACAAAATTGATGCGTTTTATGCCATTCAATGATTTGCGCGGCACGTCCTGCTTTATGAAATACTTCCGCATCCAATACCGTTAATGCCGCTTGACGCAACGGCATAAACTTTAATGTTTCAGGTAAAACAATATTTTCATCACACTCAATATCTACCCCAAAACAGGGTTTATTGTGAAAGAATCCAATATCATGTTTAGACACTATATTAAAATTTAACGCTTTACATTGCGATTCAGTAATAACGGATTCATGAGAGTGCTCCGTATTTACCAATAATTGATTGTGGTGATAAACAAACCAAATAGGACTGTTCGGCATTATTATTTTACTCCGCGATTTAATTGACGAACTTTATCCACGCGTGATTTATGAATTGCTTCGCCAATATCTTTCCCTTCAAATCCTTCAACCTGAAGGGAATAAATATCCACGTCTTTCGTTTCTTCTAAAACTGTTTTTAGAAACGCGGCTTGTGGAAAGTCATCTAAAACCTCTAAGACATCTTCAAATCGTTCGGGTCGACGATACGCGTCTAATCGTTCCAGCAATTGAACACAGGATTCGGGCGACAATTTATCGCCAGTAAATTTAGTTTGATATTGATTCGCCATTAACGCTAAATCACGATAATTTACTGGCACAGGATATTTCTGACAAAATCGTTTAATTATATCTTGTGGACCATCTAGAAATAAACTCGCGAATTTTATACTGTTTTTTACAGGTTTAAATGCTTCGGGGACATTAATATCTGGAAATAATTTTACTAATGCGTCGCATTCTTCTAATACGTCAAAAAATTTCTCAGGGTTTTTTTCACCCAAAGCCCTGTCCATTTCTTGCCAGACTCGGTCGGGAACTAACGCGTCGACTTCACCGTTTTCAACCATTTTTCCCATCAATTGGAACGTTTGCGGCGCAACGTGAAATCCTAAATGCGCAAATTTGGCGAGAAAACGCCCGACACGTAAAATACGAACAGGATCTTCCACAAAAGCATCCGACACATGACGTAATACTTTATTTTTCAGATCCGTCTGGCCATTAAAGGGATCAATGATTTTGCCGTCTTCTGACATCGCGATAGCATTTACCGTTAAATCACGGCGTTTTAAATCTTCTTCTAGTGTAACTTCAGGTGACGCATGAAACACAAATTGCGTGTACCCTTTTCCTGTTTTGCGTTCCGTACGAGCCAAGGCATATTCTTCGTGCGTGGTGGGATGTAAAAATACAGGAAAATCTTTGCCGACAGGACGATAACCTAAGCTCAACATTTCATCCGGTGTTGCACCAACCACAACCCAATCTTTTTCCGTGGAAGGCACACCCAATAGTCGATCCCGTACACAACCACCGACTAAATACACTTTCATTGTCGTTCACCTTTCGGTTCTCGTGCTAATAATGCTTCGAGCGCTTGAGATGGCGAAACATTTTCATAAAGTACTTTGTAGACTTGTTCAACGATCGGCATATCAATCGGATGTTTTTTCTTTAAGCTATAAATTTCTTTCGTTGTCTTTAATCCTTCAACGACTTGATCAATAGTTTTTAAGGCGGCTTCGCGTGATTGACCTTTTCCGACCGCAACACCAAATCGGCGATTACGCGACATATCATTCGTACAGGTCAAAATTAAATCGCCAACACCCGTTAACCCCATAAATGTTTCCGGTAGTCCACCTAATTCTTTTCCTAGACGCATCATTTCTGCTAGACCGCGCGTAATTAAGGCTGCTTGTGCATTTGCACCACAGCCTAATCCTTGTGCAATTCCCACCGCGATGGCCAACACATTTTTCATCGCACCGCCTACTTCAACACCAACAATATCAGTCGATGCATACACACGAAAACGCGGGCTGTGAAATAATTTCACTAATTTTTCGGCAATATGCAAATCATTACTGGCAATGGTAACTGCCGTTGGCAAATCCTCAGCGACTTCTTCTGCAAATGATGGACCTGACAATACTGCGAGCTTTACGGTATTCCCTAACATTTCTTGAACAACATAATGCAATAATTGATTAGTTTTGGGATCTAATCCCTTCGTTATCCACATCAGCGTTTGTTGATGAGAAAAATGGGGTTTTATTTTTTCCAAAACCTCACGAAACACATGACTAGGAACAGCGACGACAACATACTCACATTTCGAAATATATTTTTCGAGTGCATCACTCACAAACGAAACATTCTCCGGAAAGTTCACGCCAGGTAAATATCGTTTATTTTCTCGAGTTTCTTGCATGCGCTTAATTTGGTCGGCATCACGGCCCCAAATGACAACGTCGTGTTTCATCCGTGCCAATTGGAGACCTGTTGCACATCCCCAAGAACCTGCTCCGACTATCAGGAAAGACATAACGTTATTGCTTAGTCGCAGTAGCCGTTTCTTTTTGATTTGCTAAAAATAGCGCTTCAAAATTAATCGGTGACAAATAAAAATGTTGGAATCCGCCGCGCGCGACTAAATCAGATACAGCTTCGCGCAAATATGGAAATAAAATCGTCGGGCACGTTACACCTAATACAAATGGCATGTTGTCTTTCGGAATATGTTTAATTGTAAAAATGCCCGCCTGTTTGATTTCAACCAAGAAAATCGTTCGACCGTCGACAGCAGCCGTAATCGTTGCGGTTACAGTTACGTCATGTGTATCGTCGGCTAAAACATTTGAAGACGTTTGAATGTTTAAATTCACGGAAGGCTGCAATGTTTCCTGAAAAACTTTAGGCGCTTGAGGTGATTCAAACGAAATGTCTTTAACATATAAACGTTGAATAAAAAATTCAGGTTGTGGTTGTTGCGTTGTGTTTTCTGCTGCCATTTTAATGCTCCTAAAAATATAAAAAATTTAATTTCGCTTCACGGGTAGCTTCTCAGCAGTCCACGCATGCATACCGTTTTTCAAGAAAAATACTTCTTTAAATCCATGATCAAGCAATTTATTCAATAATTGATTGGATTGCTGGCCATTGCTGTCAACCAATATCACTTTTTTGTCGTGATATTTTTTTAATTCATCTAATTTCTCTAAGATATGTTTTTCAGGATAAGAATGCGCGCCTAAAATATGGCCTTTTTTAAAATGTTCCGCATCACGAATGTCAATGACGACTGCATCATCATGATTCATGAGCGACACAACATGTGCTGCAGAAATTCCATGCTTTCCCATAGCTTCTTGAATTTCGGAAATCATCCAATAGAGAAATACCATGACAAACGCGAGGCATAATTCCCAATGTTCTATCGCAAATTTTACATATTCATTTTGACTCATGTTTAAATACCCGTCCTGCGTAAAATATAACAACCATTTTTAAATTCTGAAAAGAAGTAATCAACCTCGGGATGATGAACCGGATCAAAGGACTTGTCTTCTTCTAAATTTGACTCTGCCGCATAAATTCTATGCTCAGAATTATGCACTAAAATATGATACCAAGGCTGATTTTTCGCGGGTCGATGCGGCGCATTTTTTTCATACCACTTTTCTGAACCCGAATAGTGGTAATCCACATCAATGACAACTCCGCGATAACGAAATTGCGGATCATAAACCAACTGCCCAATGCAATACTTTGCTTCCTGAGGTTTCATTTTCATAATGTTATGTCAAATGATGATGTGTTGCTTTCTTTACTTTCTTAGCTCGCTTTGCTTTTTTACGCTTATGTTTAACAACAGCCGCTGGCTTATCTTGTAACCAATGATTAATTCCAACCACATCCGCACCACTTAACGAACCCGCCGCTTCTTTCAACGCCAATGTATTATTAATATAGCCATATAAATCCGCGGATAAATTCATTTTTGCTTGATACACATTTTGTTCTGCCGTTAACACATCTAGCAATGTTTTTGTACCCGCTTTGTATCCCGCTTGAGTACTATCTAGCGCACTGACAGCTGATGTCACCGCAATTTTATCTGCGTCAATTTTACTAATGCCTGCAACGACATTATTAAAGGCTTGTTGTGTTTGTAAAACGACTCCACGTCGTGACGATTCCATTTGGTCTCCCGCCGCCACATAATTATCTTGCGCTTGACGTGTTTGCGAAACCACCGCACCACCTTGAAACAAGGGCAACGATACCTGAACCCCAACTTGTGATTCCCACTGTGTTTTATTGACAGGCGCAACACCAACATCATTACCATTTTGATAACTGCCAACGGCATTAACAGTCGGAAAATGCCCGGCAAAACTCACGCGAATATTTTCTTTCGCCGCTTGTGTCGCATAACGTGCAGCTAATAATGTCCAATTATTTTTTTCACCCGCCTCAATCCATAATTCTGGACTTGCGGGTTCAGGTGAAATTAATGGCACTGAAACAGCGAGTGGTTTAAGTGAAGCATACGTCTGACCTGTAATCACACGTAAGGCTTCCATGCTATTTTGCACATTATTTTGCGCGGCAATGCGTGCAGCAACTAAGCCGTCATAATCTGCCTGCGCTTGATACACATTTGTCATGGTATCTAAACCCACTTCGTAACGTTCTTTAATTTGTTTTAATTGATTAGCAACAGCTGTTTCTTGTGCAGAAGTATATTCCAATGCATCTTGGGAATTTAAGACATTAAAATAAGCGGTTGACGTACGAACAATTAAATCTTGGAGCGCTGCATTATACGTTGCCTGCGCTTGTTTCGATGCAGCACTCGCGGCCCTCACTTGCATCCACGATTGAAAATTAAAAATGGGCTGCGTCAGCGTTAAGGTGTAATCATGTTGGTTAAAACTTTCGTCATCCCCTGCACCGCGTCCACCTTGCGCTAAGTTTTCTGCACGTGAGCTGGTATGAACCGAAGTCGTTTGCGCGGTCGCGCCAATGCTGGGAAGTAAGGTCGCTACGCTTTGCGGCAGTGCTTCCATATTTGCATCGCGTGTAGCTTTTGCTGCCTGAATAACAGGATCGTTTGCGAGCGCTTGTTGATAGACCTGCAAGAGATCTTCTGCATAAGCGCATTTCATGAAAGCTAAACTGGCGATAACCCCAAAAATGACTCTTTTCATAACCGCACACTCTATAATATTTGCACCAAAGTGTCACTTTCTCTTGATGAACGGAAGGGCAACAACCCTCGCTGGTAAGCGCTTTCCTCGAATTTCGACATCCACGTCATGCGCTACACTGGCATCAATTCTTGCCATCGCGATCGACACATTCAACGTTGGAGAAAATCCTCCGCTGGTAACCACGCCAATTTCTTGGTCTTGAGAAAATATTTTTTGGCCATGACGAAGCACTCCGCCCTTTTCCAACGTTAATCCAACTAATTTTTTCGAAATCCCTATCTGTTTTTGAATCTCTAACGTTTTTCTCCCCATAAATTGCCTATCCGCAGGCTCCCATGCGACAGTCCACGCAATATTTGATTCCAGTGGCGAAACTGTTTCGTCCATATCCGAACTGTATAAATTTAACCCGGCCTCTAATCGCAACGTATCACGTGCACCTAACCCAATCGGCTTTGCACCGGCATCAATTAATTTATTCCAGATTTTTAAGGCGTGTTCGCCGGGAACAATGATTTCTACACCGTCTTCGCCGGTGTAACCTGTTCGCGCAATCATACAATCTTCAAAACCTATAAAACTGAAAAACTTTTCGGGGACGATTTGAAAAAGTGATTTCGCGATAGTTATGGCATGAGGACCTTGCAAGGCAATAATCGCCATTTCAGAACGGGCATGAAGATGTAATTCAAAAGAACCCTTAACGTGATTTAACCAATGCAAATCTTTTTCACGTGTGCCAGCATTTAACACTAATCGGTAATGCGAATCTGATATTTTATAGACAATAAGATCATCAACAATTCCGCCATTTTCATTTAACATGCAGGTATATAACGCTTTATTCGGCGAAAGTTTTTCAATATTGTTAGCGCATAAAATTTTTAAGTATGCCGGAACATCTTGCCCTATCACGTCCACGACATTCATGTGAGAGACATCAAATATCCCGGCATGTTGACGTACCGCATGATGTTCTTCTAATTGAGAACCATAATGAATAGGCATTTTCCAGCCTGCAAAATCCACCATTGTAGCTTTGTGTGCAACATGCCATTCGTATAACGGTGTAAGCATTAGGTTAGATCTTTAATTTTAGCGAGAACATCATCCACGTGACCATCAACCGTCACTTTACGCCACTCATGAATTAACACGCCCTGCGCATCAATCAAAAACGTACTGCGCTCAATGCCAATCACTTTTTTGCCGTACATATTTTTTTCTTTGAGCACACCAAATAATTTACATAATTTTTCTTCAGTGTCACTTAATAATTCAAATGGAAACATTTGTTCAGATTTAAATTTGTGATGTAATTTTAACGTATCCCGCGATACACCCAATATTACGGTATTTAATTTTTTGAATTGGTCAAAATTATCTCTGAAATTTTGACCTTCTAACGTACAACCTGACGTGCAATCTTTGGGATAAAAATACAACACAATATTTTTGCCTTTAAGTGAAGAGAGTTTTAGCTCATGATCATCGGTGGATGGCAATGAAAAATCCGGAACAGCGTGTTTTAACAAGACTTTCTGCATAATTTTTTCTCCCTATACTCCATTCCCATTAACATCAATTGTTTTAAGCATTCGCTGCGTGACACGATATTTACACCAAGTTTTCGAATTTTTGCTGAATTAAAAACATCCATTAAATTTTGGATAATCAGATTATCACTTTTACGCGCACGTTCGTAACGTCTTAGTGTATGCAATAAACCTATATCACGATTTTCTTGTTTGGCCTTTATTAAAATATCGCTTAAAGCTTGCGCATCTAAAAATCCTAAATTCACCCCCTGACCTGCGAGAGGATGAATGGTGTGTGCGGCGTCACCGACAAGCGCAACTCTTTCTGAAACATAATGCTTCGCATGTTTTTTTGTTAACGGAAAAGCCAATCGCTGACCAACAAGTCTAATTTCGCCCAACTCATCGCCAAGATATTTATTTAATTGGGCATTAAATAATTTTTCATCCATCGTAAGCAATGATGGTGATGTGTTTGTCCAAACAATCGAACAATGATGCGCATCTGCCAATGGCAAGAATGCTAACGGACCCTCAGGCAAAAATTTTTGCCTTGCGACATTACGATGCGCATTTTGCGTGTGCACTGTCGCTACGATGGCAGATTGGTCATAGGCTTTTTCTGAGACGCCCAAATTTGCCCATTCGCGAATTTTTGAATTTCCTCCATCAGCGCCAATTAATAATTTCCCTGAAATTTTCTGCCCACTATCCAATTCCACCTGAATATTCTCGGCTGATTTATTCATCTGATTAACTTTAATGGGCGCAACAATATTAAATTCAGCTTTATCTAATAAAGCATTCAGTATAACTTTATTTTCAATAACAAATCCTTTAGTCGACTCAAACTGAATGGGTTCGGTTGAATCGTCTTCCCAGATCTTTGTTTCCGTAAATTCACCCATGCGCTGGAACTGCATCGCTTGCCATACCCCCAAACGCTTAAACAAATGAACCGATGGCAAGGTAATAGCGCTGACGCGAAGTTCGTACTGCTCGGTAAGCAAAGCAGGAAGACAGGGCTGTTGATCCAGTAGACAAACGGAAAAATTATGCAGTGAAAGCAGACGCGCTGTGGCCAAACCCACCAACCCTCCGCCGATCACAATCACATCAACTTTCATTGTCGCCTGCCTTAAAAAACTCTATGATACCGCCCAGGAAATAAAAAGGCTTGTATTATGTCCAACCAAACAATTATTTTTGAACAACCGGTTAATGAACTCATCCGTGTCTGTCTTCGTGTCGAACACTTGCTGCAACTTGCAGAGAACAGTCTTCGAGGAACTACACTTCACGAAACGCGAACCACCACATCGACGCTGATCGATATTTTAGCGCTCACCGAGCGACCTGATTTACGCGGCAAATTCATTAAAGAATTCTTACGCCAGTCCGCCAATCTTCAGCGTTTCGTCAACGAACCACATATTGATCAAACTAAATTACAAGCGGCTTTAAAAGGCTTAGAAGACACTCTTGAGCTTTTGCAAAAAAACAGCGGGAAATTTGGGGCAAAATTAAGAGAAAATGAATTTTTAGTCAGTGTCCGCCAGCATTTTTCTATGCCGGGGGGAACATGCAGTTTTGATACGCCGTGTTTCCACTATTGGTTAAAACAACCCGCCAAAGAACGCCATACCAAGTTAGTCGAATGGCTGAGCGAGTTAGAGGATTTATTTCAAGTCGTTGATGAAATGCTGAAATTAGTCCGACATAGTGGACAAGCTGTGATGCATACCGCTCGAGAAGGTTTTTATCAAACCAGTTTGGATCCACAAATGCCATGCCAATTAATTCGCGTTTCTGTGCCAAATACCACCCAAGCCTTTCCTGAAATTAGCGTGGGCCGTCATGGTGTAAGCGTTCGTTTTTACCATCCCACCTTACAACAACGTAATGTGCCCTATGAAGACGATGTGCCGTTTTGGTTAACGTGTTGTATTTTATAATTTTTTATTTATCGAGAATTTCACATGCTTGATTTAGATAAACATTTCCGTGAATTGCTGAAATCTACTTTAAATAAATTAAATTTAGTTACGCGTGAAGAATTTGATGTGCAAACGCGCGTACTAGCAAAAACACGTGCGAAATTGGAAGAAGTGGAGAAACAGATTTCGGAATTGGAAAAAAAAGTATAATCATTTTTCATCTCATGTTAAGTTAATTTTTTTATATTTCTCTAACTGTAATAATAAGGATCACTTATGGCTCTCGCCGTTCTTTATAGTCGTGCTGCATTAGGAATTGACGCACCCCTCGTTACTGTCGAAGCACATCTCTCTAATGGTCTACCGAAATTTTACATGGTTGGACTTGCCGAAACCGCAGTCAAAGAAAGCAAAGATCGTGTGCGAAGTGCCATCATCAACAGCGGACTGCACTTTTATCCGCGTGTCATTACTATCAATTTAGGCCCAGCGGATATCCCAAAAGAAAGTGGGCGGTTTGATTTGCCGATTGCATTAAGCATTTTAGCCGCGTCTCGACAAATTCCCATTAAACATCTTAAAGAATATGAATTTGCGGGAGAACTGGGATTATCAGGAGACTTGCATGCCACATCGGGTATATTGCCTTTTGCATTACAAACACGAAAAGCAAAGCGCAAATTAATTATTCCCAAAGCCAATGCAGATGAAGCATTATTGTCGGGCGACATTGAAGTCTACCCTGCGAATAATTTAATAGAAGTCTGCGCCCATCTTTCTGGCAACATTCCAATTAAACCGTATACCAAATCACCCACTGACATAATTTCAACACCCGAATTTAAAAATGATTTGGTAGATGTTCGCGGACAACCGCATGCGCGTCGTGCATTAGAAATTGCTGCTGCCGGTGGACACAGTTTATTAATGATGGGTCCACCCGGCACCGGAAAAACGATGTTAGCCAGTCGAATTCCAAGCATATTGCCAGAATTAACGTCAGATGAAGCTTTTGAAGTCGCGGCTTTATTATCAATTAGTCATAAGGGATTTAAAGCATCGCAATGGAAAGAACGACCGTTTCGTTCGCCACATCACACCGCATCAACTGCAGCACTAGTCGGTGGTGGACGCCCACCCAAACCGGGTGAGATTTCACTCGCACATCACGGCGTTTTATTTCTAGATGAATTACCTGAATTTCATCGACATGTTTTAGAATCATTACGTGAACCATTGGAATCGGGAATGATTACAATTTCGCGTGCGACCGTACAAACTGAATTTCCAGCGCGATTTCAATTTATTGCAGCGATGAACCCGTGTCCGTGTGGATATTTAACGGATCCGTCAGGAAAATGTCATTGTACATTTGAACAAATTGCGCGGTACAAACGCAAAATTTCGGGGCCTTTGTTAGACAGAATTGATATGCACATTGAAGTCCCGAATTTACCAAAAGGATTTTTAACGCAATCTCAAAGCTCTATTAACGAAAACAGCGAAACGGTTAGAGCGCGCGTAACGCACGCGAGAAATATTCAACTCACACGCCAAACTAAAATTAATGCCCTATTGACTGGGAAAACACTAGAAAAATATGCTGAGTTAACCGAAGCTAATAAAGCATTTCTGGAGCGTGCGATTGATAAATTAAATTTATCTGCGCGTGCGTATCACAGAGTGTTGCGCGTGGCGCGAACGATTGCGGATATGGCAAGGAGTGAAGAAATACAAACGGCGCATATTACGGAGGCGCTATCTTATAGGAGACTGGAGCGAAATTAGGTTACCCTCACCCACGCTTTGCGGACCCTCTCCCAAAAAGGGAGAGGGGGTTTTGTAATTAATCCACGGTTATAGGCGCAAACAATTTCTCAATGTTTTCCATAGATAATTCATCGACACTGTGAATGCTACCCGACAACATGGCGTCTAATAAGGCTTGCTTTTCATTTTGTAAATTAACAATTTTTTCTTCAATTGTACCACTCGTAATTAATTTATACACAAATACCGTTTTGTCTTGGCCAATACGATGCGCACGATCCGTCGCCTGATGCTCCACCGCAGGATTCCACCACGGATCATAATGAATTACGGTGTCTGCTTGCGTTAAATTTAATCCTACACCGCCTGCTTTTAAACTAATTAAAAACAACGGAACTTTACCCGATTGAAATGCTTGAATGACACTATCTCGGTCATGTGTTTTACCCGTTAACGTCACATACGGAATATTCGCACTGTCGCAGGCATTTTCAATTAACGCGATCATTTCAGTAAATTGTGAAAATAATAAGATCTTGCGTTCTTGATCAATTAAATTTGGCAACATTTCCATCAACCATTGCAATTTTGCAGAGTCTAATACATCAAAAGTGCTGTTTTTTCTATCAACTTTTAATAATCGCGGATCACAACAAATTTGACGCAATTTTAATAACGCATCCAAAATATAAATCTGACTGCGCCCTAAGCCTTTCTCTTTGATAATGGCTAAAACATCATCATGTAATGCAATACGAATATCTTCATATAATTCGCGCTGCGTATCGGTTAACACCACTGGCCGAATCATTTCTATTTTCTCGGGTAATTCTTTTAAAACTTCTTTTTTCGTACGGCGCAAAAAAAACGGTGAAATGCGTTGTCGCAAATAATCACGACGTTTGGTGTCACCATTTTTTTCTATGGGGGTTCGAAATAATCGATAAAACTGCGTTTTTTCACCTAATAGACCCGGCAATAAAAAATGAAAAAGCGACCAGAGCTCACCCAAATGATTTTCCATTGGCGTACCCGTTAAACACAAGCGCTGATCTGCCGTTAATTTTCTCGCGATTTGCCCCGCTTTTGAATGGACGTTTTTTATATACTGCGCTTCGTCCAATACCAATAAATGATATGGCTGTTGTTTTAATGTTTCTTCATCACGAATTAATAAAGCATAGGTTGTCAAAATGATGTCGTATCGATTTAAATGGGGGAAATTTTCTTTGCGCATATTCCCATGCAAAATCAAGATTTTTAAACTGGGCGTAAAACGTTCTGCTTCTCGCTTCCAATTCATCAGCAAACTGGTTGGCGCCACAATTAATGTCGGTAAATGTGGCTGATCTTTTTGCTTTTCAATTAGTAAGTGCGCTAATAACTGGACTGTTTTTCCTAAACCCATGTCATCCGCTAATACACCGCCAAATCCCATTTCTTTTAAAAACTGCAGCCAACGCACGCCTTCTTTTTGATAATGACGCAATTCCCCGGAAAACTTTTTGGGAATCGTTAATTTGGATTGCGCTAAATACTGCCTGAATTTATCTGCCCATTCATGTGGCGAAAGTGAACCACGCCATTGAATCCTATCTGTGCCTAACACCTGGCTTAAGTCGCCAAACTGAAGGGCCCTAAACTTCGATAATTTTAATTTCTCACTACCAGATAAACTATCTTCTTCATATAACTCCGTCAGAATTGCTAAAATTTTTCTCAAGCGTTTCATCGGGAAATTTAATATTTTTTCATTTTTTAATTTGATGGAAAAAATCTTGTCATCCGGCATATTATTTAATTCCGTCAGCGTATGAACACTTAATTGAGCTTGAATAAATTCTGCAAATAAGGGCAATAAATTCACTTTTTCGCCTTCCAGCGAAACACCCATTTCAAAATCAAACCACTGGTTTTGGGGCGTCGTGGGTTTCCAATCACAATACCAGTAATCAATTTCTTTTTCTGAAAACGGTTCATGAATTTTTTGTAAATGATCTTTTAATTGCTGCTTTGCTTCAGTTTCAGATTTGGTTTGTTTTAATTTTTCATAAATATCACGCAATTCCGCTTCAGACAGTGGTGGGGATTTTAATAAATAGGCCGCCGCTTCTGGATCCAACGGCACGCGTAAAATTCCTCCACAATGTTGTTCATTATCGACATACCATAATGGTTTTAGGGGAATAACGCTCACAGGCCGGCTACTGACCCAACAATGTAGGCGCTGCTTACCATCCGGCTCTTTTTTCCATTGCACATTACCATCCAAAATTGGACCTTCTGAAAGGGCTTTTGCGCGATGCGATACAAAATGGCAGCGCCCGGTGCGCAACAATGCTTGCAGCAAGACAGATGATTTTGGACCTTCAAGCAAATATTTCTCGGGAAGTTGTTCGAGCAATGTAAAAATTGCTTTATCTTTATCCTGAATAATGTCAGCTGGAATATCTTTTAACGACATGAATTTTTGGGGTTTGCTGTAACCACCCGATTTCAACGTCTGCGTTAAACTAGGCTCGATAAAATACCGCAACGTAGGTTGAGTTTGAAAAGTAATGATGTAAATTAAATGCAATGACGAATCCATTGCGGGATTATAGCATTTTTACTTGGCCCAGCTTCGACCGCGGTGGGCGATTGAGAAAATCAGAGATAAAACGGCCGGTTTTTAGAATTTTTTCCATGTCCACACCCGTTTCAATGCCCAGACCATTCAACATATAGAGCACATCTTCTGTAGCGACATTGCCTGACGCGCCCTTCGCATAAGGACACCCACCCAAACCGCTGACCGAACTATCAATAACCGCAACGCCTTTCTCCAATACAGCAAGCAAATTTGCAAGGGCTTGGCCATAAGTATCATGGAAATGCGCCGCAAGTTTTCGTCGAGGAATTTTTGCAGCAACAGCGTCAATCAATAGCTGAGCTTTTATGGGCGTTCCCACACCAATGGTATCTCCTAAAGAAATCTCATGGCATCCCCATTTAAATAATTTTTCTGCGATGGGAACCACTTGAGAGGCCTTCACTTCACCTTCGTAAGGACAACCTAATACACACGAAATATAACCCCGTATGTTAATTTTTTTATTTTTCTTGGCTAATAAAATTACTTCCGCGCAACGATTTAAGCTTTCTTCTAAACTGCAATTGGTGTTTTTCTGGCAAAAAGTTTCCGTTGCTGCCGTAAATACCGCAATTTCTGTCGCGCCAGCTTTTAATGCATTTTCCAAACCCTGCTTATTTGGCACTAAGACGGGATATTGAACATTTTTTTTGCGTTTAATATGGCTTAACACAAATTCGCTATCTGCCAATTGCGGAATCCATTTCGGGGAAACAAAGCTGGTCGATTCGATGACTTTAAGACCGGTTTCGCTTAATTGATTAATAAATTCGACTTTAATTTCAGCGGGTACGATTCGCGACTCATTTTGTAAACCGTCGCGCGGCCCTACTTCAACCAACTTTACGTTCCGTGGTAATCTCATGGTTTTCCTATTGCCCTAAAAATCTATTCTACGATTGTGAGAACAGCAATGACAACAGCAAAAGAAGTCCGAACAAGATTTGCGCCAAGCCCAACCGG
>JANRJR010000035.1:0-29150 GCA_033763845.1 Gammaproteobacteria bacterium | reverse complement strand
AGCTTATTTCGGTAACTCTTCTGAATTCTGGCTAGGCCTACAAAAAGATTACGAATTAGATATGGCACGCATTGACTTGAAGAGTCGACTCAAAAAAGAAGTACATCCCTTTAATTTTCAAGATGCTTACACATAACCTCGTGAATTAAAATATTGATCGAGCACCTTGGAAGATAGTTCCGTCGTCACCAGCGCCACATACGTGTCAGGTCGTAGCAAATACATCGCATTGCGCGTAAAACCCAATTTTTGATAACCCGACTTCCATTCGATAATATGCAATATAATTTTATGCTGGTCGCACCACGTACGAATTTCGGCATTAGCGTCACCATAAATATGCACTTGCCATTCACTATTATTTAATAATCCGTAATTATCAAATCCTTGTGAACCTGTCCATGGCAGTCGATCGCCGCCATGCACTTTGCCGACCGCTCCTTCGCTCAATACACTATTACGATAGTTCAACATAGTTTGCGAAACCGTTTTAAATAAAAATTCACGTACCGCTTTAAATTTATACGCAAAACTTGCGGCGGTCGGAATAATATATGTTGTCAAAAAATTAGCGATTTTTCCTTCAGTTGTTACTATTGTAAATACACGATCCGTTGTTGATACTAATTTTCGCGCAAAAGCCTGACGCTCAATCGCATAACTCTTGAGAAGTTTTATTGAAACTTTATTTTTAATTACTTCAGCCAATTTCCATGCCAAATTATTGGCATCGAGAATTCCAGTATTCATGCCTTGGCCACCGACAGGACTGTGAATATGTGCCGCATCACCCAATAAAAAAATTCGACCACGTTGAAATTCTTCTGCGACTCGATGATGAACATGATACGTAGAAAACCAGTCAATATTATGAATATTCAGCCCAAGATTTTTTATAACATCGTGTTGCACATCGTCGAATGTCAAATTTTCCGCTTTTTCAGCGCGTTCATCGCGAACGGTTCCAATTAAACGTCTTTGATTATTCGGTCCAGATGAAAATACAAGCACAAAATCTCCGTTATCAAATGCAACATGAATTGCATTTTTTGGCTCCAAACCATCGGCCCTTACGTCTGCGACATAAAAAATATGCTTGTACGTTCCACCTTTAAATTCAGTGCCTAATTGTTGTCGCACTGCAGATCTCGCACCGTCACAACCGGCAAGAAATTGTGCTTGTGTAGTAGATTCAGTTCCATCCGTCAAACGCAACCGCGCAGTAACAAAATCGCCTTCATCTTGAAAAGAAATTAATTCTGTTTTTCGTTCAACCGTCACACCCATCCCAGAAAGCTTTTCGATTAGTAACTTTTCATGTTGATCTTGAGGATAAACAGTAATGAATGGATACGGTGTTACGTCAGCGCCTGCATTGGCAAACACAATTTGCGCACGATGTTTTCCGCGCGCCCAGATATTTATGGAAGGATTTTGATGTCCTGCAGAAACCACGGCTTCCGCGAGATCTAACTGGCGATAAAGCTCCAATGTTCGAGCATGCACTACCATTGCGCGAGACGTTTCACCGGGACCGACGCTTTTATCAATAATTCTGACTTTTATATTTTGCTTAGTTAACCACAAAGCTAGTGCAAGACCCGTAGGTCCTGCACCAATAATTAATACGCTATCCATGCGGTGCTCCTGCTTAATTTTAAATTCATTTCCTGATACGCGATGAAGTTAAATCCATAAGAACTCCACCTGAACCTTTAAACTGCTTAACTTCACAAACAAAACCATTTTCACGTAAGTTGTTGACGAACCGACTAACTTCTTGTTCTTTTTCCTCCGGCTGCAATTTAAAAAAGCGCAGGTGATGGCCAGAATATTGCTTATTCTGCATCGATACAACTCTTTTCCAATTTTTCAAATTTGATGTGGGGTGATACTGCTGAGTGTTACCCAGTATAGCCAGATTAAATAACGCAAAAACATCTGAAATGATAACGCATGCTCGCTTTTGTTCATCTAACAGTACGCGATGAGGTATCTTTAATTCTTTTAGTTTTTTGATTACAGTCTCCATCACGCTAAAAACATTTATCTTAATAATCGCATCCACGCAATTATCATCGCCCGCTCGATTAAAAGCACGAAAATGTAGGCCCGTAAGCTGTGATAAGCTTATTACACAAGGTGCACTAATTTCTTTCGACCAATCATATTCTAATTTTTTATCTTCTATACAATCATAAGCAATATACAGGCTAACAGGCTTAAATTTTTTCATTTCATCAAAATGATAATTAACAGCACCATATAACCATTTAAATAATTCACGACCTGCATGAAAATAAAAGGATTCCTCTATGGGAAGTAAAGTTCTTGTCAAATTATCTATAGGGGGATGAAAAACGCCTCCTCTTTCTTCAACCAACATTCTTTGAGCTAGCGATAAATCACACTCTTGTGAAAATATTGCACCAACACAACTAAACATAGGTCGTGAAGTAAATATGGGTTTCAACGTATATTCTGGGGAAATCTCCCATAGCATTACGGCATGATCATTCCCTGCACTTGAAAGACGCCCTACAGAAAAATTTACATCAATACCATTAGCACTTGTTGGAATATAGGAATAACAATGTCCGTCAATAGACCATACACTGATACTCCCTCCAACCACAATAAACATTGTTTTTTCATTTTTACTAAAAACAATACTCTCCGTGGCGATATAATTATTAAGGGTTATATGGGTGAACGGCTTTTTTTCAGTTTGCTTTCGGCTAACTCTCATCAAAAACACACTATATTTTTTTGTAGTGCCAACTAACAATTGACCACTTGGACTAAACATCAGAGACTTTAGCTCATCATCGCTTTCTTTCTCTCGGTCAATAGAGATAATTGTTTCTCTTTTGCTTGGCACAGCCCAAAGACGAATAAAATTACGCTTGTAATAAGCTATAGCTAAACGACATCCGTCAGGACTGAGAGTCCAGGCATTAACACCTTGCCTTGAATCTTCTTTACTATGCCCAAAGAAAACAGGATCTCCAAGCTTGCCGAATGGTTTTATTATAAATCCTTCATCTTGTTCAATAACGAACATATTGTTTTTAGTATTAACCAAAAAATCCTCGATACATATCTTATCTGATAGCTTGGTAATGGGTATCTCTTCAATTTTTTTCCACGATTGAGCATCCCACACAATTATATCTAATGCCCGACATGAAACCCCATCAATTCTTTTTACCTCGAGAGCTCCCAGCTCGGGGATTCCATATAATTTTTTTCCATCTTTACTGAATTGGATTTTTTCAATTACGTGTTCAAGCTCAATTTTGGCAACAACTTTACAAGACGCAACTGACCACACAAAAAAACATCGATCATCTCCGAGGCTTACAACCAATTGATTATCTGGACTAAAACACACAGATTTAACTGGCAATAGATGACCTTTATGCATTTGTCTGAGACGATTAGCTATTGAAACTTGAGTTACGTTTCCTTCACCTTCGACCGCTAACGCTGTCGATTGCTGATTAAATCTTACCTGAAAAACCCAACCTGGAAACTCTAGCAACAATCCCAAACAATTACCTGTATCACTGTCCCATAGCTTTACCTTACAATCATCGCCACCAGAAACAAAAAAATCACCGGCATGACTAAACTTAACACTATAAATTGGCTGCTCTGCGCCAGAAAGACAACGAAGCTTATTACCGGAAGGGATTTCCCACAAAACGATATTTCCTGAGCTATACCCTGCAATAAGTTGATTGTTGCGAGGATTAAACGCAACGCCATATACACTAATTATATCTTCGCCCCCATGTTCGTCATTAGATTGAACACCATTAATATTCGGCAAAATAATCATTGCTTCATCAAAAGACGAAGTTTTCCATACATAAATTTGTCCGCGATGTATCGCCGATGAAGCAAAATAAAAATTATCAGCAGAAAACACAAGTGAATCATCAGCGCACAAAACATTCCCCTCCTCTTCAAAGGAAGAACGAATTTCAAAAATTTGCTTGGATTTCTCAAAATCTAAAATGGATGTCTCATCATAATGACCTTTAAAAGCAAGGAATCTTTTATTAGGGCTAACAGCAACAGCTTCTACTGTTCCTTCGAAATAGCCTAAAATCTTATTGTCTACTAAAGATCGTAACTGCGCCATGTTCCTGTCAATATTCCAAACCAAATAACTACCATCATGAGTCACACAACAACTACCAACTTCTACATTTTCTTCACAGGATAAATAACTTATTTGCGTATGAGTGGAATAATCCATGATGTTTATTCTTTTTTCTTCATCGCTAGGCACAGCGACCATTAATCGACCCGTATGATCAAACCACACAGCACTTGCACCCCAATTGCGATCTTCTAAAATGTATTGCTCGCCGAACTCGATATCTTTTAAAATCGCTCCTCTGCAATCCACTCCATTAAGTGTAGATAAGCTTAAATTTGCGCCACTCAAATTAGCACCGCCTAAAGAAGCATTTTGTAACATTGCCCCTGTAAGCTGAGCCTGAAGAATATTCACTTTTTCTAGATTTTCTTCCGCCAATGAAACTTGCGCAGCTACCAATACCGTTACTGCATTTGACGCAGCAATCGCAACCTGAGAATGTTGCTTAGAGGCTCCTACTATTTTACGCAGGCGTGCAGACGCCTGTAATTTTTCAGGCAACATCTCAGCTAAAAAGCGTGTTATTTCTGGCTCAGAACCGATTAATTTAAGATTAAAATCAGATTCAGAAAGCCGAATGAATTCTTCTAAAAAACTAGTCTCTTCTTCTTGGTCCAAACCTAAATTTTCAAAAAAATACCGAGCCACAAAATATTCATAAAAAGATTTATGGTAAAAACTGTACGTAAAAGCCTCACAACAAAGTGGGCATCCATTTCGTTTATACACAACTGAAATTTCTTCTCCAAAAAATCTTGCCCATTTATTTTGAGCCTGAGTGATTTCTGGTTCAGCCTTTAGCCTACCTGGTTTTGTTTTTTTTGCAGCAGTCACATATTCAATAGATAATACGTTTTCCAAAAACATCTCAAAAGCTAATTCTTTAGCAAAAAATCCAAAATATTCCTGCGAATTAAAACCTTGCTCTGGAAATTGTCCCAAACGCTCCAGCAAACGTTGACCTTCACGCTCAAACCACTGTGAAATAAATTTTTTATATATACCCGCCCGATTTATTTCAGCTAATTCTTGAGTAGTTAGATTGGGCAAAATCGTTAAAATCATTTGTAACAATAAAGGCAATTGGCAAAGTTCAAAAAGATGGGGTGTGCGCTTTAATATGTCCTGACATTCTTCGGCAGACATACTAGACGGCTGTAATTCACAGCGTTTTTTAACGACATGATTAATCTGTTCCTCCGTAAAAGACGCTAGCCAACATTCATCAACCCCCACCTCGTTATGATTTTTTTGAATGCTAAATAGCAGCTTGTGACTAGGATCTTGTGTTAAATAAAGACTTCGACAAGTCACAATAACTTTGAGATTCCACTCTTGAATATCGCGAAACAGATCTTTTAAAACAGGTTTTGATACTTCTCCGTATTGCCTTAAGTATTCATCATAACCATCCAGACATAACAAAAATTTGCACCGCTGCTTTAACCGACCAACCTCTTCCTCAGAGAATCCGAACCTTTTTGCAATATATTTGCCTAAAGTATTTCTTTTCTTATAAGACCTTAGCTCAATAATCAAGGGAATATAAAATGCTTCTTCCTGAATTTTTAAGGTAGATTCTGCCCATAAATCATCAGCATATTTATATACAAAAGTTGACTTCCCTGCTCCTGATTCGCCTTGCAATAAAAATACTAAGCTTTGATTATCTTTCCCTTTTAAAAAATGATTTGTCATATCAAGCACAGGACGGCGACTACTTCCATCAGGAGATAAAACCACATCAGGATAACAGTATCCATCGAGATCAGTACGCAATCTTATATCATTTCGAATTTGTCTTTTGAAATCTATTTGGAATATGCGCAACGCATGTTCAAGGCCTGCATAAATAAATTTCTTAGTTATAGGCGCATCTCTAATACCATATAATTTATGGGGGAATTCCATCAGAACATCAAGATAGTCCCTTTTATCAAAATATATTCCCGCAAAACCTTCTAAGCCTTCTATTAAAGGAATGTTTTTTACTTTTTGAGGCTCAACAAAAATCATAGGCATGACCAATCTTGCTTTGCTTGCACCGGCTTTTTGTATTCCGCCTTCTGATTCAATTCTTTTTTCAATATACTCCATTTCAATTCGGACACCACTTTTTTGTTCTCTATTATATTTAAATACATACGTATTAGTGATAATTAAAATAATATGATCTGCTTTATTCACAGATTCATTCATCGCATCACCTAACGATCGCCCCCACCCAAGATGAGTTCTATCAACGATACATTCAAAACCCATTAATCGAAGATGATCAGCTAAGGTTAAAACGAACTGGTCGGTCCATTGCTCATCCCAGTTATCTTCTATGGATTTCAATGACCAGGCATAGCTAATAAATATTACTTTTTTAGGGGCATCTTTTTTTAAAAATATTTCACCATAATTCTTTAGCAGTTCAATTTCATGAGGCATCAAGCTCTGTTGTTGATCGAAAACTCGCTTGGGGGATTGGTTCAATAATTGAACATCATGATCAGGCTCTTTGTCTTCCATAAATTTTTCCTTAAATTTTTGTAAGCGATATTTCTAGAATAATGTTCTTCTCACAGACGTAGTCGGATTTTCCAATTTGTCTAAATAAGCCTCCAAAGCTTTTTTCGTGTTGCCATCAATATAATGCACTTCACTATTTAACACTTCTTCCACATCACTTTTGGAAAGCAAGTTCAGTCGAAGCATGGACGCAATTTCAGAATTGTTGCCATCTCGCAAATGTTGATGAAATCGTGTACGCGCATCTGGCTCCTGCTGTACAGGCAGCTTATTTTGATAAACAATATTTTCTGGCCTGTCTTGATCCTGGACAACAGAACCTCCAACTTTGCGAACAATTTTCAGATTTGAGGGAACACGACTTTGATTTGTCAATCCAAAACGTTTTTCTTCAGAAGCGATATATTCTACTTGCGAATATATATTTGAATATTCGCTCAAATTTAATTTTTTAAGTTTATCATACAACCTAGCATTATTATGATCATACCAAGTCAGTGCATAATAAATTTCTTCCAACGGGCACTGATTAAATAAAGCAAGCCACTCTTCTGAAATTGAATTTTGTTTTGCTTGAGCAAATAATTGCTTCTTAATTTGCCCCGTCGTTGCTCTTAACATTCTGTTCCAGTTTCGGTTGAGAAAATATCGAACGACTGGATGACGATCTTGATTTTCACGTATTTTTGATTGAATAAGATCCACAATATTAAGCTCTGCGTATTCTGTGAGCTTAACATCTTTTGCTTTTAAGGCTATTTTAAAACCCTTTACATCTTTTTTCTGAACCGCAGTATAAAGTGGAGTACTTTTTTGCAAATATATTGTAATTTCAGGGGCGTTACTTCTTAGTGAAACCCACTCTGGTTTTACAGGTATTTTGAATTTTTCCACCAGCAATTTAATTTTTTCTAAATTATTTATTCGATGAGCAATCGCAAACGGAAGCAGAAGCGCAGATTCACTTCTGGCTCCTCTTTCCATCCCAAGAATCTCTTGCCTATCGTCTACTGAAATATATTTCAGCAATGCGTCTAAAACAAAATCCTGCAATAACGTAACGTTTCCTGTGGCATCAGAATCACGAAGTAGCGCTAAAAATTCTCTTTTTAATCGAAAACGACGGTAGCTGAAAAAAAATGTCGTATTTAATTCGTTGATGATATCTTTAAGCGTGCGCGCATGTTGAGCAGCAGGGGCGTTCTTTACGATTTTAACGGTATCTGCACTTCTTACAGATGCTATCTGATTTTGTTCAGGGGTTTTAAGCAATTCTTCTTCCACAGCATTTCACCTCTTAAATTAGAACTTTAGGTTTACCCATTATAGAGCATACTAGGATTATGGTGATATCTAACGGTATTATACATGGTAAATAGAGCTTAAAACCTCAAGGAACCACATTTGAACGCTAAAACTTATTGGGTTTATATTCTGTATTGCAAAAATGGTACTTACTATACTGGTTATACTATTAATATGCAGAAACGCTATCAATCTCATGTGAATGGTACGGGAAAATGCAAATATACGCGTAGTTTTAAACCTCTTCATATCGCGCAATGCTGGGAAATTCAGGGCGATAAATCCTTGGCCATGCAGATTGAACGCCATATCAAAACATTATCACGCGCTCAAAAAGAAAAGATTATCAAGGAACCGTTATCTTTATCAGCTGATCCGCATATACAAGTAGTCACGAAAGAAGAGTTTCAATTATTGAAGCCCGATTAGTTATCTCTCCCGGCCTTTACATCTGATTCGCGCGTGGGCGCGAATTAAACGACCGACTAGACTTCAATTCAGTCTTGTTAATTTTATTCAACAATTCATTCCATCCGTCATTATGAAAACTCAGAGAGTTTTTCTGTTTATTAATTTCTTCTATGAGTTTTGTTCTAAAATTATTCTCTGTCTCGGCAGTTTCACAGCTAAGATTCCGAGAAAGATAAGTATTCGCAATCAACGTGAGAACATCTGGGTATATCTCTGTGCAAAAAACATTATCTTTAACGCTTATTTGAGAAAACAATTTGTTTAATTCCTCCACAGTACTTATTTTCTCTAGCAGGCTCTTTAGACATTCTTGACTCAGTTTTTTTAACTGAGCAACACGTTGCTCATCCAGTTCATTTTTCCCCATCGCAAGAAGTAACGGCAATATTCCAGCAGGATTCAACTTGATAGATTCTTTAATGTCATCAATAAAATCTTTAACCTTAAGGTATGGTATATAGAACTCTGCTTCTTGAAATTCGGCTCCTTCAAAATTTGCTCTTTCGAAACATGCTCCAGTAAGAGTCGCATAAGAGAGATCTGCCTCTCTGAGATCTACTCCTACAAATTTAACGTCAGTAGCCCTTGCAAAACGGAGTTTTGCTCCAGAGAGATTTGAATCTTTGAGAAATGCACCAGAGAGATTTGCACAAGAGAGCCTTGCTCCAGAGAGATTTGTTTTGTCGAGAACTAGTCCCATGAGATTTACTTTAAAAAGATTTGCTTCAGAAAAGTTTACTTTTATGAGAATTGCTTTTTCCCCTGAACAATCCCCAGAGATAGTTGCTGTGGAGAGATTTGCACTAAAGAGATTTGCTCCAGTGAGATCTGCTGCTTTAAGTTCTGCTGCTTCGAGATCCGCTCCTTCGAGATTTGCCCCTGCAAGACTCGCTATTGTGAGATTTGCTTTTTTGAGATTCGCTCCACAGAGATTTGCACCTTCAAAATTTGCTCCTTTAAGACTTGCTACAGAGAGATTTTTATAAATGAAACCTTTCCCAAAGTTTCCGTCATACCGTAAAAACTTAAATGTCTCTCTGATGCTTACCTCGAGATTTTCACACTGTTTTTTCGTATATCCATTTTTCTTTAATTCAACAATACAATTTAGGATCTTATCTTCATTCTCTTTTTCTTTATTCTGAATCGGCTTAGTTAAAAACTCAAACAATGTTACGACTTCCTGTCCCAATTCTTGAAAATCAATTGGTTTTAACGAGATTTTTTTAGCGATTTGAACAAGTAGGCATACTATTTTTGGATGACCGACTAAATTATCCAACATCAACTCAAAAAATTCTCTTAGGTAAGGTTTTAACCCTTGCTTGCCTTCATTTATAATGGCTCTAAAACACACCGGCAAACGCTCAGCAACTTTAGTCTTTGAAAATCCATCGGTTAGTTCTTTTCTTAATATCCGATACAAAACAGTCGTATGAAAATATAGAGTTTTATCAACGCTCTTTTTAAGAGACTTTGATGTCTTTCGCAAATTTAAGCTGTCTTTAAGTTCAACAGAATTATTTCTGATTACAATATCTAGCGCGCGTTTTGTAAGTCTAGAGAGATCATCTTCAGCGGGAACTGGAACTTCACAAGAATCAGAGTACATAACTTGCTCTTTACAATAGTTAAACCAGAGCCCAGTATATCAAGCCAACATTAAGGAAACCTTAAGGCCGCGTCGCGAAATGCAATTTTCTTCATGTTTTTTTCAGGGTTCCAGTCAGGACCGGGTTTTGGAGGGTGATTTAAAGCTGATTTTTACTGCTTTTTTGGCTTTTTGTTTCATTGCTGAAGTGTTTTTAGAAGGAAGGGGCTGAAGTTAAAAAGCCCCTCCTCCTAAAGTCTTTTTTACATCTGATTCATGCGCGGCCGCGAATTAAAACCTTAATCTAATTTACCCGAACAGAAATTAGTGAAATGGCAGCCAACGTATCCCGAATAGAAAGAGGCCTTGTGTAAAGAAATTCTGGGGTAAAGAAATCTATTATATTCCCTTCTTTCGCTTGCGAGAGAAGGTGCCCGAAGGGCGGATGAGTGTGAACAATGAAAAAGTTGGCTCCCCGACGTGGACTCGAACCACGGACCCAGTGATTAACAGGTGGGGCGCAAAAAACTAAGTGTTTGATTTACATAAAACTTTACTGCTGGTGCGCCCACTATTTTAGCACCGTAGAGCATAGTAAAGCATAACCCATCTCCGCAAAATCCCTACAGTGAAATCGAAGCTAATTAACCAACATAGCTGCTTGCAATCTATTTAACAAAAGTCGTCTGGCTACTGCCGGAGGTTGGAGAATCCTTTTTAATTGCAGCTTTTATTTCTTGTTGTAGCTCACCTAAAACATCTGGCGAATCTTCTTCTGCCGTAAGTTTTTGCCAAAGCAAAGGTTTAGATTTCAAGAGCTCTAAAATATCAGCCTTCAGCCCCATATTTTCTTCGTTACTATCCTTACTACCATCAGAGCTCCTGCTACTCTGAGGTGAATTAAAAAATTCGGAATAGTGTTTCCCAAGAAAAGCCTGAATACTGCCATCTAAAAAGTTTTTCTTCGTTAACGGAATCATCTCATCGTATAGTTTCTTTTCTTTCCCTTCATCAAACAAACTTGAAAATTGCACATTAATTTCAGCACCTTCAGCGGTTGAATCATAACCAAATTTTCTCATGATTACGCCCGTGAAAGAAACCTCTTCATTTGAACTTAACTTCTTTCCCACTCCCACAAAAAGATTTAGGTTTTTTTTATCTGCAGGCAAAAAACAAAGGTGGATACTTCCACCCGTTTTTTCTAGAATAAGTTTTTCAAGATCCTCAATAAAATCTTGTCGCTGTAGTGCTCGTAAAAATGTAGCGAGTTGATTTTCATTGTCTTCATTCATAATCTGCTCCTCTATACTATTCGCTAGTGATCAAATCTTGTTGCATCATATGCTCTCGGGGATTGCTGCTCATCATCAGAATCCTCCTTTCCCTCATAATAATCTCTGATATTAACAGGATTTCCCATCTGCTCCGCTTCTCTCCCGAGACGATCCAAGTAAGCAGGCAAATCAAGCTCATTCACCCACTTCAAAATCTCTGCCTCATTATATTCTTGTTCAAGAACATGAGAAAGACGATTTCTAATAATGTACAAATCTTCCATTACTGAGCCTTCTTTTACAGGATTTAAAGTGGATCTATTGAAGTCTTTCCCACAGTTTCCAGCTCCCACCAATGCCATACAAGCACTTTCAAAATCATTATCTTTTAAAAAACTCCCGGCTTTCAGTATGAAATAGCCTGCTTGGCAAAATAACTTATTAATTCTTGCTCGCCCCTTTACAGCATCGGAAAGATATTTTTTTGTTCCTCTTGGGCCAGTCCCTCTAACAGCGTCATTGCCTTCTCTGTAGATTTTCACCAAAAATAGTGGATTACATGTACCTCTTGTCATACTCAAGCAATGATTTACAAAATCTTCTACTTTTCTCTCATAGTGAAAATGAAAAAAATCTGCAGAAATATCTCTTGCCAAATAAAATACAGCAAACTGTTGGCTATTATTTAACAACTTAACTTGAGTATCATCAGGAGAACATTCATCCAAAACACCGACAGAATTTTTGGTTTTCAAATTTGGCAACATGGCATGAAGAAGATTGCCCATTTTTAAAACTCTGTACATCAACTGATATTTACTAGCAGCCGTATATTTATTCACATGCATCTGTTTAATAAATACAATCAACTTTGTCCTTCAGTACTAAAAAATGGTTTTTCCAGTTTTTGATTTTCTGATTTCGCAATATCACCGATCTTGGGCACTAAAAACTTTTGAAAATTTATTAAGAACTTCTCTAAATTATCAATTCCTTTTTTACCTTTTCCTACATTTGCTATCCAAGGAAATAAACTAGAATTGGCTGTCTCATCTTGAAGAAGTTCCAAGCATAAACCTCTAAATGCATCAATTCGAGATAACAGGTAGACATCATTTCCAAATGCTCCAGCTGAAAAAAGCAATGCGTGAGAAACTAAATATCTCAGCTCAAGCGAATCGGGCAATTGACTAAACTCAGGAAATTGCACCACAAAATCACGTAGTTGCTGCATAGTCAAAGCTTGAGATAACTCTTTAACCTGGCGTTCTGTTGAGTCTTCCATACCTCCTCCTCTATTGTGCTTATCATGTCATGGCCTTTCGATAATTATAGTAGATATTTTGAAAAAATATGCGAAAACACTGGTTTTTTAGGCAAAACGGCTCAAAACAGCCTTTAAATCCTCTCAGTAATAAACCATCACCGGGCCCCACCCCTTTTAACAAGCTTCCTCGCGAAAGAACGAGATAAAATAGACCCTAGAAAGAGACAAAAAGTTAGGATATGATTTTCCATCCCCACAAAATCCCCACTTTGAGTATTTTGGGAAATTTGGAAATGGCTTCAAATGCTTGATTAAATTGGCTCCCCGACCAGGACTCGAACCTGGGACCCAGTGATTAACAGGTGGGGCGCCAAAAATTAAGTGTTTGATTTATATGAAATTTTACTGCTGAGTCGCCCACTACTTTAGCACAGTAAAGCATACTAAAGCACAGCCCATCTCCGCAAAATCCCCACAGTGATATTTACTTTGTCTGGCTCATTGTTACTCCCGGCGCTACGCCAGAAGATACCAATGTAGCGCTTTCTGCCCCTCTAAAAAACCCAAACACTTTTCCTAATACACTAGCACTTTTTACAGTAGCTTTTTGAGAAACCACGCCAGTGACAATACTAATAGGCGCTATCGTTGGATCTTGATAAGTTTGATATGCGAACGGTAAATACGAAACAGTTTTTGCAGCAAATGAAACAACAGTACTGCCCACTTTCCATCCTTTTTCAGCAAGTGTACTTGCAGCCCAATATAATCCGCGAGAAGCAGTACTTGTCGCTAATGACGTTGTTGCTAAAATAGCAACATCTTTTAGTGCCATCGTACTTGCTGTTACATAATCTTGATGCGTTTGATAGCTCACAAAATTAACAGTAAACGTAGCGCCGTAATATATTCCATTTGAAATTAGCCACGCTTTTTGCGCACTATGCCCCACATGCACGAGACTGTTTTCGACAACATCACTTACGCCACGCATTGAACCTTGAAGCGCGCCAAGTTTCATTGCACTGCAAGATCTATCATAGAATGTTAACGGTAACGCAGAACAAGCTGCAGCGGCATCAGAATTTAAAGACGCATGCCTAAAAATACCGCCTACTTCCATAATATTATTTCGAGTCTTATCAGTTGAAAAACAAAGCTGGGGTTCATTAAATAATTTTACATAACCTACTGGTCTTTTATCCAAGTATGCTACGCAAGTAAAAATATAACCTCCTGCGAATTGATTAAACTCAGGTGTAAATGCGCAGCTTCCACCGTTATATAATAATTTACCTTCGTTGCTCATCATGTCCATTACAAACTCATGATGCTCAGTAGTGGGTATTTGCATAGCGGGGATTGCTAACGCAGTCGACATAGATTCAACATTTTCATCAATACTTTCAACCTGATCGATTTCCGGAGAAATTAAATTAGACGGTTGCGATAAATAACTTATTGTGGACTCATGCAGCGCACGCAGCCAAATAATGGAAAGATAAAAAAATGGAGCATTTCTGATTGCAGAAGAAGAAGCTGGTTTTGAGTAAATAGGTTCCTGTTGTGAATCTTCCTGTGATTCTTGTCCCGACATTTTTTTCGACTGTCGTAATGCTTGCTCATCGCCGAATTCATCTTCAACTTCTTCGCGAATACATATTCCATCATCCCCACAATTATACGTTGGCTCTTGAGTATACTTGTCACTTTCTGTCTTGGCTTCGCCTGCCTTAGGTTTATCTGTCTTAGCTTCTCCTGTCTTAGTTTTGTCTGCTTTAGATTCATCTGGTTTACCGACAGTAATTGTTGAGTTTTCCAAAATTGTTCTAAAATTTCTAAGAACAAGCAGCGTCACATTCAACAAAGGATTTCCTATGGCCGGCTTTTCAACTCCTGAACTACATTTTTCCTCAGTTGCATTTCCACACGCCACTTCTGCAAAACATTTACGATGATTTTCTAATTCCTTGGCATTAGCATCCATTTCTGACGCAATCTTACTTGGATAAAAACCTTTTGTTGCAGCCATTTCATACAAATCCGCTTTATCCCATAAATATTTTTCTTGATCCAAGAAAAATTGAGCCGTAGGATTTTGCGCTAAAACCAAAGAGGTATGCGCACGAATTAATTGTGCACAAACATCCATCTGCTCAACCGCATCAAGCAACCGCTTATCATGGTCAGCATTTACATCAACAAAAACATCTCTGTAATAAGACTGAAAAGTACTAGCCTCTACTTTCTTCACGACATCTTCAATAAGCTGAGCAAACTTTTTTATCGTTTCAGTAGGAGCAACTTCATCAACATTGCCAGAAATTGGCCAAACAGATAAAACTGAAGGATAGTCTTCCGCGATAAGTCTAGGATGATTTGGCCAGGATTTCTGGAGATTTTTGTCCAAAATACTTTCTCCAAGAAAATGCTTTTTCCCATCTGAAATTTCCGTTAGAGCATTTATTTTTATATGTGAAACCAATGTTTTGTTATTCGAAGCACAGGGCCAAGTTAAATTATGCTTGCTGCACATATCTTCTGAAAAATAAGATTCAACATACGGCTCTTTATCAATGGTAAAGTATATTTTAACTGACAGAGTTTCATTCGTTGAATATTCAAAACGAATTACTCCTAGATTTAGATACTCTGCCATAACGAAATATCCAAATAAATCCCAACGCGCACCAGATGCCATTGCTTGAAAATCATGTGTTAGAGGCAAAGAGAACTGATGTAGAGGATGGTTCTTTTCATCGGGATACAGCACTAATGACAAAGGCACCAACCTTTCTGTTAGATCATCGAGGGAAAAATCGTCCTTTACTTTATTATATACTGAAGTACCTTGCATCTTTTTATAAGTCATAACATGTTCATCAAATTTTTTCTTAATCTCTTCTTTTTTCTTTTCGAATAGCTCCTCTAGCCTATCATCTTTTTGACGCACAGTGTATTGAACTAATGCACATGAAGGTCCAAACACCCCCATAGAAACAGGTACCCCAAAAAATGTGGGGCACTCATAAAAATAGGTGCTCCCATCTTTTTGAGTTGCTTTTTGTATACTTTGTATAGATGCTGAATATGCACTTGCGTATGAATATTGTGTTGTATCACCATAAGAAGGTACAAAAAACGAATATCCCAGCGCACCAGATTTGTGCATAAACACCCATATTTTTGGTGGCTTTACAACTTTATCTATATTTTCCGAATATATTTGAATTTCCTTAACTCTATTCGAGATATTTAAGGGAAACTTTTTTGTTCGATATTTATCAAAATCTTCAGGAAGTTTTTGCTTAACTAAATCATAAGCACGTCGATATTCCTCAAATAAAAAATCAAGGAATACACAGCTTTGGCCCATTTTAAGCAGATTGCCATTTACTTTGGCACCCAGAGTAGTTATTGTATCAACCTCCTTTTTCATATGCTCAAGTGGTTGAACATTCTTTTTATAAGCATTAATCACAGTCGTATTATCTACACTTATTAGATATTTTATGAACAAACTCACCCCAGAAAAATAAGCTGGAATATTGATACTCAACGCATTATTACCATCCATTTCATACTCAACAGGGTGCTTTGAATATCCGTGAGCAACTTCTGATAGCTCCAACAACAGACCCAAGCAATGTTGAAAACCTCTATTAAGTCGAGTTTTCATTTCTCTATAATTTAATTCCCCATTCGATAAAACTGCTGTATTGGAAGATGTGTATAATGGCAATCGCGGTACACTTATAGCCAGAAGCGACAAACCTTCAAATGTTTGTTGAAAAAGATCTGCACTTACATTGAAGTATTTATGGTTACTTACTCGTGAAGCTAATTCCTCATACTTCAACTTATGTTGACCAACAGCTATGTCAATTACTTCCTGCCTAAAATTTTCGATGTCATTCGAAAGCTGTGCTGCCATATACCTAATCATTCTCAGATGACCAAAAGTAGAAACAAAATTTCTCAATACTTCGATATGGTAGACATCCATTTTGTAATCGATAAAATCGACATCATGAAGAAGTTTTGTGAGTTTTTTATCAATTTCTTTAAGTCTAGACAAAATCTCCAAAAGTAACGGATCCGGACCACCACCTAAAAAAGAAAGGATTAAACTTAAGAAAGTACTACCAACCGTGAACCACCCACTAACAATTTTAAATATTCCTGTTTTTACTAAGCTAAGCTTTCTTAATTCAATCATAGCCTGAACCATACGACCAGCATGCTCACCAAATATCGCGACTTTGCCAATCACCGGGGATCCGATTAATTGCCCAACCTGACCTAAAAAATGAAATCCTTTTACAAAAGCTTCGATTTTATCTATTTCCGTTTCTTCATTCTCTTTTTTTCTCTCGCTCTCAAATTTTTCAAGTATTTCTAGCGCTCTTTTAGTTCCTTTTTCTATGAAATCTACTCTTGATTTCACACCAGAAATTAAATCATCGAGAGAACTCAAATGAGCAAGAATACCAGACTCTTCAAAAGCTTTACGCAAACGCTCTCCAATAAAATCAGAAAACTTCTGACTGCTTAAGACATTTCCGACAGACTGAGAAAATTCATTCACACCTTCTTTGAATACATTTTTGAGAATTTTTTCAATATCTTCTATCATTTTTGCTCGATCCTTTTCATTTATACCAGGATCGCTCTTCAGCTTGTCTACCATGTATCTTAGATAAAGCCTATTCGTGTGCTCTAACGGAAAACGGGTATCACTTGCTGTTTCCAGTATTGTTTCAGGATTATTTTTAAAACTCTCATAAAAATCCTTCCACAATGGTTCTGGGGAATTAACTAAAAAATCCTTGGCCCACTTTTTTCCTTCCAGATTAATCAAGAAACCGTGCGGATTTAATGTAGGCAACTGTACACCAAAAACATCAATCTGCGGATCTAAGAAACCTATAACTTTTCCTTCTACATATTCATGTGCATTTTTCCACCACTCATAGTCATTTTGTTCTTTCAGTAGAAGCAACCTCCCATTTTCTGGAATTTCAACGTTTTGAAAGCTTTTGTTATCTTTCAAGAAGCTGTCACAATCTGCAAAAGCTTGCCATTGTTCAGGCGAATCAGCGTTAAGGGACGTTTTCGGAAAAACTTTTTTAAAGTGCTGATAAGCAGGCTCATAAGCCATCATTCTTTGTCGAAATGATCTCGATAGACGAGCAGGAAATGATTTTTCTTCCCATCCTCCATTAGGATCATCAACATTTCTAAAATGCTCCGTATTATCGAATCTATGAGGATCGACCAGAAATTTAAATGCTTGTATTTGTTCTTCAGTAGGCTTCATAACATTTTCCTTCGATTGATATTTTACGAAAAAATTTTACATATAAATTAAAAATACGCCTCTGAAAAATGAGTTATTTTATCGATAGGATTAATAGCATTTCTGAGGAAGCTAACAGGATTTTTGTGACGATTTACTATACACAGCATCGGCATTTCCTTATGCAACGAAAAACTTTCCTGCCACAGACTAACATAAAGTATTACCTATGTCCTCAGTACAATCTGTAGCTCATGTTTAAGGCTCACCCCATGCAACACAGTACGCTAAAAATAAGCAACAATTTATGAAAAAATTAAAATTTTTATAGGTTTTTAAAATGTGTTTTATAAACAATCTTAGCGGCCAGTAAAAGATTTTTTGCATCAAAACAACTAGCGCCACAAACTTCATCACTCTGAAGTAGAGAAGCAACAGAATCACAAAGACGTTTATTTGCAGGAGGTGGCGCAACTACCCGATTTTCGTTTATGTGTTTACACCGTAAGAATTTGACAGGCAATTCTCTAAATCTCACATCCCTCAAGAACTTATTGTAATATAGGAAACGTCACAACCCTAACCTGCGGGAGAGAATCTTTTGAACGAGCAAATCCAAAAAGACGCAACTAGTATTGGCTACAAAGCGGCCAAACTGAATTGGCTAAAAACACAGCTCAATGAACAGGAGCAGAAGGATTTCTGTGTTCTAGACTCTCGCCATTTCACACACGATCACGCGCTCTCTTGTCTTGAGCAAACCCTCGAGCCAACACTCAGGTCAATAAACACAGAAGCGATCGCAGCGTGCTATAAACAAAAAAAATTGACCCCAGAAATTATAACTGTACTGCAAAAACGACGCGAATTAGTTCGAGAAAAACTCAGCAGCTCTGGCAAATTAAAAAGTATCGTTGAAACTGAAATTATTAAACTCTTTTCGCCAAATACTTATTTAATTTTGAGAAGCAGCAGCAATGAAGACATTAAAGGCAGTCCTAATGCAGGAGGCAACGAAACACGCCAAGGTGTAAAAAACGAATGGGATTGCATCAAACCTGAGCTCATCCGCGTTCTCTGTTCTTACTTTTCTGAAGACAGTCTGAATCAGCAATTGCAAACCGCAACGTGTCTTCACGAGGCCGAAAAATTACTGACCACACTGCCAACCTTGGCAGTATTAATCCAAACCTGTTTAAGAACAGAGCAAAACAATATTTTAATAACAGGAAACTTAATCAGCGTTGAACCAATTACCAATACACCGAATATCGTAACCTTTCAAGCGGGTTTTGGCGCAGAAGTCGGAACCCGCCCAGAAGTTCCTGCTGACAAATATACTGTCATGTCTAATGATTTTATTATCCCGTCTCTGAAAAATAAATCTTACCGATTGGAGTCCAGGAAAGAAATTCCTACCGAATTAGTTCGCGTAAAAAGCAATTTTGAGTTAGCTACGCGTAGCACACTCAAAAAAGATCATATTTTAAAACTCTCTCACCTAGCGCGCAGAATTAAACAAACACTTGGCTGCGATGTAGAAATTGAATTTGCTATACAAACCGGAAAAATAGCTTTATTGCAAGTCAGAGAATATCAACAAAACACATGTGCAAAACCACAATATTTAAGCAACACCTATTTTCACGAGTCACCTAATCATCGCTTATGCACCGCACTTACCTCAATGAAAGAACATGTGATTGTTCTTAAAAAAAATGAAGTGTTTTCAGGATTCACGGCTGCTGAAGCTGTACGACAATACGCAGCATTACCTGATAAAACAAAAATTAAAGCTATTTTTGTCACAGACAGACCCGGTTTACTGTCTCACCCAATGGTGAATTTTCAACACTGGGGTGTACCAGTCTATTATGTCGATACCACAAAGGATAATGATAATTTTACAAAACTCTACCTTGTCATTGACTTTCAACGACAAGAATTAATCAATACAGATACACCACCCGACGAAAGCGATATTGAAAACGGCTGGCATAGCATGCCATTTACTGAATCTATTTCAAGTGATTGCGGTAATCTTAACGATATAGACAATAATACATTGAAAAAATACTTACCGACAAAACACCGTCACAAACTCAGCAAAACTTTATTTGCCCAACTACAAAAGCACTCGCCAGACAATTTAGTATTACTGTGTGACGCCGTCATTTATTACGCATATAAATTTTTACAGTGGACAATACTCGAAGAAGAGCATCGCGGAAATTTCAGGTCAGCAGTTGTTTTAGCCGTTTATCTAAAGGAACACGCTCAGGATCAAGATACACCTGAATTATTACTTTACCGCACCGCCTTTCTAAGGCTACTGAGACAGACACCTGAGAAAAACTATGTTCGTACGCATGGCTTCGTGATGTTATTGCAAGAATTTCAAACACTACAGTCATCACCCCAAGCTTATCGCGAACAAACAGAATTTGAAGCGTATCAAATGATATACACCAAATTCGATCGACTTTTTGACGATGCAGCAAAAAAAGAAAAATTTTATCTTACTTTAAATACATTGCTTACTAAAAAAGACAACTTGCGAAAATTTAATGCTATTGTTAGTGTGTTTTCAAAACTATCATTATTATCTGCTTGGTTTGATTGCTTGATTTCTCTCGATGAAATCCCAAAAATTCTCGCGCATATCAACACCCTCTTTGAACAATTGGGAACCGAAAATACTTTATTTAATGACTTACTCATATTGGGACAACGACTAGCTCTACTGGAAGATACGAGTAAGGCAAAACAATTCTATAAGCTCAACCAAGCATTACTTGTATTTGTCAGCAAATTAAACTTGGCTGAATTAAAAAACAACGGGCTTCCGTTTACAATTCCCACTATTTTAGCTTTGGTGCTAAGAGCCGTTAACACATATGACATATTTATCAAAAAACTGATTCTCGAAAAACATTCTACGCTCGATATTAATAAAATTTTATTTAATTACGCACTGCTGACGTTACGCATCATAAAACTACTTTCCAAACTAACCAAACGAAAAATAAATTCAAAAACATTAGAAGACGGGGTCATTAAACTTATCCGAAGCACAACCTATACGTTATCTCCAGATTTTGATGTTAGACTGTATATAACAAATATTTTAAATATAAATGTTAAACATGTAAACAAGTATGCGGGGGGTTTCCCAGGCACTGCACATGATTTACTAACTATTCTTCATCAAACCAACCTAGCAGCAATTGCTGAAATAGCGGAACTATCAACTGAGGCCAATTCTTTTGGTGCATTAGAAAATTTTAGCTGTCAGCTTATTGCCCTCGGCAAACACATGCATGATGACTACAAGTATCTTGGAGCAGACGACGCCAAACTTCTGTTAAAAGCAAGCAATGACAACGCAGACACTTGCCAATATTTATTCCCCTTGCGACATCACGGCATTTTAGTCACGGTCTCTAAAAAAAGAGGGGCGTATACACTCGATATTGACATAAAACTTTTTGCAGACAATCAACAAAATCGTAATAACCGTCTTGAAAAAATCGTTACACTTATCGCTGAACATCTTACGGGAACCCTAGGACATACTAGCATTGCAGGGGAAGAAGGTTATTCACTGAGCTTTAAAGCAGATGACACGTTTAAGCCCAGTCACTTAGCAGAGCTAATTTACATTGCTGCGGATGTTTCCTGTTGCGTAAATTATAATTCTGACACAGCCTATTCTTTGATTTTACAATGCGAACAAACCGCTTTAAAAAAAATAACGTTGGCAGATCGCGAAAGAAAAAAATTATGCCGTAAAGTTGTCACACTTTCCATAGAAACAAAAACTCTGCACCCTCTCTTGTCATTTTTTCTCTTGGATGACCAAGCAGATATAGCAGATGTACACTGCGAAGCATTAGTTCCTGTAGTGCGAAATGCAAAACCCTCATTTAAAGCTTATTCAGGTGGAAACGCTCAAACCCGCGGACATTTTTTAGATTCCTTAAATAGTCTTGTAAAACGCGGGCATGGACTAGTATTAGCAAGGGCAGCACTCTTAGACATATTCGATAGCTACAAAACGCTAACTGATTTATCAGATATACATATGGCGGGTCGTTATGTACGACTTTTGTGGACCTATGAGGCTACTCATTTTCAACCACTAGAGGATAAATATAAATCAGACTGTAAAAAATATTTTGATGAAGTTAGCGGTGATCAAGTCCAACAAGATTTTGATTTTTTTCATTCTCTTTTAGATTACTTACTTGCAACAAACCAAATTACTAGCGAAAATATTATCTACAAATACTCTGAATGGACTTATCATAAAATCTCAATTAATCCAAGGCATTTAATACCCTTACCACCTCAACTCTCCGGCCACCTAGCCTCTACTATAGAGACACTTGTTCGAATAAGCATGTCTGACTGGTTAGAGGAAGAAGATGCACAATCAATTTCGGGCGTTATTGATGCGCTTGCAACAGCGACTCCAGAACGAGCTCATGCGATGCATGTATTATTAAAACATATTGATACGATGACTGAAGCAAACGCTGAAAAATGTGAGGCTATAAAAAAACATATCATGCACTGTCTATTTAAAAACGTAGCACACTATAAACCCGAAGATGTTTCTGTACGTATGTTTACAGAATCACCCTATTCTCCAGCACTCTTTTTAAACCATTGTTTGTTTATCCCATCAGGGAAGAGATTACTATTCTATCCTGATTCAAGAAATTATATAAAAGAAGCATTAGCTATGTTAGCCGCAGAGGAACAACCAGGTTTCTTTTTAGCCTTATTTAATACACTAAATCGTCAAGGAAGTTCTATTGAGACAAAAGATGAAACAGCTAAAACAACATTTATCGACTTTCATTTAACACTTTTTGCATGCCTTACTGAGTTACCAGAGAATCCAGCTATCACGCTGCTTCTCAGAACGATATTTTGTAACGTAATGCAATTAAGGTTAGATTATCATCTTTATAGCGAAGAAGAAAAACTCCCTGAAGCACTATTTGAAAAATTATTATGGCCTGGTCTAGATAGGAATGACGATAATGAAAAAATCAAAACACTTTGGATGCGTTTAGTATCATTACTCAATTGTATATTTGAAAATTATAGGCAAGATTTAAGCTGTGGGTTTAATTCTAACTATTTAAGCAGAACACTTGCAGTCCAAAATATGGCGGCCACTATTATCAGAGCGCTATCTGAATTTACACCCTTTTTTAGAGCGCTCTTTCACAAAAATAGGGGGGCTTATGATTTTTTTGCAGCGGTTTTGGAAAAAGCGATAACCTTTACTTTTCGAAAGGAAAAACCTTCAGACCAAATAATCTTTTATACTCAGTTTATTAAAGTACCCCTACAAGCTTTACAACATGCACTACCATCCACTGCAGAATTTTTTCTGGATGCTGCAGCACTCGTTGAAAGCTCAGCGACACTTGTAGGTGCCTCTACTAGAAAACGAGACGAGAAAATACCCTTGGAAAAACTCGGTGATGAAAAAAAACTAAAAGAAGATCAACAATCACATAAGAGCGATGATGAGGCACAGGAAAGCCGCGCAGAAAAGAGAGCTAAAAAAAAATAACGTGTGTTCAATAAATAAAAGCGCCCGAGGTTAAGAAAATGAAAATTCGCACTCTATACCATTTGTCCTTCAAACGCAGCACTTAATATTCCACTCGATACGGTGCCAATGAGATTTAATTCTGTATATTTCACAAATTCGTCAACAGTTCTATTGGTAGTGGTCGACACAACTTGATTTCCGACTCTTACCGCTTGTTGCGCCTCCGGCACTTCTGGATTAATGGCTAAATTTGCTTGATACATAATTCCTGCACTTGCCATTTGGATTAACACTTCTTGAATATTAAATCCATTTTGCACACCCGTTGCAATTTCTAATAATTGTTCTTCAACTGCTAATTTACCCGCTTGCATCACTGCTGCTTCAAACGATGTCGGTAAATTCGCTGCAGCATATTGTCGCATGTGCCAAAATATCCTTCATAAGCGACAAAGTATTTAATTAGCGAAATAAATTACGGAAAAAACTTATAACGTCCATTAAGAATGATTACAGTCACGTCACAAATAACTATCACCAAAAAACTGAGCAACCATAAAAAACTCATTAATATTTCAAACCGTGTAGCCATGCCTATAGTGAACCCAATTTTTTTAAAGCAAATCGATTGGGCTTCTCAGGCAACTCTGATTCTCCTCTAAACCGTAATGCAAAGTATCTTCTAACTTTATATAGAGAAACTTCTGCCTGTGGTGTCATCCACTTACTGAAAACTATAAAATTATATAATGGATCATATTGAAGCTTTTTCCCTGATCTTTTTTCGACACTAGGTATAATAATATAACTAAAAATGAAACTCGAAATTGTACCCAAGTAAAGAAAAGAACTTAATCATAAAAAAAACTAGCCACGATTTTTTGGGGCATAAGCATATTTCCTAAAGAAACCATACTGATTACACGCCCATTTTAAAAAATAGTTTAGCAAGAAAACCTTCTAACATTTACTTTCCAGAAAAATTATTGAAACATGCAATAGCTGTAGAGATAACTAACGAAAAAATCATTAATCTCAAGTTTATTTGTGCCACAAACGAATAAAATATCTCCTCTTTCGAAACCATATCAATAGTATAACCAGCCTGTTTTAAAGAGGCTCTATCGTACCCAGCCGGCAAACTGCATTTACCCGTTTTTTTATAGTCTATATACAGCTTAAGAATATATTTTGAAATCTCAACCCATCTATTTAAATATCGTCCATATGGAAAAAGATTTAATACAGGACTGAATCCAAGTTTTTTGCCAATTTTATTTTCAATCTTCGGTATAAGATAAAAATTAAACACCATTGGCATAATTAAAAAGCCTAATATTAAAGTAAAAATCCACACTGAACCAAAAAACAGGAATGCAACTTCAGCTTCAGAAAGTTTTTGAAAAACATCTAATATGATCTGCATCAACCCATTGTGTTGTATCACTGCTTGCTCACTCCTTTAAAAATGTTATACACATCATCAACCACATGATACAAATCCACTGCAACTGTTTTTCCAGCAAAATACCCTAATGTGCCTATTGCTGCTGCTCCAATAATTTCTGGAGCTGCTAATCCAGTGACAATCACTCCCGTTGCTTCTGCTCCACCTACTAAGGTGCTTTCAACATAAGCAGTGGTCGCCATGGAGCCTCCTATACCGCCTCCCACTCCAATTGCATTTTGCATCGTTGGATTTACACTGACTTGATATATTCCTAGCGATAATTCAGCAATTGGACCAAATGCAGGCCCATACGTGCCCATAAAACGAGAAACGTTCGCAAGAGTCTGTGTTCTAGAAGCGACTCCTGATAAAGTTTCAATCTCTCTAAATGCCGCCTCTTTTGTTGTTTCCCACATCTCTGCTGATTCCGAGCTTGGATTAAACTCCAAATTAATATTTTGTTGATCAATCGTGTGATAAGCTGCCCAAATCTTAGAATAAAATCCATCGGCCATAGATTGAGTATATGGCGCTGAAATTTTAGCATCTAGCGAAATTGCATCTACCATTTTAATTGATAACGTATCATACAACTCATGACCTGAATCCGTTGACTCTCTAAGCGACAAAGAAGTACTACTGACAGTAGGAGCTAGAGCACCACTCAGACTATTTGAATTAAAGGGCTTAATATATGATTGACTGGATTGAGGATTCTCACTCGGCACCTTATTCACCCCACTACCACTCACAGTAGCACCTGAGTTATCTCCGTACGCATTCGGATCAAAATTATCTATCGCAGGATCATCGCCTAAACCTAAATCAGAACCTAAAGAATTTGGCATGTAGCTTCCATTCTCATCAGTACTGCCTAGATAATTCGGCTGAGACGTTCTTTGAGAATAAATTCCATGTCTCGCCATCGCCCTTGCTTGTGAGGGCTTGGGTTTTACAGATGCTGCGGGGACTTGTGCATTCGGTGATGCAATATTCGGATCAAAAAATCTCTCCACTGCATTTTCAACTTTTGTTATTCCCTTACTGATATCATCAACAATATTATCCACATCAGTGTTCATGCTTTTAATCAGCGGATTATTTTGTGCAACTTGTTGTATCCCTTTTCCAATATCTTGCACCATGGGAGTAGTAGACAATATTTTTCCTACTTCAGAACCTAAAAATTGTGCCGCCATTGATTCGAGATCTATCTTTTGACCTTCAAATGCAGCACTTAATATTCCACTCGATACGGTGCCAATTAAATTTAACTCTGTATATTTCACAAATTCATCGACGGTTCTATTGGTAGTGGTCGACACAACTTGATTTCCGACTCTTACCGCTTGTTGCGCTTCCGGCTCTTCGGCATTAATTGCTAAACCTGCTTGATACATAACTCCAGCACTGGCCATTTGTATTAAGACTTCTTGAATATTGAATCCGTTTTGCACTCCCGTTGCAATTTCTAATAATTGTTCTTCCACAGCTAATTTACCCGCTTGCATCACTGCTGCTTCAAACGATGTCGGTATATTTGCTGCGGCATATTCTGCAAAACCTGCTTCAATCGCAATTTGAATCACGGCCTTCCAGCTAAATTCACTGCGCATACCTAATGCAATTTCACCTTCTTCAGCACCTGCTTCCATTAATGCGGCTGACGCCATTGCTGCAGGAATACCTAATCCACCTGATGCAAGACCAATTGCCACTGCCACAACCACAATCACAACATCAATAAATTCATCCCAAAAACTATCATCATCCGGCTGTGCTGCAATTAATTGCGGATATAAATTAACCATAATGGAATTGACTAAAATATTATAATCTTCTGTTGTCGTAACTTGATATTTCGACTGAATCCACTGCGGAAGTTTTATCGTATTTCCATTGACTAATTGTTGATCATTAATACCACCATTTAATGCTTGAATTGCACTCACCGCTTGCGTGGTTCCACAATTTTGTTGCGCGATTGTTTCTAACGTATCACCATCTTTCACATCAACAATTCCTGAGCTCATCGGAGGATAACTTTTATCCACTGGGTTAATCATTTTTTTACCAATCGTAAAATCTGTCGTGACATCAGATACCGCTGGACCTGCAGCAGCTAATACTCCGCGCACACCTGGCATCATATTTCCCATATTGACACCGAAATTACTCGACTGCCCAGCACTTAATCTCATCGACATACTGCCTGCGATATTTCTTAAAATATCGTAGAAATATGAATTTAGTGTAAAACTCATCGCGACTGAATTCATGCCCGGAATTCCATCGCCATGGAAATCTGCACGTTGCAACGTCATTCCAAATAAACAATCTTGTCGCAATACTGACGCTTGCGTTAAATCTTGTGTTTGTGATTGACCCGTTAATTCACCCGGATTTGTACCTGTAAAATTATTCGCAGAATTCCACGGACCTGTTCCATCCGAATCTGTTCGTGTACCTGCAACCTGAACTAATTCAGGTATTTCTCGGTTGACATAGGTATCCGTTAAATTATCGACAACTGGATCATCATCGGGTTGAGGATAAACTGATTGTTGTGATCCTGGCATACCATAACCATTTAAATTTCCATATGTGGTGTTAGATTGATTTGTGGTAGGCATCCATATCCACATACCTAAAACTTTTTCGAGCTTCCAGGTAGTCATGGATGTATTTGCTGTCAATAATTCACTGTCGTCATCATACGTACATCCTTGCGATTGACTTGTCCCATGAGGATCGGTTGGATAATTGCTGGAATATCCATTTGGACGACCTGCGCCATCATAGGTTCTTGATGTTACAAATCCATCTGTACTCGACGAACCGCTTAATCGTGAGTCATCGTCATAACTTAATGTTTCGGTATGCGTTACCCCTTTATCATCTTGATAGCTCTGTGTAGTACGTAAACCAAATTGAGAACTGTAAGCCTCGCCTTTATTCGGTTGTATTCCAATCTGAGAATTATTGCCTACTTTAACTAACGCACCCGCATATATCTGCATATCATCGTTTGGACCAGGTAAATTCCACGAATCATCCACCACAGGATTTCCAATAGGCGGAATGAGCGTAACTGTTCGCTGAATAATATTGATTGTTCCATCGTAAGACATCTTTATGATTTCTTGCGTGCCATACGTTAAGCGTGGACGACTCATCGCATCATATGCACTGACAATTTGTCGAATAAGCGTGCCTGCTTCTGTTGCTTTAAAACTAATTTGGCGCCTCTCACTGTCATGAATAAGCTCTGTCGTGCGAGGCCATGCCATATCAAATGCCCCACTAATAATTCCGTCTTGTCGATATGTAAAATGTAAATCCTGCGGTGGTGTAGGAGTTGTCGTAATTTGATAATACGTTCCCCACAAATAGCCTCCAGGAATTCGTCCCGTTACCATTACATAACTTAACAGCGTTCCATGATTTCCACCTTGGCTGGAAAGATGAATCACTTGCATCAAAAAATTATATTCAGTGAACACTTCTGAACCATCTAGCTCAATATGTTGATGGGTAAATCCAAACGCATCAATGACGGATGAAAGAAAAGTTCCATCCGAATTAATTTGACGAATGGGTTTGTTACTAACTAGATCATAGACAAACTGTCTTCTCTTACCCATAGGTGAAATATTCGCCACGATATTACCGTTAATATCGCGAACGTAATACCGGGTTTTTCCGGCGGAATCTGTTACGCTTCCTAAAAAACCGGCTTCGTTATACCAAAATCGCTCAATGAGCTTCAATGGCGTTTCTCGCCAAATAATATTGTTTTTACCATCAAACCCAAAAGTATAATTTTTTCCTCGACTGTCCGTAAACACAACCATCTGCTGTAACGCATTAAACGTTTTTTGTTCTATCACCGTTCCATCAGGCAGAATTTTTTTAAGTGGCTGACCATTTTCATCGACTACAAATCCTGTCGTATGATTATTTCCATCTGTTCGACCAATTTTAACGCCACGCTCGTTATACCCTCTTTTTGTTGTGGGTCGCATTTTTGAATACGTTCCATTTTTGTTATTCACAGGAACTTCAGGATATGTCGTTTGAACCAGTTTATTTCTGACATCAAAATCATTATCTGTTTCATAACCTTGTGTATCGATGGTTTTAATGACATTGCCATAGTTGTCAAAACGCTTTTCACGTTTCGGCTTCTGAGATTCTGGTGAGGTTAAAAACCGCGTGCTGGAATAC
>JANRJR010000034.1:0-7674 GCA_033763845.1 Gammaproteobacteria bacterium | reverse complement strand
AAGTGCGAGACCTCTGAGCTCATGCACCAATACGTTGAATGACTCTGGTATATTCGGCTTGCGCATGTTCTCGCCTTTAACAATGGCTTCGTATGCTTTCGCGCGACCAATAACGTCATCCGATTTAATGGTAAGGATTTCTTGAAGGATATGTGCTGCACCGAATGCCTCGATCGCCCAAACTTCCATTTCTCCGAAACGCTGACCACCGAATTGAGCTTTACCACCCAGCGGCTGTTGTGTGACAAGACTGTATGATCCCGTAGAACGCGCATGCATTTTGTCATCAACCAAGTGATTCAGCTTCAACATATACATGTATCCAACTGTCACTGGCCTATCAAATTTAAAACCCGTGCGGCCATCTGTTAAATATGCTTGCCCACTTTCCGGTAATTGCGCCAGTTTTAACAATCGACGAATTTCATCTTCGCTTGCACCATCAAAAACAGGCGTTGCCATCGGAACACCACCACGTAAGTTTTGAGACAACTCACGAATTTCTTTATCATGCAATTTATCAAAATCAACTTCTTGATCTTTTCCAGCGTAAATGGATTTTAAGAAGTGGCGCACTTCTGAAACTTCTTTGTGCTCATCTAACATTCGACCAATTTTCAATCCCAAGCCTTTGGCCGCCCAACCCAAATGTGTTTCCAACACTTGCCCCACGTTCATTCGCGAGGGAACACCTAATGGATTTAATACGATATCCACTGGCGTACCATCTTCAAGATAAGGCATGTCTTCAACAGGCACAATCATAGAAATAACACCTTTATTTCCGTGACGTCCTGCCATTTTATCACCCGGTTGAACACGCCGCTTAATCGCCATATAAACTTTAACGACTTTCATTACACCCGGCGCCATATCATCACCTTGGCTTAATTTTTTTCGTTTAAGGTCATATTTTTCATCAAGTGTTTCACGTAAAGATTTTAATTGCTTTGACGTATTTTCAAGTTGTTTATTTAACTCTGAATCTTTCAAACTGATATCAAACCACTTTTCTTTCGGCAGTGATTTCAAATACTCTGTCGTAATTTTTTGTCCCGATTTCAAACCTGACGGTCCACTAACAACAACTTGATCGGTTAATAATTTTTCTAAACGTTGATACACATCTGCTTCACGAATACGAAATTCATCATTAAGATCTTTTTTGAATTTCGTTAATTCCATATTTTCAATATCAATCGCGCGCTGATCTTTTTCAACACCATCACGTGTAAAGACCTGTACATCGATAACCGTTCCCGACATTCCTGCAGGAACACGTAATGAACTGTCTTTTACATCAGATGCTTTTTCACCGAAAATAGCGCGCAGTAATTTTTCTTCAGGCGTTAATTGCGTTTCACCTTTTGGCGTAATTTTACCCACCAAAATATCACCGGCATTAACTTCGGCACCAACGTACACGACACCACATTCATCCAATTTTGATAACGCACTTTCACCCACATTCGGAATATCACGTGTAATTTCTTCTGGTCCTAATTTGGTATCACGCGCAATACAACTTAATTCTTCAATATGAATGCTGGTAAATCTATCTTCTTGAACGACACGTTCAGAAATCAAAATAGAATCTTCGAAGTTATATCCATTCCACGGCATAAATGCGACGAGTAAATTTTGACCCAATGCTAATTCGCCCATGTCTGTGGAAGGACCGTCAGCTAATACATCACCAGCTTTAACGATTTCGCCTTGTTTCACTAACGGACGTTGATTAATACAAGTATTTTGATTTGAACGAGAATATTTAATTAAATTATAAATATCGACGCCGGCTTCAGCTGAACCTTTCGTATTTTCAACACGGACGACAATACGTGCGGCGTCAACAGAATCAACAACACCAGCACGCTTTGCAATTACTGTTACTCCGGAGTCAATTGCAACAACACGTTCGATACCCGTTCCGACCAATGGTTTTTCAGCTAACAGCGTGGGCACTGCTTGACGTTGCATGTTCGACCCCATTAACGCACGATTTGCGTCATCGTGCTCAAGAAATGGAATTAATGCAGCGGCTACAGATACAATTTGTCGAGGAGAAACATCCATGAAATTCACTTTATCTGCTGTTGTAAATGTAAATTCATTTTTGTAACGGCAATTAATCAATGAGTCAATTAATTTACCTGATTTATCTAATTGCGCATTTGCCTGTGCAATAACGTAGTCTGCTTCATCGATTGCAGACAGATAAACAATTTCTTCCGTTACTTTTCCATTGACCACTCTCCGGCAAGGTGTTTCAAGAAAACCATATTCATTAGTTCGCGCATATACCGCTAAAGAATTAATTAATCCAATGTTTGGACCTTCTGGTGTTTCAATCGGGCACAAACGGCCATAATGTGTATGGTGAACGTCTCGCACTTCAAAGCCTGCGCGCTCGCGCGTTAACCCACCAGGCCCTAACGCTGAAACACGACGTTTATGCGTAATTTCAGATAACGGATTATTTTGATCCATAAACTGTGACAATTGGCTTGAACCAAAAAATTCTTTGATCGCTGCTGAAATGGGTTTTGCATTTATCAAATCTTGCGGCATTAATCCTTCGGATTCTGCAACACCTAAGCGTTCTTTTACTGCACGCTCAACACGCACTAAACCAACACGAAATTGATTTTCAACCATTTCACCTACGCTACGAACTCGACGATTACCCAAGTGGTCGATATCATCTACGATACCTTTGCCATCGCGAATTGAAATAAGCATGCGCAAGATTTCAATAATATCTTCTTTTGTGAGAGTCGAAGAACCGGTTAATTCCTGGCGATTCAAACGACGATTTAATTTCATTCGGCCAACAGCAGACAAATCATATCGTTCAATATTGAAAAATAAATTATTGAACAACGCTTCCGCCGCTTCCTTGGTAGGAGGCTCACCCGGACGCATCATACGATAAATTTCAACTTGTGCTTCCAGCTGTGATTTAGTTGGATCAATTCTCAATGTGCTTGACACATAAGGGCCGCAGTCTAAATCGTTTGTAAAAAGTGTCTCAAATGTATCAATATTGTTTGAGAATATTTTCTTCCATATTTCAGCGGTGATTTCTACGTTAGCGTCAACAATTAACTCCCCTGTTTTTTCATTGATAACAGGCTTTGCTAATATTTTGCCAATCAAATATTCAGAAGGAACCGTCAGCTTATTGATTTTTGCTTTTTCTAATTGACGAATATATCGAGCTGAAATTCGACGACCTTGTTCAACAATAACATTACCGTCTTTGTCTTTAATATCAAAGCTCGCAATTTCACCACGCAAGCGCTCTGGATGTAGTTCTAAAATGACATCATTATTTTTAATGTGGAACACATTAAAGTCAAAGAAATCGCCTAAAATTTCCTCAGGCGACAACCCTAAAGCACGCAATAAAATTGTTGCGGGCAGTTTACGACGTCTATCAATACGCGCAAAAATACAGTCTTTTGGATCAAATTCGAAATCAAGCCAAGAACCTCGATACGGAATAACGCGCGCAGAAAATAATAATTTTCCAGAGGAATGCGTTTTTCCTTTGTCATGCTCAAAGAAAACTCCCGGGGAACGATGCAATTGCGAAACAACCACGCGCTCTGTTCCGTTAATCACAAACGTCGCATTTTGTGTCATTAAAGGAATTTCACCCGCGTACACTTCTTGTTCTTTCATATCTTTTACAGAGGTCTTATCACCCGCCTCTTTATCGTAAATAACCAAGCGACACTTCACTCGTAAAGGCGCTGCATAGGTATAGCCTCGACGCTGACATTCTGTCACATCAAACAACGGCTCACCTAATTTGTAACCCATATATTCTAAAACTGCATGCCCCGAAGGACTTTTAACAGGAAATACTGTACGGAAAGCGACATCTAACCCCGACTCTTTGTTATTTTTTGGCGCTAAAAACCCTTGATAAGATTCAATCGATGTCTCCAGTAAAAATGGAGGGGCAATAATCTCTTTCGATTTACCCAAATTATCACGAGGACGCTTTTTTGCGGTATTTAATGACATTCAGATTTCCTCAAAAATAAAAAAACACAAAGGCCGACGATAAAACATCGGCCTCATCATTACAGATTTTTGACAACAAAAAACTACTTGATTTCAACCTTTGCACCAGCCTCTTCAAGTTTCTTCTTGATAGCATCCGCATCTGCTTTGGAAACGCCTTCTTTAACAGAAGAAGGAACGCCTTCAACTAAATCTTTCGCTTCTTTTAATCCCAAACCAGTCACTTCACGAATGACTTTGATAACGTTTACTTTATTCTCACCAAATGCTGTCATCGTAACATTAAATTCCGTTTTTTCTTCAGCAGCAGCGGCTGCACCACCACCTGCAGAAGGAGCCGCAACTGCAACAGCTGCAGCAGCTGACACACCAAATTTTTCTTCCATCATTTTTACTAAATCGACAACGTCCATCACGCTCATTTGTGAGATGGATTCTAAAATGTCTTCTTTTGAAACTGCCATTAGAGTTTACTCCTATTCATTAAAAAAAATTAAAACTAATCCGCCTGCTTTTTGTCACGAACTGCAGCAACAGTACGAACAAATTTAGCGTGCGGCTCAGCAAGTGTACGTACAAATTGAGTGATAGGTGCAACCATCACTGACATCAGTGTTGCTAAAGCTTGCTCACGTGTTGGTAAATTCGCTAATACGCTAATGTCTTTTGGTGATAATAGTTTACCGCCGATAGACAACGCTTTTACGACCAACTTTTCATGTTCTTTAGCAAAATCACGAATCAGCCTCGCTGCCGCGCCTGGATCTTCTTGCGAAAAAGCAAGCACTAGAGGTCCAACTAAAATCTCTTGCATACAAGAGAATTCTGTTCCTTCTAACGCACGGCGGGCTAACGTATTGCGAACAACACGCATATAAACGCCAACTTTTCTCGCACTCGATCGCAGTTCAGTCAGTTCACTCACTGTTAAGCCACGGTATTCTGCAGCTACAGCAGATAAGGAACGTCCTGCTACTTCAGCAACTTCTGCAACTATCGCTTTCTTATCTTCTAATCGAAGTACCACTTTTGTACCTCCTGGTTAGCCAAACTACAGTGCTGCCTACCAAGATAACCACTTGAATAGAGTAAACACTGTCTGCGTAGGTCGAAAATCTCACTTAAATAGCACGAATAATTCGTTCTATACCTACGGTCTACGACTTCAAGCCGCAATTGTTCCCGCATCAATTTGAATGCCAGGTCCCATTGTGCTTGAAAGTGTAATCTTTTTGAAAAATACTCCTTTTGCTGAAGCAGGTCTTGCTTTCTTAAGATCTGCAACCAGCGCTTCTAAGTTTTTATGCAATTGTTCAGATGTAAAACTTGCTTTACCAATACTGCAATGAACAATACCATTTTTGTCAGCTCGATACGTTACCTGACCGCCTTTAGCATTTGTAACCGCTTGCGCAGCGTTAGGTGAAACCGTCCCGACTTTCGGATTTGGCATTAAACCACGGGGGCCTAACATAGCACCTAAAGGTCCAATGAGACGCATCGCATCAGGCGTAGCAATTAAAACGTCAAAATTCATTTCACCAGCTTTAATTTTTTCAGCAAGATCTTCAAATCCAACAATTTCCGCACCTGCGTTTTTTGCAGCTTCAGCTTGAGCGCCTTGCGCAAAAACAGCCACGCGTACTTTTTTGCCGGTTCCACTAGGTAACATGGTAGAACCACGAACCACTTGATCCGTTTTTTTAGTGTCAATTCCCAGCTTAAATGCAACGTCTATAGTTTCATCAAACTTTGCATTCGCTGCTAATTTCACTAAATTCAAAGCTTCAATCACAGGATATACTCTTCCCGGTGTAACTTTTTCAACAACTTCTCTTTGACGCTTGATTGGTTTTATAGCTTTTACAGGTTTTGGTTTTGACATGATTTATCCCTCCACCTCTATACCCATACTACGCGCGGTACCAGCAATCGTTTTAATTGCAGTCTCAACGCTCGCGGAAGTTAAATCAGGTGCTTTTATTTTGGCAATCGCTTCTAATTGTTTTCGTGTGATTTTTCCGACCTTAACTGTATTTGGAGTAGCGCTACCACTCTCTAACCCCAATGTCTTCAAGATTAAAATGGAAGCAGGCGGTGTTTTTATAATAAATGTAAAACTACGATCATTATAAACAGTAATGATAACGGGCAACGGCATACCTTTATCAACACCCTGCTGAGTTTTTGCATTAAACTGCTTACAGAATTCCATGATATTTACACCATGCTGACCCAACGCTGGACCAATTGGTGGACTAGGATTCGCTTCAGCTGCTTTCACCTGAAGCTTAATAAAAGCTTGTACTTTTTTTGCCATTAAAAAAACTCCTCAAAAATGGGTCAACGCCTTGCGGCTCCCCGTAATACAACCACTATGCTTTTGTAACTTGACCAAATTCCAATTCAACTGGTGTTGAACGTCCAAAAATTAATACGGCAACTCGTAAACGATTTTTTTCATAGTTAACTTCTTCAACAACTCCATTGAAATCTGCAAAAGGGCCCTCAGTAACACGAACAACCTCACCAGGTTCGAATAATGTTTTTGGTTTTGGTTTATCAACACCCTCTGCAACACGTTGCAAAATCGTATTTGCTTCTGCTTCACTAATAGGGGACGGTCTTTCGTTTGTTCCACCAATAAAACCCAATACTTTTGGTGTTTTTCTAACAAGGTGCCATGTTTCATCATCCATTTCCATTTTGACAAGAACGTAACCCGGGAAAAATTTACGCTCACTTTTTCTCTTTTGACCACTGCGCATTTCTACAACTTCTTCAGTGGGAACAATAATTTCATCAAATTTATGCTCAACATGATGCTGTCTAATTCTTTCTTGTAATGCCTGCATGACATAATTTTCATAGCCAGAGTACGCATGCACAACATACCAGCGTTTTGCTGATGACGAATCAGTTTCTTCTTTGCCTATTTTGATCCTGTTTATTTTAGAAGTTGCCATTAATTAACCCCGTTGGCCTGTTACAAAACTAATTAACCACAATAAAATACTGTCTATGCCCCATAAAAATAACGCCGTAATTATTACAACTACAATAATCATTATTGTAGAATGAATTGTTTCTTGACGCGTTGGCCACACGACTTTTCGTAATTCAACTCTTGCGTCTTTTACGAAATTCCAAGCAATCTTTCCTTTTTGCGTCACAGAAAAAACACCAAGAACAATTAAAATCGCAATTAAATTCCACAAAAGTCTTACTGTTGTCGCTTGCTCAGGCAGAAAAACATTAGCAAAGACAACACCCCCAATTAACAGCACAATTAGAAACCACTTTATGCTATCCCACCGAGAATTTGTCGATACAACAGGTTCTGCTTTCACGCTAAGATTCATTTGAATCCTTCAAAAAAACTCATTCTAACATAAAATGGCAGGCCAGGAGGGTCTCGAACCCCCAACCTGCGGTTTTGGAGACCGCCGCTCTGCCAATTGAGCTACTGGCCTAACATCCGTCACTCACAATAATTATTCAAGTATTTTAGTTACAACACCCGCACCTACTGTGCGTCCACCTTCTCTTACTGCAAATCGTAAACCTTCTTCCATCGCGATCGGCACTATCAACTTCACCACCATCTTCGTGTTATCCCCTGGCATTACCATCTCTACT
>JANRJR010000033.1:0-26778 GCA_033763845.1 Gammaproteobacteria bacterium | reverse complement strand
CCCCCAATCCACAACACCCTTTTCGCGTATCAAACACCTGCATTTTGTAGGGATTGGCGGCGCTGGCATGGGCGGAATCGCCGAAGTGCTCCTCAATCAGGGTTTCAAAATCACAGGCTCGGATTTGAGCCAAAATGACATGGTCAAGCGCCTGACAAAACTGGGCGTCACTATCTACCCTAAACATGACGCTCAAAATATCCATGGGGCTGATGCTGTTGTCAGATCGACAGCGATTTCCAACAAAAATCCTGAGATTCAGGCTGCAATAGAACACCATATTCCTGTCGTTCCCAGAGCTATGATGCTCGGCGAACTCATGCGATCCCGAAACGGCATCGCCATTGCGGGTACTCATGGAAAAACAACGACAACCAGTTTAGTCACCAGTATTTTTGCCGAAGCCGGTTTAGATCCGACGTTTGTAATTGGCGGATTGTTAAATTCGACTGGAAGTAATGCACAATTAGGTCAAGGTGACTATCTAATTGCTGAAGCGGATGAAAGTGACGCATCGTTTTTATATCTACACCCCATGATGACGGTTGTAACAAATATCGATGCTGACCATATGGAAACGTATCATAATAATTTTGATGAATTAAAAGAGACTTTTATTGATTTCATTCATCATCTGCCCTTTTATGGTTTAGCGGTATTGTGCAACGAAGACCCAATAGTCAAAGAAATACTGCCGAAAATTTCTCGCCCGTTTAAAACGTACGGCTTTGATAATACGTCTGAATTTTATGCGCAAAATATTTCTCAAGTCGGCACACAAAACTTTTTCGAAGTGTTTCGTCCTCACAAAAAACCATTGGATATTATTTTAAATTTAGCGGGCGAACATAATGTGCTTAACGCTCTGGCTGCTATTGTGATTGCAACCGAAGCAGGCATCGAAGATAAACATATTCAAACGGCATTAAAAAACTTTGGCGGCGTTGGGCGTCGATTACAAGTCCTCGGGGAGTTCAATACCGCACAAGGTAATGTATTATTAATTGATGATTATGGTCATCATCCGCGGGAAATTACGGCAACATTAAGTGCGATTCGCAAAGCCTGGCCAGAACGACGAGTTGTCATGGCCTACCAACCACACCGTTATACGCGCACTCGCGATTTATTTAATGACTTTGCCAAAGTATTATCCACTGCGGATCAATTATTATTATTTGATGTGTATTCGGCAGGCGAATCTCACATCGAGGGCGCTGACAGTCAAAGCTTAATTAATTTTATTCATCAAAATCATCATAATAACGCAATCTTAATTTCACCCAAGGACAGTTTTAATACAATTTTACGAACAACACTCAAGGACAACGACATCTTATTAATGCAAGGCGCTGGCGACATCAGCAGCATTGCCAATAATTTAGCTCACGTACAATTACAAGTTTAATTTAACGATAGGTTTTTTAGCATGTTAGTTCATCACGAATCTTTATCGAAATATACCTCTTGGCGTATTGGCGGCCCTGCAAAAAATTTATTTATTCCCGAAAGTCTCGATGATTTAACTAATTTTCTAAAATCCCTTCCCGTCGATGAAAAAATATTTTGGATAGGATTGGGAAGTAATTTATTAATTCGTGATGGCGGATTTGACGGAACGGTAATCATCACCCAAGGAAGCTTCTTAAATAAAATAGAGAGCCTGGGGGATAACGTAGTCAAAATTTATTCTGGTACTGCATGTGGTACTGTCGCACGTACTTGCGCGCGAATGGGTTTAACGGGAATAGAATTTTTAGCCGGTGTTCCCGGAACCATGGGCGGCGCATTGGCAATGAACGCAGGTGCACACGGCGGTGAAACCTGGAATTATGTCGTGCAATGTGAAACCATCAACCGTCGTGGTGAAATCAAACTTCGCCCTGCGAGTGACTACCAATTCAGTTACCGAAATGTCATTACTCCTGAAGAAGACGAATGGTTTATTGCGGGATATTTGAAATTAATTCCCGGCGACAAAGAAACCAGCTTAAAAAAAATTAAAGATTTATTAGAACACCGCGCTAATACTCAACCGATTAACTTACCGAATTGCGGATCCGTTTTTCGAAATCCACCCAATAACTATGCTGCTAAGCTTATAGAAAATTGTGGTCTAAAGGGTCATAAAATAGGCGGCGCAGAAGTCTCACCTAAACACGCGAATTTTATTATTAACACAGGCAGTGCTACTGCCCAAGATATTGAGCAATTAATCACACATATCGCAAATACAGTTAAACAAAAACATAACGTAGACCTCATACGCGAAGTACATATTATTGGAGAAAAAACACCGTGACCAAAATTAACGTTGGTTTAATTTGCGGCGGACAATCGCCCGAACATGATATTTCTTTATTTTCAGTCAAAAACGTCGAAGCAGCCATTAATAAAGAAAAATTTAATTACTTTACCATTCAAATTTCTAAAGACGGTATCTGGTCTTATAACAACGAAGAATTATATTTGGCCCCAGGTGCTGGCAAAAAATGTTTACGGTATAAAAATCATGCGGATAAATATTTGGAGTTAGATATTGTTTTCCCGATATTACATGGCATTAATGGCGAAGACGGTACCATACAAGGCTTGTTTGAATTATGCGGCATTCCATATGTGGGCAGTAATGTTTTAGGCTCTGCTATTAATATGGATAAAGATGTCACGAAGCGTTTATTGCGTGACGCTGGAATTCCGGTTGCTGATTTTTTAGTATTTTATTCACACGAAACAGATAAATTAAATTATCAACATATTACAAGCAAAATTGGCTCACCGTTTTTTATGAAACCCGCGAACGCAGGCTCATCCTTGGGCGTTCACAAAATTAAAACCGAAGAGCAATTTAAGAGCACGCTCAAAGAAGTCTTTGGCTATCACGAAAAGGTTATCCTCGAAGCGTACATTCCAGGGCGTGAGATTGAGTGTGCCGTGCTAGGCAACGCCGACTTGTCGGTTGCCATTCCAGGCGAAATCATCCCTCACCACGAGTTTTACACCTATGTTGCAAAATATTTTGACGAAAATGGTGCAACGGTCGAAGTTCCTGCTAAACTAGCGCCAAACAGTGTCACTGAGTTCCAAGAACTTTCCAAACGAGCTTTCAAAATTCTGTGTTGTGATGGCTTCGCTCGCGTGGATTTCTTCTTGACGCCGCAAGGAAAAATATTCTTAAACGAGATTAATACAATACCGGGATTTACTAATATCAGTATGTATCCCAAATGCTGGGAAGCGTCAGGATTAAGTTATTCAGAACTCATTGAAAAATTGATCCACCTAGGCTTGGAAAAACATCGATGAGGAAACCGGTTGCACAAACGTCTTCTCGATTGGGACGTAAAATTACGCTGTTTATTTTGTTTTCACTCACTCTCTTATGGTGTGTGGTTAAATTACGCAATCCTGATACATTTCCCATTCGCTCTGTTCGCATTGTGGATGCGCAAGCATATACTGATCACGATTCACTTCGAGAAGCCATTTCGCCTTTTTTAACGCAGGGCATGATTCGTTTACATGTTCACGATTTAAAAAAATCTTTGTTATCTTTACCGTGGATTAAAGACGTAAATATTTTACGTCAATGGCCCGACAAATTAATTATCAACATCACCGAACAAAATGCAGGCGCCCACTGGGATAAAACAAAATTAGTTAATCTGCAGGGACAAATTTTTTCGCCCTCTTCTTTCCCATCAAAATTAAATTCACTTCCGTGGCTCTATGGACCCGATTCCAATGCTACCGATGTATGGGCTGGCTATCAAAATATGTCGTCTATTATTGCACCGCTGGGGTTAAAAATTATTGCCATCAATCTCAGTCCGTATGAGGCCTGGGAGATCGAGTTAAACAACGGAATTCCTATTGTTTTAGGCAAAGATGAAGTGATGCAACGCTTAAAAAGATTTGTAGAAATTTATCCTAAACTCTTTGACAACAATACGAATGCAGTAGAATATATCGACCTACGATATAACAATGGTTTAGCCGTAAAGTGGAAAGCAAAGGAGTAGAAATGACAAAACGTGCAGAACGTAATCTGATAGTGGCTTTAGACATCGGTACCTCAAAAATTGTCACCTTAGTGGGTGAACTTAATGCTAATGATCAAATCGAAGTCATCGGAATTGGTTCTCACCCCTCTCGGGGATTAAAACGTGGTGTAGTGGTTAACATTGAAGCAACAGTTCAATCCATTCAGCAAGCCATAGAAGAAGCGGAATTAATGGCAGGCTGCCAAATTCATTCTGCCTTCACAGGGATCGCAGGAAGCCATATTCGCAGTTTAAATTCTCACGGGATTGTTGCTATTCGTGACGTTGAAGTCACTCAAACCGACGTGGAGCGAGTAATTGACGCAGCCCGTGCCGTTGCGATTCCTGCAGATCAAAAAATCTTACACGTTCTTCCGCAAGAATTTATCATCGATCAACAAGAAGGCATTCGTGAACCCATTGGAATGTCTGGCGTACGTTTAGAAGCACGCGTACATTTAGTCACAGGCGCACTCTCCGCTGCACAAAATATTTTAAAGTGCGTAAAGAAATGTGGCATTGATGTTTCAGATATGGTTTTAGAACAATTGGCCTCCAGTTATGCTGTCTTAACTGAAGATGAAAAAGAATTGGGTGTATGCTTAGTCGATATTGGTGGTGGCACGACAGATATTGCCGTATTTAACGAAGGCTCTATTCGTCATACCGCAGTTATTCCAATAGCAGGTGATCAAGTCACCAATGATATTGCTGTTGCATTACGTACGCCTACACAGAGCGCAGAAGAAGTTAAATTGAAACACGCATGTGCTTTGGTTGATATCGCACATCCTGAAGAAATGATCGAAGTCCCGGGTGTCGGCGATCGTCCACGTAGACGATTGTCTAAACGCGCACTCGCAGAAGTCATTGAGCCACGTTACGAAGAATTATTCCGTTTAGTCCAAGCTGAATTGCGTCGTAGTGGATTTGAAGATTCTGTTGCTTCCGGAATTGTTTTGACCGGTGGTGCATCTTTAATGCCGGGCGCACTCGAATTGGCAGAAAATATTTTTAGAATGCCCGTTCGTTTAGGAATTCCGCAAGGCGCGACAGGGCTCAGTGAAGTCATTCATAGTCCTATCTATGCCACAGCGGTTGGTTTATTATTATCAGGAAAACAGCATCTTTTTGATCGTCGCATGGATATTCCCTCTCAAACTGGAATTAAAGATATGTGGGGACGAATGAAAAGCTGGTTTCAAGGGAATTTTTGAGGAGAAAAATCGTGTCGAATACAACCGAGCAAAATGCCAACATAAAAGTCATCGGTGTCGGTGGCGGTGGAAGCAATGCCGTGAATTTCATGATGCAACAAAAGATTGATGGCGTTATTTTCATGAATGCCAATACAGATAAACAAGCGCTGGATAAATCAGGCGCGCCAATCAAATTACAATTGGGTGACGAAATTACACGCGGTCTCGGTGCAGGTGCAAATCCCGAAATTGGTCGTCAATCAGCCGAAGCCGATCGCGACAAAATCAGAGATTACTTAAAAGATACCGACATGTTATTTATTACAGCTGGCATGGGTGGTGGAACTGGAACGGGTGCCGCACCCGTTGTTGCACAACTTGCTAAAGAAATGGGAATCTTGACAGTTGCCGTTGTTACAAAGCCCTTCTCTTTCGAAGGTCGAAAAAGAATGATCGTTGCTGAAGAAGGCATTAAAAATCTTTCGCATCATGTTGATTCATTAATTATTGTTCCAAACAATAAGTTATTAAGCGTATTGGGCAAAAACGTAACATTATTAAATGCATTTAAAGCCGCAAACAATGTTTTGCTCGGTGCTGTACAAGGTATCGCTGAATTAATTACGCGTCCGGGTTTAATTAACGTTGACTTTGCTGACGTTCGCACTGTTATGTCTGAAATGGGCATGGCGATGATGGGAACCGGAATTGCTAACGGTGAAAATCGTGCACGTGCTGCTGCAGAAGCTGCCATTGCAAGTCCGTTACTTGAAGATGTTGATTTATCTGGCGCCAAAGGTATTTTGGTCAATATTACTGCTGGCTTAGATATGTCCATCGGTGAATTTGATGAAGTCGGAAATGTTATTCAAGCGATTGCGTCACAAGAAGGCGCAACGGTTGTTGTGGGTACAACGATTGATCCTGAAATGACAGATGAATTACGTGTCACAATCATTGTTACCGGTTTAGGAAAATTAACAGACCCACCAGTGATGTTATCGAAAACAGATGCAGAGCCTAATTATTCAGAATTAGCTCGCCCTACCGTTTTGCGTAAACAAGCGTCTTCAAGCAAAGCGCCTATCGAAACGCAAAATGCGCATGATATTGATTACTTAGATATTCCTGCCTTCTTACGAAGACAAGAGGAAGAAGCTTAATCGATGATCAAACAGCGCACACTCCAAACAGCAATTAAAGCAACTGGCATTGGACTGCACACGGGGGAACCAACGGTTCTCACGCTTCGTCCTGCACCTGAAAATACAGGTATTGTATTTTATCGAAATGATTTGCCTACGCCAGTTTGCATTCCCGCTCGCCCAGAAAATGTGGGCGATACGGTAATGTCAACGTGTTTAATTAAAGATGGTGCGCGCATTGCAACGATTGAACATTTAATGTCTGCGTTAGCAGGACTCGGCATTGATAATGCGTATATTGATGTTAATGCTGCAGAAATTCCCATTATGGATGGCAGCTCTGGTCCATTTGTATATGTTTTACAATCTGCTGGGATCAAAGAACAAAATGCGCCAAAAAAGTTTGTTCGCATCAAACGTAAAATTACTGTTCGTGTTGATGACAAATGGGCAACATTCGAACCCTATGAAGGATTTAAAGTTTCGCTCTCGATTGATTTTAATCACCCGCTTTTTCACGGCAAACCGCAAGAAGCCAGCATTGATTTTTCGACAACGTCTTATGTCAAAGAAGTCAGTCGTGCACGAACCTTTGGATTTATTTCTGAATACGAATATTTACGCGCACGCAATTTAGCGTTAGGCGCTTCCATGGATAACGCCATTGTTATTGATGAATACAGAATTCTCAATGACGGTGGATTACGTTACGAAGACGAATTTGTTAAACATAAAATTCTTGATGCGGTGGGTGATTTGTATCTATTAGGCTCTATCATTGGCGCTTTTTCAGGCTATAAATCAGGTCATGCGTTAAATAATCAATTATTGCGTGAATTATTAGCCGATCCAAGCGCTTACGAAATTGTGACGTTTGAAGACAACGAAGCTAAGTCGCCAATTCTGTATCCTGTATTACATTTTGTTTAATCACTACTTCTTCCAAGCAACGCTGCGATAAATAGAGCATCGCAATACTATAGGGAATCATTACAGCCATTCCTGTAAAAAATTCCATGTGTGATATCAGTAATAGGCCCGTCATATACCCAAAAAACCAATACAAGCTTTTGGTACATTCAAAAATACTTTTGCGCTGATAGGCTAAATTAATTAGCAACCCAATTATCACTGCAACATACAATTTCCATAGCACAGAAAACCCACACCACAGCAACATTAAATTACATACAGAAAATGCAATATAAGAAATTAAAATTGCTGAAGACAATCTAAACGGACGCTTGATGTCGGGTTGTAATTTACGCAACCCCAACAAACAAATGGGCCCTATTCCGTAAGACAAAATACTGGCGGACGATAAAAACGCGACCATTTTTTGCCAACCGGGAAATGGCAAGAATGACAATAATCCCACAAAGAAATTAATATATAACGTTATGTATGGAATCTTATAGCGGTTTACTTTCAGTAATATTTTGGGCAAATGATCGTTCAACGCCATGCCATACAAAATTCGCGAAGTTGCCGCGGTATACACTAATGTTGTGCCAAATGGCGAAAAACACGCATCAAACATCAATAATAATCCAACAACCGTTAATCCTAATAATAGAGTCAATCCAACTAAAGGTCCGCTGTCTCCTTTGAAACTTAATTCACTCCAGCCGTGAGCTAATAAAGATTTGGGCACAGCGGCAATAAAACTTAACTGCAACATAAAATACAGCACAAACCCAACCGCAACCGCACCTAATATTGCGATCGGAATATTTCGCTCAGGATTTTTCACTTCTCCTGCCAACATCAATCCATTTTGAAATCCCGTAAACCCAAATGCGACACCACCTAATGAAAGAGCTGAAAAAATCGCTTCCCACTGTTTTGCACCAGAGAGATCAATATTAATATTACTAAACGTCTGCGCACCGTGCGCACAATATAACAAGCTAATAATCGCAAGCGAGGGAATCGCAAATTTAATAATGCTCGCGTATTTATTGCATTCTGCTAGTAACTTCACGCCATATGTATTTAATAATACAACGCCTGACATGATTACAAACGCGACTGTATAACCATATAACGATAATTTTGTAATATGATCTTCTTTAGTGACTAGATACGGAAAAACTTGACTGGCGTACTGCAAAATCGCTTGAATTTCGATGGGTGTCATTACCACATAAGATAACCAGGATACCCAACCAAAAATAAATCCCACTTCTCTGCCGTGAGTGAATGTCGGGTAATTCGACATACCACCCGAGATGGGATACATCGTTCCCAATTCACATAATGGCAATGCAATAAATAACATAAACACAGCAGCAATGATCCAACACATTAATGCGTTGCTTCCTGCCATTTGTGCAGAAATAAACGGACTGAACAACCAACCTGATCCGATCATGCCACCAGCGGCAGCGACTAATACATTTACGGTAGAAATATCTCGCTTCAGCATCACCCATCTCTTGTTGTCATCGTGAGCGCAGCGAAGGATCTTCTGCTATCCATTTAGGAGATCCCTCGCTACGATCGGGATGACAATTATGTCAATATAAATTTCTCTGTTTCTTCTCTGTGTTTTTTTAAATACGCCATAAATGGCGTTCCACCCGTCCCTACGGCATTCGGATTTCCTGAACTCATTTGATGTTGATGCTGAATGTAACTCGCAGCATAACTCAAGTGTGTTTGACGGAAACGATTCACAAATTTAACACACATATTATAAGCTTCTCTCAACGCCGAATCATTGGACTTCTTCACAAATTTTCTCACGCGACTTTGCTTTTCAATTTTTTCTAAAAATGTGCGATGCGCTTTCGGCATATATAAACGCATTTCTTGCAAATATGACTTCAACTCATCATTTTCATGAGTTATGCCCAACAATCCATCCATGCACGGAATGATTCCACTTTGCGCCCCGGTTTCGCCACGAAATTGTTGCGGCTTTCCTTGATAGTCGGCTACACCTTCATAAATTAATCCATTCGGAAATTCAGGGTGATTTTTCCAACCATGAATGTACGGTCTGACACGATGATAATAAATATACGGATCACAATGCTGCGGCATTTTATCCATGACATCACAGATTTTTTCCAACGCAACCATAATACTTTTCAAGCTACTCAACAATTTTTCGCTGTCTTTTTGTTTGACCGCTTGGATCGCTAATACGCAATTTTCTAACGCGGGAACGGCTTTTTGCTCAATATCCACATGAACTAAAATAAACCATTCTTCATCAATCCCCCCTAGAAAATTTTGAATTAATGCGATATTACCCAACTCCACTTCGCCGGTTTTATCAATCTTTTTCCAGTTATGCAGGGCATAGGACGCGTACGATAGTACCGGCGGACGATTTAATTTTTGTGACACTTCATACCACGGTTGCGCTAATACAGCAGGAAGGATTTGCACAACAGGTCTATCGCCCCACACATACGCATGCCCTACATACGATAAAATTTGCATCGCGCGTTCAACTTGTCGCGTATTTTTTAAATGTTCGAGTGGAAATGGCGGGAGCGATTCAATGGTTTTCCGTACAAAACGACTTACTAATAATTTAGGCAATTCAATCGCAACATTTTCCCACGCTGCGAATCGCGCAGGTAATCTTTCAAGTGGATCCACATTGGGTAAAAAACCGTTTTTCATCTCAACTCCTAAAATGCCGGAATACCTGTAATTCCTGCGCCCAAAATTAAAGCGTGAATATCTGCGGTACCTTCGTATGTCTTAACCGTTTCTAAATTCAAGACATGTCTAATGACATGATATTCATCCATAATGCCATTACCACCTAAGATATCTCGCGATTCTCGCGCAATATCCAATGCCGTAATCGTAGAATAACGTTTCATCATAGAAACACTTTCTGTAGATGCTTTATTTTCTGCTTTTAGTCGACCTAAACGTAAACATCCTTGTAACCCTAAGGTAATTTTTGTTTCCATTTCAGCAAGTTTATATTGAATTAATTGATTGGCTGCCAACGGTTTATCAAATTGTTTTCGCTCTAATGCATAATTACGCGCCGTGTGAAAACAAAATTCTGCTGCACCTAACGCACCCCACGAAATACCATAGCGTGCATTTTCTAAACAATGAATCGCCGCACCTAATCCTTTTGCTTCTTCCAATACATTCTCATCCGGTACAAAAACTTTATCTAAAAAGACTTCGCCCGTTAGAGACGCTCGTAATGAAAATTTATTGTGCATCGCAACCGTAGACAACCCTTTCATACTTTTTTCTAAGATAAAACCCTGTATTTTATTGTCATCATTTTTTGCCCACAAGATAAATACATCGGCAATAGACGCATTCGTAATCCATGTCTTACTGCCTGAAATTTCATACCCGCCCGCAACCTTTTTCGCTTTCGTTTGCATGCCAGCTGGATCAGACCCATGGTTTGGCTCAGTCAAACAAAATGATCCAACCCATTCGCCTGCAACTAGCTTAGGCAAATATTTATCTTTCTGAGCCGTCGTACCATAAATATAAATTGGATAAATAATCAAAGAGGACTGAACACTGGCAGCGGAACGAAATGCAGAATCCACGCGTTCGACTTCGCGCGCAATTAATCCATAACTGACATAACTCACACCCGCACAACCGTACTCTTTTAAAGTAGCACCTAAAAAACCTAACTCACCCATTTCGCGCAAAATGGTTCTATCAAAACTTTCTTCACGAAACGCTTTGGTAATTCGAGGCAATAATTTGGTTTGCGCGTAATCGTATGCCGTTTTTTGAATTAATTTTTCTTCGTCTGTCAATTGCTCATCAAATAACAATGGTGATTGCCAATCAAATGAAACACGTGTTTTAGTCATAGAATTTTATTCCTTGTGCTAAAGGAAGCTTATCGCTCCAATTAATAGTAGTCGTTTGTCGTCGCATATAATTTTTCCAGGCATCCGAACCTGCTTCACGTCCACCACCCGTTTCTTTTTCACCCCCAAATGCACCACCAATTTCAGCACCAGAGGTTCCAATATTAATATTGGCAATGCCACAATCACTCCCCTGCGCAGATAAAAATTTTTCAATATTTTTAATGTGCGTTGAGAATAACGCAGAAGATAAACCTTGCGGCACCATATTTTGCATACGAACAGCATCGTCAAAGTCTTTAAAACTCATGACATATAAAATAGGCGCAAACGTCTCTTCTTGAACAATAGGCCAATGATTTTCGGCACGAACTATTGTTGGTTCAACATAGTAACCCGTACCGGGTAAAATATTACCGCCTGCCACAATTTCAGCATTATATTTTTGACATTCGGACATCGCTTGCGTAAAGGCATTCATTGCATCTTCGCTAATTAAAGGCCCCATTAAATTTTGCTTATCCAACGGATCGCCAACTTGAATTTGTTTATACGCATGCAGTAATGCATCAACAACTTGCTCCATTAAGGATTCATGAACAATTAACCGCCGCGTAGTAGTACACCGTTGACCTGCCGTTCCGACTGCACCAAAAACGATGGCTGGAATCGCCAACTTCAAATCAGCTGTTTTATCAATGATAATCGCATTATTTCCACTGCACTCTAATAAATATCGCCCAAATCGTTTAGATACCGTTTCTGCAACAAGATGCCCGACGGAAGAAGACCCTGTAAACGACACCAATCCAATATGTTTATTAGATAACAATAATTCCGCAATGTGTTTATCTTCTGTAATGGCGAGAGAAAATATTCCCGAATAACCCAATCTTTTCATCGCTTTTGAACAAATATGCTGTAGCGCAATCGCACACAACGGAACTTTAGAAGACGGTTTCCAAATCACGACATTTCCACAGATTGCGGCTAAAAATGCATTCCATGCCCAGACCGCCATCGGAAAATTAAAAGCGGTAATGACCGCAACAACACCCAATGGATGCCATTGTTCATACATTCGATGCTGCGCACGTTCAGAATGCATGGTTTTTCCATACAACATACGTGATTGACCGACGGCGAAATCCGCCATGTCGATCATTTCTTGCACTTCTCCCTCCGCTTCCGCTTTGATTTTTCCCATCTCAAGAGAAATTAAACTCGCTAAAAATTCTTTATTTTTTCGTAACAACACGCCAATTTTTCGAATGAGTTCACCTCGCTTTGGTGCAGGAACTTGTCCCCACGCTTCGGCATGTTTTTTTGCTTGTGAAACAATCTTTTGAAATTGTGTGAGATTGGTAGGAATCACCTCAGCAATAGGCTGTTCCGTTGCAGGATTTATCGAAATAATATTTGTCACGGGCTCATCAGAAGTAAGCCACGACGTATTTGAATACGAACCTGAATTTATGGGTTGAATTTTGCACTGTTTGAGGATTTCCTTTTCCACTTTGTTCTCCCTTTAAGTGAAAACTACAAATATTTGCCAAAAAAGTCTTTTTTCAATGCCTCAAAGCTGATCTCTTCTTGGAAAATAAATCCATGGTATTTTGTTGAGTGTTGTAATACATAATGAACTACTGCACACAACGACGCTGCTGTTGATAATTGCAATGCAGAATACAATTTTCCGCCGATTTTTTGCGGAAGGTATTTTCGAATAAAATTCTCTTCTTGCAGCTGACCCTCACGCATTCCTGTCACAAAAACCGCAAGGATGACTAAATCTTGTGTTGTGCTCGGCAGCGCATTTTCTAAAATTTTCTTTAAAGTCTCGCGATCATCATTAAGTTTTAAATCTTCCATTAGAAATTTTATTTTTTCACAATGACCTGGATATCGAATGGTTTTATAGTGTAGATGATTGACTTTATTTGAATATAATTCAATCAAATTACCTAATCCACCTGATGTATTAAAAGCCTCATACATAGAGCCATCAATTTCCAAATCTTCTTTATCTTCAAGCGGCTTTAATGAAACTTTTTTACCATGATCCAATGCATAACAGGTTTTGCCATATTCGTTAATTAAGCCGTCTACAGACCACGTAATCGCATAATGTAAGGCATTCGTCGCATATTGTGGCAAACCGCCTACACGAAGCTGTATGGAGTCTATTTCAGAAAAACGCGACGCTAATTCATGTGCGACTATACCAACCAATCCTGGCGCCAATCCGCATCGCGGAACAAACGCGGTTTTTACGCCTTTAGATAATTTTTTAATTGCCTGACTGGCCTCGACATCTTCTGTTAAATCAAAATAATGCAAGCCATACTCTTTAGCGATTTTTGCGGCTTCGACAGTGTAGAAATAAGGTAAACAAGAAATAACCGCGGCAATGTTTTGGTACTTTTTGTTTTTAAAAAATGCTTTGACGCTAGAAGGATTTGAAATATCAAATGAAATTACAGCAGAAGATGACGGCTTTGCATCCGCAAGCACAACATCATATTTTGCTTGCTTTAAGAGCGCCGCCGTTAATGTTCCAATTCTACCCGCACCAATAACGAGTATGGTATGCATTCTATCCTTAAACTAATTCGATGAGCGCAAGAGGCGCATTGTCGCCTGCACGATATCCACACTTCAATATCCGTAAATAACCACCCGCTCTTTCTTTATATTGCGGACCTAATTGAGTGAACAATTTTTTTACGACTTCTTTATTTCGCAAACGAGAATGAATCAATCGACGTCGTGCCAATGAATCCACTTTTGATAATGTAATAATTCTTTCAGCTACTCTGCGCAATTCTTTAGCTTTTGCCAATGTTGTCGTAATACGACCGTGATCAATCAACGAAATCACAAGACTACGTAATAACGCTTTACGTTGATGGGTGTTACGACTTAATTGACGACCTGTATTACCATGACGCATAAAAAAACCCTTTTACCTTTTATAAAATTTAGTGCCCAGTTTCTCGATTAAAAGACGCGGGAGGCCAATTTTTAATGTTCATCCCCAGCGATAATGATCGGGTAGATAACACATCTTTAATCTCGTTCAAAGATTTCTTACCTAAATTAGGTGTTTTTAATAATTCGGCTTCTGTACGTTGAACTAAATCACCGATGTAATAAATATTTTCTGCTTTCAAACAGTTTGCTGAACGAACCGTTAACTCTAAATCATCCACTGGACGCATTAATAACGGGTCAAAATCTTGTTTGGATTCAGACGTAATTTGTTGATGCTCATGCTTTAACTCAACGAAATACGATAATTGTTCTTGAAGAATTGTCGCTGCACGACGAATAGCTGCTTCAGGTTCAATTGTACCGTTGGTTTCAAGATCAATAATTAATTTATCCAAGTTAGTACGTTGTTCAACTCGCGCATTTTCAATGGTGTAAGTCACTCGTCTAACCGGTGTGAACGTCGCGTCCAATTTCAATGCGTTAATGGTATTTTTCTTTTCTGTTTCAAGACCAAATAACACTTCTTCTTTGTGATGTGTATCAGCAATATTCGCCGGTTGATAACCGCGGCCACGCTGTACTTTAATCGTCATCGACAGCTTACCTTTTTGAGTTAAGTGCGCAATAACGTGTTCCGGATTAACAATTTCTACATCATGATCCAATGTAATATCTGATGCATGCACAATACCAGGGCCATCTTTATGCAACGATAACGTTGCTTCATCTTTGGTATTTAATTTAATCGCAAGGCCTTTTAAATTGAGTAAAATTTCAACCACATCTTCTTGAACGCCTTCGATAGCACCAAATTCATGCAACACGCCATCGATAGATACTTGCGTTACTGCACAACCAGGCATTGAAGATAACAGCGTACGACGAAAAGCATTGCCTAGTGTATCGCCGAACCCTCTTTCTAAGGGTTGAATGGTGATACGTGAACGATGTTTATCAATTGCTTCAACATCGATAGTACGTGGCACCAAAAATTTGTTCACTGGACTCATAAGACTCATGCGTTATCACCCTTACTTGGAATAAAGCTCAACAATTAACTGTTCATTATATTCAGCGGGAAGTTCATCACGCTGAGGCAATCGTTTGAACGTCGCCATTTTTTTGCTCGTGTCAGTATCAATCCATTCTGGCGCAGGTTTCTCATTGTAAATCGCTAAAGCACCATCGATTCGTTTTTGTTTCTGCCCTTTTTCACTCAGTGAAATAATCGCACCGGCATCGACTTGATAAGATGGAATATCCACTTTTTTACCATTCACTAATACTGCACCGTGATTCACTAATTGGCGTGCTTCAGGACGTGTCGCTGCAAACCCAGCACGAAATACAATATTATCTAAACGCGCTTCTAACATTTGAAGCAAAGTAACACCAGTTGCGCCTTTCTTACGGCTGGCTTTCACATAATAATTATGAAATTGGCGTTCGGTCATTCCATAAATACGTTTAATTTTTTGTTTTTCACGTAACTGAACACCGTAGCCAGATAAACGCGACGGTCTTGCACCATGCTGTCCCGGTTTTTTATCCGATTTTTTTGTTCTTAAACCCTTTGATTTAAGGAATAAATCTGTCCCTTCCCGACGGGCGTATTTACATGCTTTACCACTGGATCTAGCCATAACTAACTACATTCTCCTGTATTTTTAAACTCGACGTTTCTTGGAACCACGGGGACCATTATGCGGAATTCCCGTAGAATCACGAATTTCAGTAATTTTTAATCCGGCTGTTGTAAACCCTTTTATCACGGCTTCTCGACCAGGGCCGGGACCTTTAATATAAACCACCACTGAAATAACGCCGTAGGTTTCTTTCACATGACGACCTAATTTTTCGGCTGCAACCTGCGCTGCAAATGGCGTGCTTTTACGTGATCCGCTGAAACCTTCACTTCCCGCACTCGCTTGACCTAAACTATTTCCCTGAATATCAGTAATGGTAATAAGGGTGTTATTGTAGGACGCTTGAACGTGTGCAATTCCTTGCGGAACTTTTCTTGCTTTTCTTTTTCGTACAGGTGCCGCAGCTTTTCCACTTGCTTTCGCTTTCTCTGATTTATCAGAAGATTTTTTTGCATCAACTTTTGCCATAATATTTCATCTTTCCTACTTACAATTTAATCTTGAGTTTTACTCTTTTGCTGCAGCCGCTTTAATTACGCGCTTAATTTTACCTTTGCGTGTTCGTGCATTGGTTCGGGTACGCTGTCCTCGTGTGGGCAATCCTTTTTTGTGTCTCATGCCACGGTAGGTTCCGGTATCCACTAAACGTTTAATATTCATTGTCGTTTCACGACGCAAATCACCTTCAACAACTAACTTCAATTGTGAAATCATTTGTCGAATGGATTCAGCTTGTGCTTCCGTTAAATCTTTTCCTTTGATAACGCCATCCACGTTTGATTTTTCACACAGTAATTTTGCCAACGTCGGCCCAATACCATAAATCTCTTGTAAACCTATGACGATATGCTTTGTCGCGGGAATATTTACGCCGGCAATACGTGTCATCGTTGTGATTCTCCTACCCTATTAACCCTGTCTTTGTTTATGTTTTGCGTTCGTGCAGATAATTCTAACCACGCGCTTACGCTTTATTACTTTGCAATTTCTGCACATTTTTCCTACTGACGCCCTAACTTTCATTTTTTCCGATCCCCAAGACTCAAAAACCCAATAGTATATCAACTTTTACCGAAGAAATCTAAGCGGATTGCCCGTTCCCTTCAGATTCGACTTTTTCATAAGGGACTCGTATTCGCGAGACATCAGGTGAGCCTGAATTTGCGCGATAAAGTCCATAATTACCACTACAATAATCAACAATGACGTTCCACCGAAGTAAAACGGCACATGCCAGGTTAGAAACATAAACTCAGGCAACAACGCCACCAACACTAAGTATCCTGCTCCGACCAAGGTAAGCCTTGTCATAACCCCGTCGATATAGCGTGCACTCTGTTCACCCGGTCGTATTCCCGGAATAAACGCCCCAGATTTCTTCAAGTTATCAGCGGTTTCACGGGGATTAAACACAATCGCCGTATAAAAAAAGCTAAAAAAGATAATCGCAGCAGCCAACAACAATACATACAATGGCTGCCCTGGTTGCAACGCAAATCCTATATCTTGCAACCACATCATTGAATGGTCACCCGAAAAAAATGTAGCCAATGTCGATGGCAACATAATAATGCTAGAGGCGAAAATCGGGGGAATCACACCCGACATGTTAACTTTAAGCGGTAAATGACTGCTTTGCGCCGCATAAATTTTACGCCCTTGCATACGTTGCGGATATTCCACTTTAATTTTTCGTTGTGCCCTTTCCATGAATACGACAAATGCAATTGCGGATACCACCAAAAGCGTCACAAAAATTAAGGCAAAAAATTGTATTTCACCTTGACGCAATTGTTCTAAAAATCGCGCAATGGCCGCCGGCAAACCCGAAACGATGCCACTAAAAATAATTAATGAAATACCATTACCAACACCACGTTCAGTAATTTGTTCGCCCAACCACATTATGACCATAGTACCTGTCACCAATGATGTCGTGGTAATTACATAAAATGGCAATCCTGCACTCAGCGCAATTTGCTGGCTAATTAACCATTTCGATACACCCATCGCTTGAAACAATGCAAGAATCACCGTTCCATATCGCGTGTACTCATTAATTTTTCTCCGTCCTGATTCACCTTCTTTTTTTAACTCTTCTAACGACGGCAAAACAGACACTAATAATTGCATAATGATGGATGCAGAAATATAGGGCATCACACCTAATGCAAAAATGGTGAGTCGCGACAATGCACCACCCGAAAACATATTAAACAAACCTAATATTCCATTCCCTTCATTGTGAAAAAAATTCGCTAATTTCACTGGGTCCAAACCAGGAATAGGAATATGTGCCCCAATCCTATACACAATTAACGCTAAAAGAACAAAAATAAGGCGCTGTTTAAGCTCCTGCAATCCTGAAAATAATCCTGCCCGATTTTGCATATTACCTGTCGCCATTCTCGTTTATGACTCGATCTTTCCACCTGCCGCAATAATGGCGTCTTTTGCACCTTTCGTTAATTTAATCTCTTTTGAAACATTTAATTTCTTTTTAATTTCACCCTTTAGGATAACTTTAACTGTTTTAATTTCTTGTTTAATCATTTTTGCGGCAAGTAATGTTTCAACACTTACCGTGTCGCTATTCAATAAATTTAATTCGAACAATCGAATTTCATGAACAAACGGAGAAATTTTGGAACGAAAACCAAATTTAGGCAAACGTCTTTGCATTGGCATCTGTCCACCTTCAAATCCTAATTTGTGGTATCCACCTGCACGTGCATGTTGACCTTTATGACCTTTCCCAGACGTTTTACCGCGACCACTTCCGATTCCACGACCTAAACGTTTTCCGGTTTTTTTAGATCCCACCGCGGGTTGAATGGTATTTAAACGCATCATTATTCAGACTCCTTGGGGGGCAAAATATCTGAGATTTTTTTACCACGTTTATCTGCTGCATAGCGAGGGGAGCGCATATCCACTAATCCTTTGATGGTTGCACGCACAACGTTAATGGGCGTTGAAGAACCCATTGTTTTTGCTAACACATCGTGAACACCTAGTACTTCAAACACAGCACGCATTGCACCACCAGCAATAATTCCTGTACCTTTTGACGCAGGTTGCATAAATACCTTTGACGCGCCATGCGACGAAACAATGCGATGTTGTAAAGTTGAGCCGTTTAATTCAATTTTAATCAAATTTTTACGCGCGGCTTGCATCGCTTTTTGAATTGCCGCTGAAACTTCCAGCGCTTTTCCACTTCCTAGGCCCACGCGACCTTTTCCGTCACCTACAACAAGATAAGCGGTGAAGCTGAACTTTTTTCCACCTTCAACAACTTTCGAGTTGCGATTTACATGGATAAGCTTCTCAAGCATCCCATCGCTTTTTGTTGATGCATCAAAACCAAAACTTGTAGACATTACGGTATATCCTTAGAAAATCAAACCATTTTCTCTGGCAGCATCTGCCAAAGCTTTAACACGACCATGATATTTAAATCCAGAGCGGTCGAACCCTACTTTTGAAATCCCTGCTGCAACAGCACGCTTAGCAACCAATTTTCCAACAACAGCTGCTGATTTTATATTCGCCGCTTGTTTCTCTAACGCAGCTTTTACTTCTTTATCTAACGTTGATGCAACAGCAATGACTTTGCTACCGTCTGGTGTTAACACTTGCGCATAAATATGTTGAACGCTGAGATGCACTGATAGTCTTGGTATATCCAATCCTCTCAACTTATGTCGTGTTTTCTTTGCACGACGCGCACGACGACTAACTACTTTTTTCATAACGCTCTCACCCTACTTTTTCTTGACTTCTTTTAGGTGAATCACTTCACCTAAGAATTTAATACCCTTGCCTTTGTAACATTCCGGCATACGGTATCGACGAATTTCTGCCGCCACTTGACCCAACAATTGATTATCATGGGAAGATAACACAATTTCGGTTTGACTGGGCGATTCAGCAGTTACCTCTTGCGGTAAGTTATACACGACTGGATGCGAAAACCCTAAGGTCAAATTAAGTTTATTGCCCTGAATCTGAACACGGTATCCAACACCAACCAATACTAAGTGCAATTTAAATCCTTCGCTAACACCAACTAAAGTATTACGCAAGTTAGCCCAAACGGTTCCCAACAATGCTTTTTCATTGCCTTTTTCACTCTTTACAAAAACAGAACTACCTTCTGTAGTAATTTTAATTTCAGAATGAAGCGCAATCTTCACTGTTTTTTTAGGACCTTTGACTTCCACAAAATCAGCATGCGGTTGTATTGTCACACCTTTAGGAAGGGTCAACGGTTTATTCGCAAGTCTTGACATAAAATTTACCTAAAATTAATTGATAATAAATAACGCTTCGCCACCTACATTTGCTTCCCGCGCTTTCAGATGTGACATCACACCTTTCGACGTTGAAAGCACCATAACACCAAAGCCATCAATCACTTTGGGAATATCACGGCATTGTTTGTACACACGCAGACTTGATTTACTTACACGATCAATCATCTGAATAACTGGCTTATTCATGTAATATTTTAAGTCCACTCTTAAAAATGGTTTATCTTCAATTTTGATAGCGTCATACGCATTCACATAACCTTCATCAACTAACACATCGCATACACTGCGATTGAGTTTAGAATCAATGACTTCTACTTGTTTTTTTCCCATGGCTTGCGCATTTTTAATTCTCGCTAACATGTCTGACAATGTATCGTTTACCATAATCCTAATTCACCCTCTACTTTACCAACTTGACATCAAAAGTCCTGGAATTTGTCCTTGAGATGCCAACACGCAAATCATATGACGACAAATACCAAATTTTTTATACACACCGCGTGGACGTCCCGTCAGCGCACACCGATTACGCAAACGAATTTTATTTGAATTTCTAGGCAATTCAGCTAATTTTCGTTGTGCTTCTTGTCTTTTCTTCGCAGACAATTTTGGATCAATCGCGGCTTTTTTTAATTCCTGACGTTTTTTCCAGTATTTATTTACCGTCTCTTTTCTTTTTTCATTGCGGACAACAACAGATCGCTTTGCCATAAAATTCCTTACTCTTCTCTAAACGGAAACTGAAACGCTTTTAACAATGCATACGCTTCTTTGTCAGATTTCGCTGTCGTGGTAATCGTAATATCTAAACCACGTAATGCATCAATTTCATCATAATTAATTTCGGGAAATACGATTTGCTCTTTTAATCCGAATGAATAATTTCCCTGACCATCGAATGAACGCTTTGATAATCCACGAAAATCTCGAATACGTGGAATAACTACGCCAATCAGTTTTTCCAAAAAGTCATACATACGTTTACGACGTAAGGTAACCTTGCATCCAATAGGCCAACCTTCACGAATTTTGAAAGTAGAAATGGATTTGCGCGCATGTGTGGTTAAGGGTTTTTGACCGGTTATTTTTGTCAAATCAGAAATTGCTGCTGTTAATGTTTTCTTGTCAGCAACTGCTTCACCCACACCCATGTTCAATGTAATTTTAACAAAACGTGGAACCTCCATCACAGAAGAATAATCAAACTCTTTTGCTAATGCTTTCGTTACGTTCGTTTTGTAATGTTGCTCAAAATTTGACATATTTTTACCTGTCTTAAATATCAATCAATTCGTCATTTGATTTAAAATGACGAACTTTTTTTCCATCGCCCAAAATCTTAAATTTTACTTTATCTGCTTTTTGTTTAATCGGATTATAAATCGCCACATTGGAAAGATTAATTTTCGATTCTTTCTCAATAATTCCACCCGGTTTGTTCGCGCGAGGATTTGGTTTGGTGGCTCTTTTTACCATTTTAATGCCTTCAACCAATGCTTTTTGCAATCTAGGAAATACAGTTAAGACTTTTCCTGTTTTTCCTTTATCTTTTCCAGTCGTTACGATTACAGTATCGCCTTTTTTAATTTTACGCATGATTATAAAACCTCTTCTGCGAGAGAAATAATTTTGGCGAACATTTCACCACGTAATTCGCGAGTCACGGGTCCGAAAATACGTGTACCGATCGGCTGATTTTGTGCATTCAACAAAACCACTGCATTAGAATCAAAGCGAATCACTGAGCCATCATCTCTACGAACACCTTTAGCTGTTCTCACGACCACAGCTAAATACACATCACCTTTTTTAACTTTTCCGTTAGGGATAGCATCTTTAATACTGACCTTAATCAGATCACCAATGCCTGCATAACGACGTTTAGAGCCCCCTAGCACCTTAATACACATGACATCACGTGCGCCGCTATTATCTGCTACTTTTAAATACGATTCTGTCTGGATCACTATAACACCTCACGTTCTGCAAAAATCGTTGGAACCGAAAGTTTTGCTGCGGCTAAACGAAAGGCTTCTACAGCTTCAACACGTGATACACCTTCCAATTCAAATAACACACGACCTGGTTGGATTTGTGCTACCCAGTACTCCACACTTCCTTTACCTTTACCTTGACGAACTTCCAAAGGCTTTTTCGTCATTGGTTTATCGGGAAATATTTTAATCCAAAGTTTTCCGCCACGTTTGACGTAACGTGTTAACACTTTACGTGCCGCTTCAATTTGACGTGCTGTAATTTGTGCCCAATGAGTTGCTTTGAGACCAAACTCACCATGACTCACTTTAGAGCCTGCAAAAGCTAACCCACGGTTACGCCCCTTATGGGTTTTGCGAAATTTTGTTCGTTTTGGTTGTAACATTTATAACTCTCCTACCCTCTACTTCTGCTCGGCGGCTTCTGATACATCACGCTTCGAAGAAACATCGCCTTTGTAAATCCACACTTTAACGCCGATGATTCCTGCCGTCGTTTTCGCTTCAGAAAAACCGTAATCAATATCTGCTTTTAATGTATGAAGTGGCACACGGCCTTCACGCATCCACTCTGTACGCGCAATTTCTGCCCCACCTAAACGACCAGCAACACAAACTTTAATTCCTTTTGCACCTTGACGTAATGCTGAAGACATTGCTTTCTTCATCGCACGTCTGAACATCGCTCGTTTTTCTAATTGTTGTGCGATACTCTCTGAAACCAATTTCGCATCGATATCCGGCTTTTTCACTTCTTCGATCACGATGTGCACTGAAGCACCACTCAACATTTGGCTTAGAATTCCTTTTAATTTTTCAACTTCTTCCCCCTTTTTACCTAATACGACCCCCGGACGTGCAACAAATACTTTTACCGTTACTTTACTACTTGTGGGTCTCAAAATAACAATTCGTGCAACACTGGCGTGGGCTAATGATTTTTTCAAAAATTCACGCACACGAAAATCGGCAAGCAATGTTTCTGGGTAACGTTTGCTATCCACATACCAAATGGAGTCTGATTCACGAATGACTCCAACTCTGAATGAAACTGGACTAACTTTCTGACCCATTTTAATCTTCCTTTTGAGAAATTTCGGAGAGCTTAATTGTAATGTGTGATAAACGTTTTAATATTCTATCTCCACGACCTTTCGCTCTCGGCATCATTCGTTTATAGCCACCAGCTTCGTCCACATAAATTGTCGCAACTTTCAGTGTATCAATATCTGCGCCCTTATTATGCTCTGCGTTAGCCAAAGCAGACTCTAATAATTTTTTAATCATGCCAGATGCTTTTAATGGCATGTAACTCAAAATATTTAATGCGCGATCTACAGGAAGTCCGCGAATTTTATCCGCAACCAATCTCGCTTTAAGCGGCGAAATTCTCGCATTGTTCAGTATTGCTACACTTTCCATCATTCTAACTCTCTATGCTTTTGACTTTTCAGCTTCAGCTGTCTTTTTATCCGCAGCTGAGTGACCCTTAAAAATTCGGGTTGGTGCAAATTCACCCAATTTATGACCAATCATATTTTCAGAAACAAAAATAGGAACATGCGTCTTACCGTTATGCACTGCAATCGTAAGCCCTACAAATTCTGGTACGACAACAGAAGATCTCGACCATGTTTTGATCGGTTTTTTATCTTTGCCAGAAATTGCAATTTCTGCTTTTTTCATCAATTTAAAATCAACAAATGGTCCTTTCTTAACAGAGCGTGCCACAATTAACCCCTCTCTCTCGCCTTAACAATAAATACAGCCGTACGTTTATTTTTACGTGTTTTGTACCCTTTTGTGGAAACACCCCATGGTGTTACAGGATGACGGCCACCAGATGTTTTACCTTCACCACCACCGTGCGGGTGATCGATAGGATTCATTGCCACACCACGAACAGTGGGACGAATACCTAACCAACGCTTTGCGCCTGCTTTACCAATCGACCGCAGATTATGTTCTGCATTACCCACTTCACCAATCGATGCACGACAATCCAATCCGACATTGCGCGACTCACCTGATTTTAATTTAATCAGAGCATACTTACCTTCTTTGGCAATCAATTGCACAGAAGAACCAGCCGAACGAGCAAGTTGCGCCCCTTTACCTTGTTTAAGTTCTACGCAATGAATATTTGTGCCAACCGGAATCAGTCGAAGTGGCAAACTGTTTCCTAATTTAATACCTGCCTCAAGACCCGATGAAACTTCATCACCAGCTTTCAAACCAGCGGGTGCGAGAATATAACGTCTTTCACCATCAGCGTACAACAATAATGCAATATTTGCCGTACGATTTGGATCATACTCAATACGCTGAACCGTAGCAGTAACATTGTCTTTATTGCGAACGAAATCTACTAGACGGAACTGGCGCTTATGACCACCACCTTGGTGACGAGTAGTAATACGACCCGTATTGTTTCGACCACCTTTACGCTTTGTCGAACCGGCAATCAATGCTTTAAACGGCTTTTTTTTATGCAAATTTTCACGACTTACAGTTTCGCGAAATCGCTTTCCTGGTGACGTAGGTTTAGATTTCTTAATCGACATGATACATTAATCCTTGACTGTTTCAGATTCAGGTAAAGTAATGGTGTAACCTTCCACGAGCGAAACATACGCTTTTTTCCAATCACTTCGACGTCCTGTGATTGCACCCGCTCTTCGTATTTTTCCTTGTTGATTAACCGTACGCACAGAAGCGACTTTTACATCAAAGTCTTTTTCAACAGTTTCTTTGACTTGCGTTTTGTTTGCAGTTTTGTGGATTTTAAACACATACTGATTTTTAGCAGACAATGCTGTTGCTTTTTCAGTAACGTGAGGACTTAAAATAACTTTAATAGAATGCTTAGCCATGTTGTAACGCCTCATTTAATTTTTGCAGTGCCGGCTTCGTAATCACAACATGCTCATGCTTTACAAGAAACACCGGATCTACACCGTTTACTGAAATAACATTTGTACCTAATAAATTACGAGAGGCTAATGCAAGATTTTCATCAATTTCGTTAACAATAATTAATGGTTGAACTGCTTTTAATTTTGTTAAGAAAGTGACTAATTCTTTTGTTTTTGCTTTGGCTAATTTTATTTCATCGACAACTAATAACCGTTCGTCTCGTAACAATTGAGACAAAATTGAACAAATAGCGCCCTTGTACATTTTTTTGTTAATTTTCTGACTGTAATCATTTGGGCGTGCTGCAAATGTTACACCACCGTGACGCCATAACGGACCACGTGTTGTGCCGGCACGAGCTCGACCTGAGCCTTTTTGATTCCACGGTTTTGCACCACCACCACTAACTTCCGCACGTGTTTTTTGTTGATGCGTACCTGCACGTAAACCTGCCATGCGTGCAATGACCACTTGATGAATCAATGATTCATTATAAGGTTTATCAAACACTTTTGGTGAAAGCTCTAATGCTTTAATGTCAATATTCTTGGCCATTATTGTTTCTCTCCCTTCGCCGGATAAATAACAACATACGATCCTGGCGCTCCTGGAACACCACCTGAAATTAATATAAGACCTTTTTCGGCATCAATTCTAACAACGCTCAAATTGGGAACCGTTACATTCTTGTTACCCATTTGGCCGGCCATTTTTTTACCTTTAAATACTTTACCCGGCGACTGACGTTGACCAATAGAACCACCTACACGGTGAGACAAAGAATTACCATGAGAAGCATCTTGCGTCCTAAAATTATGGCGCTTGATCACACCCGCAAAACCTTTACCTTTAGAAACACCCACCACATCAACTAGTGATATAGATTCAAATAATTTTACGGTTAATTCACTACCGACTTTAAAGTCATCTGGTGTTTTAACATCAAATTCCCATAATCCTATACCTGGCTCAACATTTGCTTTCGCATAATGTCCAATCATTGGCTTGGATAAACGAGACGATTTTTTAGTTCCTGTGGTTACTTGAATAGCAACATAACCATCTGTCTCACTACTTTTGACTTGAACAACTCGATTGGGAATAACTTCAATTACTGATACAGCGATTGAATCACCTTTATCAGTAAATATTCGTGTCATTCCTACTTTTTGCCCAACTAAACCCGGTACCATTACCTATTCCCCACTCTTTAAATTTCTAGCTCTTTTGTTTCTTTTCTTCTTCCAAACTAATTTCAACTTCAACCCCTGCAGATAAATCCAATCGCATTAATGCATCAACGGTTTTATCTGTGGCTAAAATATCCATTAGTCGCTTATGTGTTCTAATTTCGTATTGTTTACGCGCATTTTTGTCAACGTGAGGTGAACTCAAAATCGTCATTCGCTCAATTTTAGTTGGCAATGGAATGGGACCACTGATGCGAGCCCCAGTCCGTTTTGCGGTTTCAACAATTTCTTTTGCAGATTGATCGATTAACCGATGATCAAATGCTTTTAAATATATCCTAATTTTCTGTGCCATTGTTTTTTACTCAAGTATTTTAGTTACAACACCCGCACCTACTGTGCGTCCACCTTCTCTTACTGCAAATCGTAAACCTTCTTCCATCGCGATCGGCACTATCAACTTCACCACCATCTTCGTGTTATCCCCTGGCATTACCATCTCTACT